>NZ_JBQENZ010000005.1:0-308265 GCF_052044935.1 Ensifer sp. 22460
GACCCGGTCTCGACGGTGGTGATGGTCGTTGGAATGTTGAAGACCTTTGCGGCCTTGGCGAGACCGACAACGTTGTTCTTCAGGACCTGCCGATCGATCGACTGAACACCGAAGGCCATCTGCGGCTGCTGGTCGATGAAGATCAGCTGGCTGTTCTGGGGGGTCAGGACTTCGAGTTTGCTGGACATGGACTTTCTCCTCTTTGAGCTGGTTGGCAAGCGGGGGTCGGTGCCCGGTCTTGGCCGGTCTGGGGTGAACTTGTTTGGTGAGAGCAGGTGTAGCCGACCGGATTGCGCTGCTGAATTGCAATAATGATTTCGATTGAATTGCGGTAAATGAAATAATTAACGACCTGCGGCCTTGTGCATTCCCCGCGGTCAAGGCGCCGGCCGGCGGGGCGTGGAGATGCCGGCGACCCGATCCGTCGTGTGCGGCCAAGCGGACATCGCGTGCGGTTGTTCGAAAGAGGCGCGTCGAGTTGCGCGCCACACCTGACGCCGCGTCGCCAAAACGCAGTGCTTCTGCGCCTTTTCCGATGTATACTTAAGATGAGCGGGGAAAATGGAGGTAAGCCAATGAACAGGCTAACGATCATTGCCTTGTCCGTGGCGTCGGCGTTGACCAGCGGTTCGCCAGCCATGGCATTTCCCACAGCAGCGGACGTCCCGAAGATCGAGACGACGCAAGCGCAACTGGTTCAGTACAGACGATACGGTGGCGGTTACCGCGGCGGTTACCGCGGTGGTTACCGTGGCGGTTACCGTGGCGGTTACCATCACGGGCACGGTGGCGGCGACGATTGGGCCTGGGCGCTCGGCGGACTGGCCGTCGGTACGATCATCGGTGGTGCGCTGGCGCAGCCCTATTATGGCTCGGGCTACTACGATCAGGGCTATTATAACCAAGGCTATTACGGCGGCCCGACCTACTATCGCCCGCGTTATTATGCGCCACGCTACTACCGGCAGACCTATTATGGTGGCAACGCGCATACGAGCTGGTGCTATGCCCGCTACCGGTCCTACAGGGCTTACGACGATACGTTCCAGCCCTATCACGGTCCGCGGCAGATCTGCATCTCGCCCTACTGACGGGTCAAAGGCTTCCGAGAAAAAGCCACCGCTTGACGACCACAGGCCTTTATCCTGGATTTACACCCAACGTCAGGTTTAGGTGTGTGCCATTTGTCGTCCCTCATGCAGATCGGAGAACTGTCGGAACGTGCAGGCTCAGCCACCGCACGATCCACTATTACGAGCGCCTCGGCCTAGTGAAACCGGCCGAGCGTGAGGGCACGGGCTATCGCTACTATGACGAGGTTGCCGTCAAACGGCTGGAAAAGATCGCCGCACTCAAGCGCCTCGGCCTGAGCCTCGACGAAATCGCCGCGGTCATCGACCTCTATTTCGAGGATGCAAGCGGAATCAAGGGTAAGGAGAGGGTATCCGGATGCACGAGCTGATCGCGCAAGCGAGGCGGACCTAGAGCAGGGCCGGCCGGGATAATTGCGACCGTACCCTACACTTGACGTCAAGTGCATATTATCTCGCGTTTATCCCATGCCAACCGAAGGAGTTTGACATGCCTCGCATACGCCCCTCATTGCGCTCGCTGCTCTCGGTCTCGTCTTCTCGTCAATCACGGGCAGCATTGCGCTTGCGGAAACTCAGAAGGGAAGGTCCATGAAATCGGCAACGCTTTCGGTGCAGTCCGTGGCGACCGTCATAGACAGTCATGTCGGTCGGGCTACGATGAAGTCGCTCGGCGCCCTGTCACTCTGGACGGCCAAAGTGCCGAACTTGTGCGTTATGAACGAACGGACGGCCGCAACGCGGCACTCGGTGGCGAGCATTTCAGCATTGTCATCGCCGCGGATGGCCGACTCAAGGGCTTCGCTCGGATCGACGGCGCTCTGGTTGGCGGTCAACTGCCGACGCGCGAGGAAACGCAGGCGATCGCCATGGATTTCCTGCGCGACGCGGCGCCCGATCTCCTGCCGGTGCTGAAGATCAGCTGGATCGAACCCCATGACGAGCCGCTGCGGGTCGCCCGCAATGGGCGCGCAGAAGACCTGACCCTGACGGGCATGAAAGTCAAAATGCGGAAATACGGTCGATGGTCTCTGGATGTGGGTCATGGTCGGGGCGGACCGCAAGGTCATGGTGTTTGAGCGCGACATCAGCTGGATCATTCCCGGGCCATCGCGGCACGGTGACGTGGCTTCACGACTCGTGGCTCGTCGAAAACGGACACAACGTTGACCGAAGCTGACCGTCGTCCTCCAATCAGCGGGGAGCACCT
Organism: Ensifer sp. 22460; assembly: GCF_052044935.1. NCBI lineage: Bacteria > Pseudomonadati > Pseudomonadota > Alphaproteobacteria > Hyphomicrobiales > Rhizobiaceae > Ensifer > Ensifer sp. 22460. Next base: position 2,302 of record NZ_JBQENZ010000005.1, read on the forward strand.
GCCGGAAGGGCGTTCCTGATCCGGCTGCCTGAACCAAAGGATAGCCGGCGGCGGCGATATCGGAGTTGATCCACAGCAGGTCGCGAACGAGGTCGATAAAGAGCGCGTTGCCTTTCGCATCGGCCGCCGCTTCGATGCGCTCGCGACCAAGATGCCGGCTGACGACCTCATCCTTCAGTTAAGAGCGCGAAACCGGTCTCTAATGACGATCTTTCCGTGTGTGATGTCCGCGCGGATACAACTTCGGATTTCTTTCGAAAGATTCTTTGCAAGCCTGCGCAAACCGTCGTTGTCACGCTACAGCCGATCCGATGCCGCTTCGAGGGACGCTGTTCAAGTTCGATCTGCCGACGTAGTGTCCGCGCATTGATTTCTAAGGCAGGACGGAATGACGACGATCACGATGAACGAAGCGCTCGACCGCGCCGGTACGGGACCCTATCAGTACCGCTTGATCGGCATCTTCGGCTTGGTCTGGGCGGCCGATGCCATGCAGGTTCTGGCCGTTGGTTTCACGGCAGCCTCCATCGCCGCGACGTTCGGTCTGACGGTTCCGCAGGCACTGCAGACCGGTACCCTGTTCTTTCTCGGGATGCTGATCGGAGCGGTTGGTTTTGGGCGGCTGGCCGATCGCATCGGTCGGCGGCAGGTGCTGATCGTCACCGTGGCCTGCGATGCCATCTTCGGGATACTGTCGATTTTCGCACCCAGCTTCGGCGTCCTTTTGCTCCTGCGTTTCCTCACGGGTGTTGCAGTCGGCGGTACCCTGCCGGTCGACTACGCCATGATGTCGGAGTTCCTGCCCGCCCGAAGCCGCGGTCGCTGGCTCGTCATGCTCGAAGGGTTTTGGGCCGTCGGAACGCTGATCGTGGCCGTGGCGGCATGGCTCGTTGCGCTTGCGGGACTCACGGACTCATGGCGCTACATTTTCGCGGTCACCGCCATCCCGGCGGTGCTCGGCCTCGGACTCCGCTTCCTCGTTCCGGAGTCGCCGCTCTATCTGCTTCGTGCGGGCAAGGCTACCGAGGCAAAAGCCATCGTCAACCGGATGCTCGTCGCCAATCGCCACCCTCAGCTTGAAGCGGCGGTATCGATCGCGCTTTCTGCGGCCTCACCAAGCGCCGGTATCTTCTCTGGGGATCTGCGCCGCCGCAGTCTTCTGATCTTGGTCGTGTGGTTCCTCGTCTCCGTGTCCTACTACGGCGTCTTCACCTGGATGCCGCCGCGGCTCGCGGGGGAAGGCTTCGGCTTCGTCCGCGGTTATGGTTTTCTCGTTCTCATCGCTTTGGCGCAAATCCCAGGCTATGCGCTTGCCGCCTATGGCGTCGAGACATGGGGACGCCGGCCGACGCTGGTTGGCTTTTGTCTTCTCTCCGCCTTGAGCTGCCTGCTTTTCGTCGTCGCAGATGGGGCGACGATCATCGCAGCGTCACTGCTCATCATGAGCTTTGCGCTGCTCGGCACCTGGGGTGCGCTCTATGCCTATACGCCGGAGCTCTATCCGACGGAGTCGCGGGCAACCGGAATGGGCGCGGCGGGCGGCATGGCGCGCCTCGGCGGTCTGCTCGCCCCCTTCCTTGATCGGCATTCTGGTGGTCCAGAGCTTCGGGCTTGCAATCGGCACCTTTGCGGGTCTGTTGCTGGTAGCTGCGATCGCGGCCTGCCTGATCGATGCGGAAACCCGGCTTGCATCGCTTGCGTGAGATCCGCGGACGAATGCGCCCATCGCTCCTGGTGAAGAAAGCGTTAATCACAGAGGCGAGGAAATGGAAGTTCTGCCAAGGTGTTGCGGCAAGATCGGCTTGTGCACAACCGGTGGATAGAATGCGGACAACTCGGGGAGCGATGACGCCGGGCTTTCTGATCGAGAAAACCGCTCTAGCATGCACATGCGGCCGATCCCACGGTCGCTAGTGTAGCAGCTATATCATCGGACCGGTGCATGGCGTCGGTCCCGATCCTCTATCCAGAGCTTTTTCGGCCGCAGGCGCCGTTCCGCCATCTTTTGCAACACACCGCGCTGACCGGCGTGCGGGTAAGGGCCCCCGCTTGGGCCTGCTCGTGTGCGGTGCACGCATAGCTGCATTGCACAATAATTGTTTTCCAGATGGTCAAAAATCAGGCATAAAGCACACAGCTGATGCACATGGCGGTTCTCCTCCCATTACCGCCGCAGCAGCTGTTCCCCTCTGGAGGTTTATTGACCTTCACACCTTATGGGCCGCGGTCTTCCGTCGGCCCTTTTTTCTTTTCTGGCAGCGCCTCTTTTCTCGGCTCAAACCGCGCCGTTGATGCGCCGCGCCGATTGCGTTTCGGCAAAGCGCGTTCTGTAATGCCCTCGTCCTGGAGGGGTGGAGGCAGAGCGCGTGGAACCGACACATTTGTTCGAGCTGGTGATTGGCATGTTTGTGGCCATCATCGCGCTGCACTTTGTCGCCGACAGGTTCGGGTCACCGCCTTCCGTCGCACTGCTGGCCGGCGGCGCACTGCTCGCCTTCTTGCCGGGCCTGCCGGCGATCGCGGTGGATCCCGATCTGGTGCTCGTCATTTTCCTGCCGCCGCTGCTGCTCGACGGCGCATGGACGATCGCCGTCGGCCGGCTGCGCCGGCATCTGATCGGCATCGCCTCGCTGGCGATCGGCGCGGTGTTCTTCACCTGTGCCGTGGTCGCCGTGGTCACCCATCTGCTTTTCCCCTCGCTCCCCTGGGCTGCCTGCGCGACGCTTGGGGCGATCGTGTCGCCGCCCGATGCGGTTTCGGCCCGTGCCGTGCTGCAGCGTGTGCGGCTGCCTCGGCGGTTGCAAATCCTGCTCGAGGGAGAAAGCCTGCTCAACGACGCGAGCGGCCTCGTCCTCTTTCGTTTCGCGATTGCCGCCGGCGTCACCGGGGCCTTCAGCGCGAGCGAAGCGGTCGGCAGCTTTTTCGTGCTGGCCATCGGCGGCGCCCTTGTCGGTACCGCCATCGGCACGGCCTGGGTCCTGCTCGCGCGCCGTCTTGGCGACGAATACTTGATCATCGCGGCCACGGCCCTGCTATCCTGGACTTCCTACCTGCTCGGCGAGTTCCTGCATGTTTCAGGCGTCATTGCCACGGTCACCACCGGCCTGATCGCAAGCTGGCACCAGCACACCGTGCTCACGGCGGCCACACGCATGCGCGGTTCGTCGTTCTGGACCGTCATCGTCTTCCTGATGGAGGCCGCCGTCTTCATTCTGATCGGCCTGTCGCTTCGCGGCGTCGTCGAGCGCGGAGGCGGCTTCGATGTCGTCGCCGCCACCATGTGGTGGCCAATCCTAGCAATTCTCGTGGCGCTCTCCGTCGCGCGCTTTGCCTGGGTGTTTGGCTCGGATTTCGCCATCCGCCTCGGAAACACCCTTGGGATGGAGCGCTATCGGCCGCTTGGGGCACGCGCAGCAACGGTGGTCTCCTGGGCAGGTGTGCGCGGTGTTGTCACGCTGGCCCTGGCCCTCAGCATACCGGAGGGCTTCCCGGGGCGGGACTTCATCCTGGTGACGTCCTTTGCCGTCATCCTGGGGACCGTGCTCGTCCAGGGCACCACGCTCGGGCGGGTGATCCTATGGGCGGGGCTCGTCGAGCCGCCATCGGAAAAGGCGCGCCTCAGCATGAGCCAGGCCGAGGCGGCCATGGCGCAGGCGCAACTCGTGACCATTCAGAGCCACGCCTATGATGACGGAGGCACCCTCATCCATCCGCAACTGCTCGACAGGTATCAGCGCCGGGCGGTATCGATCGTCGATTATGCCGAGCGCACGGAGCACTACACGCCCATTCTTCATGCCCACTTCGACGTCGTGCTCGAAGCGGTCGCAACCGGACGGCGCGAACTCATCCGGCTTCATCGCGCCGGCGAGATCGACGACGAGACGCTGCACGAATTGGAACGGGACCTCGACCTTGAAGAATTGAGTGCGCTTGCCGCCAAGGCGTGAGGAGCGCTCCCACGGGGTAGGGAACAAAGCGCGTCGGCTATTGCTGACGCTACATTGTCTCAGGCAAACCGGATCGCGTTCCTAGCGCGTGCCTTAGCCGCTTCTTCTTCGCGGTTGCGCGGCGGCTGTGATGTTTCCAGTGAATAGAGCAATTCCCGGGCGCAGGCCGCGATCGAATTGACGGCGTGCTCGAAGGCCGCCTCGTTGCGCTTGGCCGGTTTGGTTGTTCCGCTCAGTTTGCGCACGAACTGCAACGCGGCGTCATGGATCTCCGCATCCGTCGCCGGCGGCTCGAAATTGAACAGGGGTTTTATGTTTCGGCACATGACGGGCTCCCGGTCCTCTTCGTTCTCGCTCCTGTAGAGGCCCGGATCTTAATGCTCGTACCCCATTGGCGAAAGACCTTTGCCGTCCTTCCGTCGGACGTCCCCGTCAGGAGTTCCTGCCGTTCGATGCCAAGCGCATGCCGGCCGCGCGTCCGCCGTTCGGCACCACAACGATCTGCTTGACCTTGCCTTGTTTGAAGGCGGTCAGGAAACGCGGATAGTCGGCGAAGGCGACGCAGCCATGGGATTCCGCGCGCTTGCCGCGCAGCAGATAGCTGTGGGTCAGGAAGCCGTCGCGGCCGTGTTTGTTCTTTCCGTCGATCGGCAGCATGCGGATCGCCTCGACCCCATGGAAGCGCGTCTCGCGCATCTTGAGATTATAGGTGTGCGGCGGGGTCGGCCCCGTCATCTTGACATCCGCGTAGCGCGGATTGTCGGCCATCTTGCCGATGCCGGAATGGGCCTCGAGCACGCTGCCATCGGGCATGTAAACCTTGGCAGCGGTGATGTCGTAGACGGCGACGCCATTTCCTGCCTTCGCTCCGCTACCGAAGATGCTGCGCAGCGCCTGGCCGAAGCCGGTGCTGGAACTGTTCTCCGTCGGATCTTCCGGCGGGGCATAGGCGAGCTTCGGCTTTGCCGGCGTTTCGCGTTCGTCGGTCTTCCCGGTCTCTTCGGCCTTTGGCGCCGCCTCGGCTTCGGCCTGCTTGGCCGCAGGTTTCTCGGTTTCGGCAACAGGCTTCTGCACTTGTTCTGTGCGCGGGCGGAACTGCGGCATGGGACCGACAGACGGCGTGTCCTCACGGCTCGGCAGTGCGGCCGTGTCGTCAGCCGCGTCCGGTTCCGGCTGTTCGGCAAGATCGTCCTCGACAGGCGCGGTCAGCACGGCGGAAAACGCGCTGCCTTCTACATGGCTCTGAGAGGGGGTGGCATAGGCGAGCTGGACCGCCGGCTTGTCAGCGAAACCGCTGGTCATCGGGGCGAAGCGTTCCGACGCGGGCAGGCTCATCGTTGCGGCCTGGTGGCGAGATTGCGGAGAAGCGGAAGGGGCGGAATTGCTGGCGAGCTTTTCCGACGCCAATACCGCTTGTTTCACCGCCGCCGCCAGGCGCGCGCTCTTGCCGAGCATTTCGGCATCTTTCGGAAATTCAAGATCGCGCGCGAATCTCGCGTCGCTGGGCGTCAGGCTTGCGACCATGGCCGGCTGCGCCGCAGCGGCGGCGACGAGCCGCGTCGCCTGGTTGACCCTGGCGTGCTTGTCCCAGGCGCGCTCTTTTGTCTTCTCGGCCAGATGGAGTTGCGGTTTGGGCAGCAGGCGGCCCGAACCATGCGTGAAGGAACTGTTCATCGCGACCATACCGACGAGCGACCACGCAGCCGCGCCGACAAGAGCGGTGCCGCAGCAAGTGATCAGCAATGGACGCAACAGACGATTCAAAGACTGTGGGCGAATGATCTTACTCAACAACGCAAATCAAGCCAGAAATTCACGCAAAAGGCCCTCAGGCCGGCAAGCGACCACCGCTGCGCGACTTCCGGATTGTCCCCTTCTTGACGACTGATGGACAAAAGATGGAGAAGTATGGTTAAATTTTGCTTTCCAAACGGCGAAAATCAGCATTTTTTCGACGCTCGCCTCAAATCAGCGAGCGAGCCTGCTCGTAGAGGTGGCTAAGGCGCTTCAGGGCCGTCCACTGCGTGCGAGATGCTCGAACAGGCTAAGCGCGGGCGGCGTCAATTGTCCGTCACTGCGGATGCACATCGACAGCCGCCGCACGGCCCATTTTTCCTGAAGGCGAATGACAGCGATCTGAGCGGGCCGACGGCAGCGGCGGGCCGCTTTTTCCGGCACGATGCCGATCCCCATACCAGCGCCGGTCATGCGGCAGATGTCGTCGAAGGTGCGCAGTTTCACGCGCAGCTTGAGCTTGGCGCCGAGCTTGGCCGCCTGCCCCTCTATGTGATCCTGCAAGGCGCCGCCCGCCAGGCCGATGAAGCGTTCATCGAGAAGGTCGGCGAAGCGGACCTGCGTTCTCTCGACGATCGGATGGTCGTGGCGGGCCACCACGACTAGCCGGTCGGTCGCGAAGGGGCTGAGCGTCAAGCCGCTTGTCTCCACCGCATCAGAAAGAATGCCGATCTCGGCGAAGCCGGCAGCGACGCTCCTGGCAATCTCGATGCTTTGCCGCTCTTTCAGGTCGATGTCGATCTGCGGGTTGGCTGCCATCCAGGCCGCGAGCCTTTCAGGAATGAACTCGGTCATCGCTGCCGTGTTGGCGAGGACGCGAACGGTGGCGCGCATCCCCTTCGCATAGGCTCCCAGTTCACTGCGCATCTGCACCGTCTGGCGGATGATCGTGCGCGCGTGGTGGACGAGCGCCTCGCCCGCCTCCGTCGGAGTGACACCGCGTCGCCCCCGCGTGAGCAGGGTAACGTCGCCCGCCGCCTCCATGGCGCGCAGCCGTTCGCTTGCCGCCGGAAGGGAAAGCCCAACATCCAGCGCGCCATGGGTGATGCTGCCGGCATCCACGACGGCGAGAAACAGGCGAAGATCATTGAGGTCGAAGGACATTCAGCAAGGATAATCGACAAACAGCCTTCGGGCCAGCCGAAGTCTGGAATCGGGACTTCCGCATTGTCTATGCCGCCGAACCGGTTACGCCGGTCACATGTTCGATGCGTCGTTTTCTTTTCTGTCGGCCGTGGCCGCGACATTTTTCGTCGCCGGCCTCGTCAAGGGCGTGACCGGAATGGGCCTGCCGACCGTGGCGATGGGCGTGCTGGGTGCGCTCATTTCACCGGTCGCGGCGGCAAGTCTGTTGGTTGTTCCGTCTTTCGTGACCAACGTCTGGCAGCTTCTGGCGGGACCCGGCATTCTGTCGCTTGCGCGAAGGTTCTGGCCGATGATGCTGGCGATTGTCGCCGGAACGCTGCTCGGCTCCGCATGGCTGGTGAGTGGGGACACACGGCTGACCACCGCCGCGCTTGGGGCCGCGCTCGTCATCTATTCCGGCTACGCGCTTATTGCGCGACCGTTCCGCATTGCTGAGCGACAGGAACGGTGGCTCTCGCCGATTGTCGGAACGCTGACCGGCGTGGTGACCGGCTGCAGCGGGGTCTTCGTCATTCCCGCCGTGCCCTATCTGCAGGCCCTCGGTCTTGCGAAAGACGACCTCGTGCAGGCGCTGGGGCTTTCCTTCACTGTTTCGACCATCGCATTGGCGGCCGGGCTTGGCGCCCAGGGTATCTTTCAGGCTGAAACCCTTGCACTTTCCGTGATTGCGGTCGTGCCCGCGGTTCTCGGAATGTGGGTGGGGCAATGGTTGCGCGGCAGAGTGGGCGCGCAGGCGTTCCGCCGCGGCTTCCTGTTCTGCCTGTTCCTCTTGGGCGCGGAGATGGCTCTGAGACCCGTGTTTTGAATCCGAGGCATGGTTGACTTGCCAGGCCCCACGTCGTGCCGCTTATCCCGCCCCACTGCATGTTTCCTTTAATCGTAGCCCGTTAAAGGACAAAAACATGCAGCGATTCAAAGTGCTACCGCGACCTTTGCGCGTCTGATAAGACGCGCGGCGCTGTAGTCGGCAACCGGTAGATTTCGGTCTGTTTCGTCCGACCGGAAAGGCAGTGTTTGCCAAGCGGCGCGAGGTCGGAGCGGCCTTCGGTCAGGAAATCGACGGTTTCACCGCTCAGGAGAACGACGATCTCTTCGCTCGGCGCCACCGACTTGCCGAGCTGCTCGATGCGGTTGCAGACGTTCACCGCATCGCCGACGATCGTATAGGCGGACCGCCCGCTCATGCCGATATTGCCCGAGACGACCGGACCGGAATGGACGCCGATGCGCACCCTGAGGGGAGCTAGCCCCTGCCGGCGCCGGTCCGCGTTGTCCTTAGCGATCGCAAGCGCAATGGCGCGGGCCGCGCGCATGGCGCGATCGGCATGATCCGGCTGGTCGTCCGGAGCACCCCATAACGCCATCACGCAATCGCCGATGAACTTGTCGATCGTGCCGCCCTCGTCCTCGATGCATTGGCCGAGCAGATCGAAATGCCTGTTCAGGAGTGCGGCGACTTCGGCAGCCGTGGTCTTTTCGGCCGTGGCGGTGAAATCGACCACGTCGGTAAACATGATGGTCACCGTTCGCTGCGTCGAGACGAGATCTCCGCTTCCCAGCAGATGGCGCACCAGTTTCTTCGGCACGTAGGTTTCGAGCCAGCGCAGCCCGGTCAACATCGTATTGTAGGCGCGCGCCTGTTCGTTCAACTCCGTGAACAGGCTGCCGGGCAGGGGGTGAAGAGCCGCGAAGTCGAGCATGCCAACGGCACGCACCTCACGCGCCATGCTGGTGACCGGGCGAACGATCAGACGGCTGACGACCCATGCGATGACGATCGCCGCGAGAAGCACCACGAGACCGGCCACGCCGGCACGCAGCAGATCCGAAATCGGCTTCTCCAGGGATTCGATCGGTACCTCGACGCCGACGATAAGAGGAGCGGGTGCGTAGCCGCTGATCTCGCGGGTGAGAATGACACGACCCTTGTCCCCCACTTCCACGACACGAGCCTCCAGCGCCGAGTCGTGGAAGGTCTCGGGTTCCCCGTCCCACAATGCGGCGAGGAACGGATCGCCAAGTTCGCTAAGCTTCGGCAGTCGGTGCTCTGCGGACAGGAGCGGATGGCCCGATGCCATCATCGGATGGGCGAGCACTTGGTCGCGGCCGTAAAGGACGAAGGGTGTCGTCCCGGGATTCGAGACGGCGATCTGGCGCAGGAAGTCCGAAATGGCATCGACCGTGATCGTTGCCCTGAAGACGCCGGAAAACTGGTCGCCGGCGGTTGCCGGCTGCTGCAGGTTTGTGACCGACGTGCGTATCGCCGGGTCCGGGACGAAGTAGACCGGCCCCCATTCGGCCTTGCCTCTGCGGCGCGCCTCGTCGATCTCCGTACGCTCGTTGTCGGTCCTGATCGTGTCGGCGAAGGAAAAGACGCCCTTGGGGCCCTGGGTCACACCGAAGATTTCGCCATTTGGCTTGACGAAGGAGAGCACACGCACCTGCGGGGTCGCCGCGAGCGCGCCGGTCATCACGCGCTCCAGGGCCAGCGTGTCGGTCGGATCGAGGCGCCCGGCCCCGACTTCCTTTGCTAGGAACGCCAGCTGGTCCTCAACCGGGGCGAACCGGCTGCCGATTTTCGTCTGGACGGCATCCAGACCGAGATGGGCCGATTGGGCGAGCAATTCGCGCGTAGCACCGGCCGACATGTACCAGACGACGGAGAGGATGACGGCGGCTGTCAGAGCCACCAGTGCCGCCATCACGATCGCCAACGTGCGCGACAGGGATATGGTTCGCTTTCGTGTGTCGGCGTCGGCCGCCCCGGTTGTCAACAAAGACATGCCCCAAGTTGGAAACGGCGCCACATACGTCGTGGCGCTCGTAAGGATGATAGTTCTTCTAACGATTCCTGCCCTTTTTCCAAGCAGACCGGGGTCCGGTTGGATAGGCGAAGGCTGCGACGTGATGTACATCGCAATCGAGCGCTTTTGTGACGCCGGCGCGGAAAGCAGTCACGCCTGACGGCCGGCATGCCCCGGTTCCAGGGCGTGCGGCGGGACGCGGTCACGGATCCTCGGCGAGCCGCCGGCTGATGGGCGCGAACTCCGGTGTCGAATTGCGCGGCGTCGTGTCGCGCTCATTGGCTTCCATCTGCTGCCAATATTTCCAGCCCACGGTCTTCGAGCCGAGCTCGTAGTCCATGCCATCCCAGGCGTCTTCCCGGAAGCTGTAGAAGGCCCAGTGCAGATCGTCCTTGTCGAGCGCGGTCAACACGTCCTCGAGATAGGTCTTGCAGCTCGACCAGCGGCGCGTGCATCCAAACTCGCCGGCGACGAGGCGGTTGAGCGGCACGCCCTTGTCCTTGGCCCATTGGACAGGCTTTGCGATGTAAGCGGCCGCCCGCGCCCGATCCCAGGTCTCTTCGCCTTCGCCAAAGGGCACCTTGCCAGGATACGCATAGGGCTTGTCGCGCTTAATGTTGGGCGCGCTCGTCGCCGCATAGGGTTCGTACATGTGAAAGCTGTAGAGCACCTTCTGGTCCGTGAGCCCCGATGGCCAGTAGGAAAACGCATCGGCTGCCGCATACCAGCCGGCATCCGCCATGATGGGGGTCGCCGGATCGACCTCGCGGATTGCAGCGATGACAGTCTCGTAGAAGGCTTTGAGATCCGCGGCGCTGCCTTGCTTGCCGTCGTACCAGGCCTGCATCGCCTGCGGGTCGGCGTGTTCGGCAAGGCCATTGTTCTTTTCCGGTGCGGGCTCGTTGACGATGTTGTAGGCGGCAACGGCCGGATGGTTCTTCAGTTCGCGCGCCAGATCTCGCCAGAAGCTTGCCGTCTGGTCCCACCAGGCTTTGTCTCGCCAAAGCCGGCCGTCGAACTTGTTGCCGTTGTTCTGGGCCCAGCGCATGCCTGGCAAAGACAGCGGCGCGATGACCACCTTGAGGCCCGCCTTGTCAGCGTCGTCGAGCGTCTGTCTGAGCGTCTTCAGATCGGCGGCAGGAATACCGACGTATTTGTCGGCGTCGCCGATCAGGTAGTCACGTTTTGCCGGTTTCCACTTGTCGTAGGAAAGGCGCACCCAGGTGGCGCCGTAGCCTGCCAGCGCCTTGAAATAGGTCTCGTCCGGCGGCAGCCGGTTGAAGCTGTTGCCGCCGTGCTGGGGCTTGTCCCAGAACGTCATGAGATCGGCGGCATCGGCCGAGCCGGCGAGGCTGACAGCAAAGAGGGTGGCGGCAATCAGGCGCATGAATCGGTCCTTCGGGCTCTTGTTTAAGTGCCGGTAACCTACTGGCGGATCGCATCGTCGGTGTTCCCCAGGGAACAGTGCCGGATTTTCTCGGCTTGCAACGGTTCGATCGTATGCCCGTCAAGCGGCGCGGCATGGGCGAGGCGCGTGATTACGGGCGGCTGAATGTTTCGGCGAGAAAATCAAGAAACGCCCGGATCTTTGGCGCGACGTGCTGCCGGGACGGATAGATGGCGTAGAGCGTGGTTTCGACCGTCTCCCAGTCGGAGAGTACGCGTTGCAGTCGACCGCTCTTCAGGTCGTCTTCGACATAGGGTCGGGGTATCAGGCTGACACCGAAGCCGGCACGCAACGCATCGCGAACCGCAAGGCTGGATGTCACCGAGTAGCGCGCCCTTACGACCACTTTCTCCGTTCGGCTGCCGTTGCGAAACTCCCATAAGTCCGCATGTCCCGAGAGACTGAAGCGGACACAGTTGTGCGATTTCAGGTCGGCCGGCTCCCGCGGTTCGCCATGGGCCTCGAAATAGGCAGGTGCCGCGCAGACGACGTGCGGCATGACCGCGAGTTTCCTGGCGATCAGGCTCGAATCTTCCAGCTTGTCGCTGCCGCGGATGGCGAGATCGAACCCCTCCCGGACGATATCGACGCGCCTGTCGTCGAGATGCAGGTCGAGCTTGAGGTCGGGGTAGCGGGACAGGAACTCGGGGATGACGGATGAAAGCCCCATCAGCGTCACGGTCATCGGCGCGGCGACGCGCAACGTCCCGCCAGGCGTCTGCCGCACGGGCGAGAGTGCCGCATCGGCATCCTTCAACGCATCCAGTCCGCGCATGACATGCTCGAGATAGAGTTTCCCCTCGTCCGTCAGCGCCATGCGTCGCGTGGTCCGGTTGATGAGCCGCGTGCCGACGCTGGCCTCGAGTTCGGCAACGTTCTTGCTGATCGCCGCCGGCGACAGGCCGAGCTTGCGCCCCGCCTCTGCGAAGCTGCCGAGTTCGGCCACATGGCGGAAGACCTGGAGGGCGGTGTAGCGGTCCACGATAGTTTTCCAATGGTGAATAATATGTTCTATAATGGCAATATTATCAATCAAAGGTGAATTCAATACGGTTGGTCCGACAGACCTATGATCGGATCGGAAGAATGACACATCCCATGATCGCCCTCATCGAACAGCGCGTGTCCGCCAATCGTTTCGATGCGACCCATGAACTGGAAGACGCGGAAATCGAGCAACTGGTGCGTCTCGCGACCCGCGCACCGACGGCCTACAATCTTCAGAACTGGCGGTTTATCGCCGTGCGCACGCCGGAAGGAAAAGCCAGGCTGCGCAATGTGGCGCACGGGCAAGCCAAGGTCTCGGAAGCTGCCGTGACCTTCATTATCTGCGGCCTGCTGCCCGATCACGCGACGCTGCCTGCAAGGCTGCGCCCGTTCGTCGACACCGGTTACATGCAAACCGAAATGGTCTCCGGTTGGCAGGAGGCGGTGCGCGCCCAATATGCCGATGCCAAGGTTGCCCGTGACGAGGCCATGCGTTCGGCCAGTCTCGGCGCCGCGACCTTGATCTATGCCGCCGAGGCTTTGGGATTGGCGACGGGCCCTATGGGCGGGTTCGATGCCGAGGGCGTCGCCCGGGAGTTCGGCCTTGGGCCGGGCGAATTGCCGGCAATGCTTCTTGCAGTTGGCCGTGCCGTTCCCGGAAACTGGCCGCAAAAGCCCCGCAGGCCGCTTGGCGAGGTTCTTCACTTCTCATGAAAACAGACGTTTCCGATATCGCCCTGACGGCGATTGCCCCCGTCATCTGGGGCAGCACCTATATCGTTGCCACCGAATTCCTGCAGGGCTTCACGCCGCTGACGGTCGCCCTGTTGCGAGCATTACCGGCCGGGTTGCTAATCCTCATGATCGTGCGGCGACTGCCGCGCGGCATCTGGTGGTTTCGCGCCTTCGCGCTCGGCGCGCTCAACATCTCGATCTTTCTGAGCATGTTGTTCGTCGCGGCCTACCGCCTTCCGGGCGGCGTCGCGGCAACCGTCGCGGCGGTCCAGCCCTTGATCGTTGTTTTCATCGCAGCGCTCCTCCTGAAGGCGCCGATCCGTCCGGTGTCCCTCGTCGCGGCCATTGTCGGCATTATCGGCGTCGCGCTGCTGGTGTTGACGCCGCAAGCCGCGCTGGACGAGATCGGCATTGCCGCAGGCCTCGCCGGCGCCGTTTCCATGGCCTTCGGCAACGTCCTGGCGCGAAAGTGGAAGTCGCCGGAATCGCTGCTCACATCCACGGCATGGCAGCTGGCGGCCGGTGGCTTGCTCCTCGTCCCCGTGGCCCTTGCCTTCGAGCCGGCGGTGCCATTCCCGACCGTTCCCAACCTGCTTGCTCTCGCCTGGCTGAGCCTGATCGGCGCGGCGCTGACTTATGTTCTCTGGTTTCGCGGCATCGCACGGCTGGAATCGGCGGCAGTGTCAGCACTTCTCTTCCTGAGCCCGCTGACGGCTGTCCTGCTCGGATGGGTGTTCCTGGGTCAGTCCTTGAGTGTGCTTCAGATTGTCGGCGTCCTTTTGGTCATCGGCAGCATCTGGCTCAGCCAACGCGTTTCCGCCCGAACGTAAACGGCGCGTTGGAATGCGACGATCCCGGCCTATACTCCCTGGCGTGCGGAGGGGCGGTTTCGTGAAAATCGGAGTGTTCGGTGCCGGCGCGGTCGGCGGTTTTGTCGGCGGCTGCCTTTTGGCCGGTGGCGCAGAGGTGATCTTTGTCGGCCGGGCGGCGCGCGGTGCCGCTTGGCGAAAGGACGGGTTGCGCCTGACCGACCTGGATGGGCGTGACGATTTCGTCGCGCCCGATCGGATCGTTTACTCCGACACGGCTTCCTCCCTGGCGGATTGCGATCTCGTCCTCCTGACGGTCAAATCCGGGCAGACGGCGGGTGCGGCGACAGAGCTCTCCGCAGTATTGCGCCCCGGCACTCCCGTGCTCAGTTTGCAGAACGGTGTGAGCAACAGCGCTACGCTACAGACCTTTCTGCCGTCGGCAAAAATTCTGCGCGGCATGGTTCCTTTCAACGTGATGGCACCGGGCCCCGCCCATCTGCATCGTGCGACGGAAGGCAATATGGCCGTCGAGCACGACCCGCTGACGGCTGCAGCCGCACCGTTCTTCACGGCTGCGGGACTGGCTCTCGACCTGCGCGGCGACATGGAAGAGGTGCAATGGGCGAAGCTGCTGATGAACCTCAACAACGCAATCAATGCGCTCTCCGGATTGCCCTTGCTCGCGCAGCTCCAGACACGGGGCTTTCGTCTTTGCCTGGCGCTCGCCCAGCGGGAGGCACTTTCGCTGCTGGCCGCTGAGGGACGCCTCCGGCCGGCGCGCCTGACACCGCTGCCACCGGGTTGGTTGCCGTCCGTTCTCAGCCTGCCGGATGCCCTGTTCCGTGCCATTGCCGGTCGCATGCTGAAGATCGACGCCACGGCGCGCTCCTCGATGGCCGACGACCTTGCCGCTGGCCGCTTTCCCGAAGTGGATTGGATCAACGGTGCGGTCGTCGCGCTCGCCACCAAGCTCGGCCGTCGGGCGCCGGTCAATGAACGGCTTTGCACGCTGGTCAAAGATGCGGCGGCCTCCAGAAGCAAGACATGGGAGGCAGATGCGCTGCTTGCCGAGCTCAGGCAGACGCGTACGCTCAAGATAGAAGGGTAGCGGCTTGGTCTCGTGGGCGCCGGACGTTACCAGGTGCCGCCGGAATATACCGTGGCGCTCTGACATTGTCGCAGACGTTCCGGGATGATGCGCTGACGGTCGGCGGCAGGATTTCGCGCACCGGTTCGCGCGCGATCGGTCATGGCGACGTCACCGCCCAGGGTGCTTCGCAATTCATCTCGCTCATCGACTGGAGGCCTTATACGCTGGTCGATGCCTTCGCCGAGTGCCGGATCAACGAGAACCTGACGGACGCCTACTATGTCGACCCGTTGAGCCTCGTGCAGCAGCCCGGCCCGGGGCGCACTTTCTATGCGTCGCTGATGGCCGTGTTCTAAGCCTTTCGCCGACCCGCGACTGCGGTAGCAGATGCCGGGCAATGTCGTGTCAATTGTTGCGAGGCGGCGCGCATGAGCGCCGCCTAGGAACCGGCCCCGTCAATTCAGCAATCGGACCAGCGCCAGCGCAACCCCCGGGGAAACCGTGACGATGACCAGCCTGATGAGGTCGGCGATCACGAACGGCATCACGCCTCGGTAAGTCTGCGCTATCGGTACGTCGGTCGCCAACTTGTTGATGATGAAGACATTGAGGCCGATCGGCGGGGCGGAGAGGCCAATGCCGACGACGATCAGGACGAGAATGCCGAACCAGATGGCGACGTCGTCCGGCGGCATGCCGAGATCGAGCGTCATGACGATCGGGATGAAGACGGGAAGGGTCAGCAGGATCATCGCCAACTCGTCCATGACGGCGCCGAGCACGATATAGATCAGCAGCATGCCGCACACCACGGCGTAGGGCGGCAGCCCGGACTCCCCGATCATCGAGGCGAGCATCATCGGCATCTGGGTCAGCGCCAGGAACGCGCCGAAGACCTCCGCCCCGAGAAGGATCAGGAAAATCATCCCGCTGGTTTCAGCCGTCTGCAGCAGCGCGTTCTTCAAGGCAGCGGGGCTCAGTGCCCTTTGCAGCAGGCCGATCGCGAGCGTCACCGCGGCACCGACCGCAGCACCTTCCGTTGGCGTGAACACCTCGCCATAGATGCCGCCGACGACCGTGACCGCAACGGCGGCGGCGGGAACGACGGCGAAATCGGCGGCTAGCAGAAGCAGGCCGAAGATTGCCAGCAATATCGCGCCGACGGTGCCGAGCGAACCCAACAGCCAACCGACAGTACCGCCGACAAGCAAGACCAGCCCCGCCGGCCGCGCCCAGAACGGACGGAGCGTCTTTGCGACCTCGACGACTGTCACCGGCGGCGCGAGATGGGGCTTGCGCCGCACGACCACGGCAATCGCGATCAGATAGAACGCCGCCGCCAGCAATCCCGGCACCAGGGCGGCCTGGAACAGCTTGGCGATGTTCTGCTCGGCTGTGATCGCATAGATCACCAGGATGACCGACGGCGGAATGAGGATGCCGAGCGTACCGCCGGCGGCGATGGTGCCGGTTCCAAGCCCGGCATCGACCCGCGCGCGGCGCAGTTCCGGCAGTGCCGCGCGTCCGAAGGTTGCGGTGGTTGCGACCGACGAGCCGCAGATTGCGCCGAAGCCGGTGCAAGCCGCAATCACCGCCATCGGCATTCCGCCCCTGAACCGTCCGAGCCTCCGCTCGGCCACCCGAAACATGGTCGCGGCGATGCCCGATTGTTCGGCAAGCGCGCCCATCAGGATGAAGAGGGGAATGACGGATAGCGTATAGCTGGCAAACTGGCTGTAGGTGTTGGTCTGCAGGTAATAGACCAGCGCGTGCGGGCCGGAGAGATAGGCATAACCGGCGGCGCCGACTGCCAGCATGGCGAGCGCGATCGGCATTCTGATGGCGATCAGGACCAGCATCGCAGCGAAGCCCAGGCAAGCAATGGCAAAGCCGCTCATCGAGGGCCTCCGATCTTGAGAATGGCGACGGACAAGCCGATGACGGATGCGAGCGCTGCCAGCGCGGCGCAGGTCAGATAGACCGGCCAGATCGGCCAGGGCAGCTGGATCAGCGTCGTTCCGTACAGACGCGCCTCCAGTCCGCCAGTGAGAAGACCCCAGGCGAAGAATGCCAGGCAGGCCGCCAGCACGAGGTCCCAGGCACCATCGATGACCCGCGTGACGCGTGACGGAAGGGCGAGCGTAAAGGTATCGACGGCAATATGGCCGTTGCGCGCCTGGGTGCAGCCGAGGAATGAGAAGATCGCGACACCGATCGCGACCTCCACGAGTTCGTAGTCGGCCGGTACGGGCCGGTTGAAAAGCCAGCGGCCGAGGACGCTGATTGTCACCAATGCGGCTGCGAGGCAGATCAGCGTTCCGCCTATGAGTGCCAATCCTGCCGCAAGCCGCTCAACCTCGCGGCGTCGCGGCACCGTAACGGCAGCCTCGTGTGTTGCTTCTTCCGTCATCCCGGTTCCAAGCTCTCGAATTGTTGGATGGAGCCAAATTCAGGCGCGCTGGGCTCGCAGTCGCACTCAGGCGTTCGAGTATTTTTGAACGAGCCCGTGCGCCGCTTCGATCAGTGCCTTGCCGTCGAGATCCTTGGCCTTCATGGCCTCGATCCACTTGTCGTGGACAGGCTTGGTTGCCGCGACCCATTTCGCCTTTTCGTCCTCGGAAATCGCGCTGATCGATCCGCTTCCGGATGCTTCGATCGCGGCCCGCACTTCGGCGCCGACGCTGTCCCACATTTCGCCGGCCTTCTTGGCGAAGGTCATGCCGCTGTTGGCGTCCAGCGCCGCCTTCAGATCGGCCGGCAGCGCCTCATACTTGCCCTTGTTCATCGCCAGGAAGAAGGTCGCGGTGTAGAGCGTCGGCGAGCCCGGAATTTCCGTATGGAACTTGGTGAGTTCATTGACCTTGATGGACGGTACCACTTCCCACGGGATGACGCAGCCGTCGATCGCCCGTTGGGCCAGCGCTTCCGGAACTTGCGGAACAGGCATGCCGACTGGTGTTGCGCCCAGTGCCGCCAGCGCCTCACCGGCAAGCCGGGTCGGATTGCGTAGCTTCAGGCCGGCCAGATCGGCGCTGGATTTCACCTCCCTGTTGGTGTGGATCAGTCCATGATCGTGCGCCCAGAAGCACAGAAGCTGCGTGTCGCCGGTCTCTTTCAGGACATGCGTCTGTCCGTATTCCTGGCACGCCTGTGCGTTGACGGTGGCCTCTTTCGCGGCGACGAAAGGAAGCTCGAACACCTCGGTGGAGGGGAAGCGCCCAGGTGTGTTGCCGGGCAGGGTCCAGACGATATCGACGACGCCGTTGGCCGCCTGATCGTAAAGCTGCGGCGGCTTTCCGCCGAGCTGCATGGCCGGAAAGATGTCAACCTTGAGCGCGCCCTTGCTCTGCTCCTCCAGGGTTTTTGCCCATGGAGTCAACAGCCGCTGGTGGACGTTGGACGCCGGCGGCAGGAAGTGGTGCAGCTTCAGCGTAACTACGCTCTGGGCGCGCGCGGCACCCGTTCGCAAGATGAGAGGCGCCGCAAGCATGGCACCACCGGCTTTAATAAGGCTCCGTCGGTTCAGTATCATAAATCCCTCCCATTGATCAGTGTCGCTCCACCCGGAAACAGGGCATGCCTGTGCCGCTCCACGTCAATTCAAATGACGGCGATCCGACTGTGATGCAGGCCCTCCTCGGCGGCTTGAATCTTCCTCTCGCTCCTCATCGGGAATATTCAATCCATTAACATGTTAAGTTTATTATGAACCGCCTGTCAAGCGAGGTCGCGCGAGGCGGCCGGGCGCCGATTAGGCCGTCCACGCAGCGGCTCTGGGCGGCCGATCGCCGGCTGTCCGCGAAAGTGATTTTGTCCCCCACGCCAATGTGGGGGATGATTGTTTTGGGGATCAACTTGTCATTCCGCCTGCAGGGCGACTGTGCCTTCCAGAGTTTCGCCGGGCGCCAGTCTGACGAGGCCGCCGTTTTCGGGCTGGCGGTGCGCGTTCGGTCGATGGCTCATCGGCTCGAAGCAGAAGAAGTCGGCGTCGGTGGAAGGAGAATAGAGGACGAAGAAACGAAAGCTCTCGTCAGCGTCGAGCGAAAGCGCAAGGCCAGTTTCCGGCCACTCGATGCGCATCTTTCCGTCCCAGCCGTCGAAGGCATTGTTCAGCCAGCCGGGCGGCAGTGGGGCGCCGGAGGTGAAGTCCAAATCCTGCGGAATTGACTGCGCCGCACCTGGCACGTGGTTCTCGCGTTCCGTCCAGTAGCGGCCGGCGTGGGCAAAAAGGCGCATTCCCGGTGTGCGCGGAAAATAGGGATGGAGGCCCAATCCATAGGGGAGTGCTTGCGCGGCCCGGTTGGTGACGGTGAGCGAAAGGGTCAGGCTCGCACCGTCGATCGCTATCGTCTGCACCGCCTCATAGGCGAAGGGCGTGGGCTCTGCGTTCGCCTCCTGCCGGTAGCCTAGCGCAAGCGAATGACGGTCCTGGTGAAGGATCGACCAGCGCCGAAGCCAGCCGTCGCCGTGGAGCACCAGCGGGTCGGACGTATTGGATGCGAGCGTGTAGTGGCGACCTTCGAAGTGGAAGCCATTATCCTCGATGCGGTTGCCGAAGGGCATCAGCGGAAAACACGCTTCGGCGCCGAGCACCTGGGAGGCGAGACCCGGCGCCGGCGTCGGCGCGAGCACCGGGATGCCGCGCCAGCGGGCCGAGAGGATGGCGCCGCCGAGCGGGCTCACCGCAACGGTGAGCCCTTCGTCGTTTTCTAGGACGAGGGTGTCTTCCGCCATTTGCTAGCTGCGGCGGCCGGCGGCGGCCGAGCGCAGATTGTCGAGCAGCACGGCGAGCAGCAGAATCAGACCGCGCACGACATACTGGTAGAAGGCCTGAATGTTGAGCAGGTTCATGACGTTTTCGGCGATGCCCATGATCAGCACGCCGACGATCACGCCGGTCATCGCCGCACGGCCGCCGGCAAGCGAGACGCCGCCGAGCACGCAGGCCGAGATGACCGAGAGCTCGAGACCCGTTGCCGCGTTCGGCTGGCCGGAGGTGATGCGCGAGGCGAGCAGGACGCCGGCAACGGCGCAGACGAGGCCCTGCAGCGCGAAGATCCAGATGCGCATATTCGAGACATTGACGCCGGCAAGGCGCGAAGCCTCGGGGTTGCCGCCGATCGCCAGCGTGTTCTTGCCGAAGACCGTGCGGTTCAAGACGAAGCCGAAGACGAGGAAGAAGAAGCCCATCACCCAGATCGGCGTCGGGATGCCGAGGAACTTGGACAACGCCAGTTGATAGAAGCTTGGATCGTTGATGCCGACGGCGCGGCCGTCGGACGCGATCAGCGCGAAACCGCGCACGATCTGCATGGTGGCAAGCGTGGTGATCAGAGCGTTGATGCGGAAATGGGCGATGACGACACCGTTGACGAGGCCGACGAAACCGCCGCACAGGAGCGCGGCAACGAGGCCGATCAGGATGGAGCCCGATGCATTCGAGGCCATGACGGCGACCATCCCGGAAAAGGCGACCATCGAGCCGACCGAGAGATCGAAGTCGCGCGAGGCAAGGCAGAACATCATCGTGCAGGCGACGATGCCGATGGTGACGACCGATTGCAAAAGGCCCAGCATGTTGCGCTCGGTCAGGAAGTTCGGAACCGTCAGTGCCACGATGGCGAAGGCGACGGCGAAGATGACGACGAGACCCTGTTCGCCGAGAAGAAGTTTTTTCAAGGAAGTCATGACGGCTGAACCTGCTCGGTTGGTACATCGGGAAGGGCGGCGGCGAGGATGCGGCGCTCGTCGAAATCAGCGCGCGCGATGTCGGCGGCGATCCGGCCCTGGCACATGACGAAGATGCGGTCGGTGATGCCCATCACCTCGGGCAACTCGCTGGAGATGACGACGATCGCCATGCCCTGGCCGGCGAGTTCATAGAGGATTTCGTAGATCTCCGACTTGGCGCCGACATCGATGCCGCGCGTCGGCTCGTCGATAACAAGGACCTTCACGCCCTGTTCGGAAAGCCAGCGGCCGAGGATGACCTTCTGCTGGTTGCCGCCCGACAGATTGATAATGTCCTGCTTGCGCGATGGCGTGCGCACCCGAAGCTTGGCGATGAAGCGGTCGGCGAGCTCACCTTCCTTTTTCAGGTCGAGGATGCCGAAGGGCGAGAAGTGCCGGCGCGACGAGATCGCCATGTTCTCTTCGATGCTGCGCCCCTGAACGACGCCGTCGAACTTGCGGTCCTCCGGGCACAACACCATGCCGGCGCGGATCGATTGCGGCGGGCTGTCGGCCGGCACGATTGCGCCGTCGATGGTGACCGTTCCCTGGTAGCGTGTGTCCGCACCGTAGACGAGCCTTGCCATCTCGCTGCGACCGGCGCCGATCAGGCCGAAGAAGCCGAGGATCTCGCCGCGCCGGACGGAAAAGCTCAAGGGCGTTTGCAGTCTCGGTCCGGAGATGTTGTCGACGCGCAGGCGCTCGGTCCCGAGCTCACGGGCCCGCCAGCCCCAGATGTTGGAGATCTCGCGCCCGACCATTTCGGCGATGATCTGGTCGCGTGTCACCCTGGAAATATCGGGATGATGGGCGGCAAGTTTGCCGTCACGCAGCACCGTCAGGCTGTCGCAGAGCCTGAAGATCTCGTCGAGGCGGTGGGATACATAGAGGATTACGGTACCGTTCGAACGCAGGCGCTCGATGAGCGCAAAGAGGATTTCGCTTTCGCGCGACGAGAGCGACGATGTCGGCTCGTCGAGCGCGATGACACGCGCATCGAGCATGACCGCCTTGGCGATCTCGACCATCTGACGTTCGCCGATCGAAAGCGAGGCGATCTTGGCCGACGGATCGACGTCGATGCCGATTTCGGAGAGTTTCTCGCCGACAACGCGGATCAGCTGGCGGCGATCGATCACCCCACCCTTGCCGGGGAAGTGGCCGAGCCAGAGGTTTTCTGCAACCGTCAGCTCAGGAACGAGCTGCAATTCCTGATGGATGACGATCACGCCGGCACGAAAGGCGTCGCGCACGGAACGATAGCTCTGCGCCGCGCCGTCGATGCGGATCTCTCCCTGGTCGGCCGCCTGGTCGCCGGACAATAGTCGGATGAGCGTCGACTTGCCAGCGCCGTTCTCGCCCATGAGCCCATGGACGGCACCCTTGCGCACGGAAAACGAGACGTCCGACAGCGCCTGGACGCCGGGATAGCCCTTGGAGATCGACTGGAATTGAAGAAAGTCTTGCATGTGCGGCTCCGATACGGAACGCCCGGCGGGATCAGCCGCCGGGCCGATGGTGTCGCAAGCAGCGATTACTCGATGCCGAGGCCCTTGCGCACGGCTTCGTAATTGTCGCGCAGTGCAAGCTGGCCGGCGGTCAGGGTCAGCTTTTCCGGCTCCTTGCCGTTGGCGATCCACTCAAACATGTTGAGCGCGGTCTCGTAGCCGTGACGCTTCGGCGAAATGATGACCGTGCCGAAAAAGCCGGTGGCCGAGGGCTTCTTGAACTCGTTGATCGCCGAGTCCGCGCCGCCGATGCCGACGCCGATCATGCTGTCGGCGGCAATGCCGACCGTCTCGGTTGCGCGCACGGCGCCAAGTACGGCTTCGTCGTTGAGGCCGATCGCGACCCACTTTTTGATGCCGGCGTTCTTGTTCAAAACGATCGTCGAGGCGTTGAGCGCAGCCTCCGTATCGGTCTTGGCCTGCGGCGCGTCGAAGATGTTGGCTTCCGGGAAGCCGTTGGCCTTGAGGACGGAAAGCGCGCCCTCGACACGATCGACCGCCGTCGGGAGCTGGTCGTAGGAGACTCGGATGGCGCCGACATCCTTCATGTCCCAGCCACGCTTCTTGACCTCGTCGACAATCGCCTGGCCGACGGCCTCGCCGATTTTCGTTGCCGAGATGCCCATATGCGGGACGTCTTCGATCGGACTGCCATCGGCGTTGACCAGCCGGTCGTCGACGGTCATCAGCTTGAGCTCGTTGGCGGCAGCCTTGGCGACGATGCCGGGGCCGAGCTTGACGTCAGGCGTGCAGACGATGAAGCCCTGCGCGCCCTGGGCGCCGAGGTTGTCGATCGCCGACTGAACCTTCTCGCCGTCTTCGGCGCCGATCTTGACGAGGGTGAAGCCCTTTTCCTTGGCGGCGACGTCGGCGAACTTCCACTCGTCCTGGAACCACGGCTCTTCCGGCTGCTTGACGATGAAACCGATTTTGACGTCGGCAGCGAACGCTGAGGTTGCCGTGAGCACGGCGACGGTACCAGCCAGAATGGCTGCCTTGATAAAGCGCATGATCTCTCTCCCTGGTGAACTGCCTCCTGCAGTGGGCATTTGTGTATGATGAATCATCATATTCGTCAATTGCCATTGTATGATGAATGAGCTAGTGGTGTATAACGATAGCAGCGTGCTTCGGTGCGTTGTCGCGTTCGGGCGTCTGCGCTAAGCAGCGGTTGGGAGACGCGAGCGGGAGGAGATGGCGGTGGCAGAGCAGCAACATGGAAGCGGCATGGAGGAGCGCGGCCAGCGCCGCCCACGCGTCCAGAAGAACGTGACACGCGCGATCGCTTCGGACATCTGCGCCGACGTCTTTCCTGTCGGCTCCTACCTGCCACGTGAGAACGACCTTTGCGAACGCTATGGCGTCAGCCGAACCGTCATTCGCGAAACGCTGAAGGTGCTTGAATCGAAGGGAATGGTGCGTGGTCGCTCGCGGGTCGGAACCGTCGTCTGCAACAAGGACGAATGGAACATCCTCGATTCGCAGGTTCTTGAATGGATCGGCGAGCGCATCTTCGAATTCGATCTCTTGAACTGCATTCTGGAGGCCCGCCGGGCAATCGAGCCGGCGGCGGCGGAGTTTGCCGCCGAGCGCGCTACCGTCCAGGAGATCGCCGATCTCGAGCGCGCCTGGCAGGCGATGCGCGACGGCGAACGCGATCTCGTCGGCTTCACCGATGCCGACGTCGCCTTTCATACCTGCCTGCTCAAGGCGAGCCACAACCAGGTTTTTCTGCAGCTCGTCGGCATCATCCAGGCGGCGCTGAAGTTCTCGCTGCACGCCTCGAATGAAGTCGCCGAGCGCCGTGACGAGGCGATCGACATCCATGGCGAACTGGTCGAGGCGCTACGCCTGCGCGACAAGGTGCGGGCGCGCGACTGTTCCATGCGCATGCTTGACCTTGCGGCGCGCGACCTCAAGATTGCTGTCGAACGTCACCGGCCCGCCCTCTCGACGCGCTGAGACCTTTTCCGGGCGGCCGTCGCCGTCTTGTTTCACCCAGCGGATATCGCACCATGAAAATCACTAAGCTCACAACCTATATCGTTCCGCCGCGCTGGCTGTTTCTGAAGATCGAAACCGACGAGGGGATCGTCGGCTGGGGCGAGCCGGTCGTCGAAGGGCGAGCCCTGACGGTGGAAGCCGCCGTCAACGAGCTCTCGGACTACCTGATCGGCAAGGATCCGCTGCTCATCGAAGACCATTGGCAGGTCATGTATCGCGGCGGCTTCTACCGCGGCGGCGCGGTTCACATGTCGGCACTTGCCGGGATTGACCAGGCGCTCTGGGACATCAAGGGCAAGGCCTATGGCCAGCCGATCCATGCCCTTCTCGGCGGCCAGGTGCGTGACCGCATCAAGGTCTATTCCTGGATCGGAGGCGACCGTCCCTCCGACGTCGCCAACAATGCGCGCGATGTCGTTGCCCGCGGCTTCAAGGCGATCAAGCTCAATGGTTGCGAGGAGATGCAGATCGTCGACACCTGGGAGAAGGTGGAGAAGGCGGTCGAGACCATCGCGACGATCCGCGAGGCGATCGGTCCGCATATCGGCATCGGCGTCGATTTCCACGGCCGCGTGCACCGGCCGATGGCCAAGGTGCTGGCGAAGGAACTGCAGCCCTTCAACCTGATGTTCATCGAAGAACCGGTGCTTTCGGAAAATCGCGAGGCGCTGAAGGAAATCGCCAACCATTGCTCGACGCCGATCGCGCTTGGTGAGCGGCTCTATTCACGCTGGGACTTCAAGTCGGTGCTTTCAGACGGCTATGTCGACATCCTGCAGCCCGACCTGTCGCACGCCGGCGGCATCACCGAGTGCCGCAAGATCGCGGCGATGGCCGAAGCCTACGACGTGGCACTGGCGCCGCATTGCCCGCTCGGACCGATTGCGCTTGCCGCCTGCCTCCAGGTCGACGCCGTCAGCTACAACGCCTTCATCCAGGAGCAGAGCCTCGGCATCCATTACAATACCGGCAACGACATTCTCGACTACATCTCCAACAAAGACGTGTTCCATTACGCAGACGGTTTCGTGTCGATCCCGCAAGGACCGGGCCTCGGCATCGAGGTGGACGAGCAGTACGTCATCGAACGGGCGAAGGAAGGCCATCGCTGGCGCAACCCGATCTGGCGCCATGCCGACGGCAGCGTCGCCGAGTGGTGAGGAGGGCGGACATGGCGGGTCGGCTCGAAGGAAAGCGCGTCGTCATCACTGGGGCGGCTCAAGGCATCGGCCTTGCTATTGCCGAGACCTTCCTTGCGGAAGGCGCGAGCCTCTACCTCATCGATCGTGATGGCGATCTGCTGGCGACCGAGGCCGAACGGCTCCGTGCGACCGGCGGAAAGATCGGCTACACCACGACCGACATCACGGATGCGGATGCCATCGAACAGGCGATTGCCACGGCCAGCCGCGAGATCGGCCAGCCGAACGCGCTGGTCAACAATGCCGGCGTCAACGTCTTCTTCGAGCCGCTGAAACTCTCGGATGCCGACTGGCAGCGCTGCTTCGACATCAATCTCAAGGGCGCGTGGAACTGCAGCAAAGCCGTGCTGCCCGGCATGATCGCGGAAGGCGGCGGCGTCATCCTCAACATCGCCTCGACCCACGCCTTCACCATCATCCCGCACACCTTCCCCTATCCCGTCGCCAAACATGCGCTTCTCGGCATGACCAAGGCGCTGGGGCTGGAATATGCCGGGCAGGGCGTGCGTGTAAATGCGCTGGCGCCAGGCTACGTGCGCACGCAGAAGGCCGAGGAATACTGGAACTCATTTCCCGACCCGGCCGCGGCGGAAGCCGAAACGATGAAGCTTCATCCCGGCGGTCGCATCGCGACGCCGGAGGAAATCGCCAAGGCCGCCCTCTTCATGATTTCGGACGAATGCCCCTTCATGAACGCTACCTGTCTGACGGTCGATGGCGGGGTGAGCGTGCTGCATCATCCCTAAACCGTCGGCTGATGCCCGCACCTGAATGGCGATCTCTGCTACAGCAGACGGGTAGATCATCCTTTTTCATAGGAACGGCGCTGGGCAGCAGGCGGTTCGGAGGCCGAAGCATCACGGCCGCGACCCCACCCTCACTTCCACATGGAACGCATCCGGGCGCCGACATCGATGCGGATCTGCTTGGCACTGCGTTCGCCGGCGGCCGCCGAAATCTTCGGCCAGTTCGTCGTCTCGAAGAACTGCAGCAGCGTCGCCGGAATGAAGCGGGTTCGCGATGCGTAGACGTGCCGGTCGCCCTGGCTGTTCTGGCCGTAGGTGAAGAACCTTTGCGGCGTCACCAGTGCCAGGTGGTCGCGTGCCCGGGTCATCCCGACATAGAGCAGCCGCCGTTCCTCTTCGAGCTCGGCGGTCGTGCCGACGCCAAGATCGGACGGGATGCAGCCGTCGACGACATTGAGCATGAAGACCGAGCGCCATTCCTGTCCCTTGGCCGAATGAATGGTCGAAAGGATCAGGTAGTCCTCGTCGAGCAGGGGCACGCCCGCCTGGTCGCTGGTGGCATCCGGCGGATCGAGCGTCAGTTCGGTCAGGAAACGCTCGCGGTTCTGGTAGCCGCCGGCGATCTGCTCGAGTTGCACGAGATCGGCCTTGCGCGTTTCGGCGTCTTCGTGGATGCGGTCAAGGTGGGGTTCGTACCAGGCACGCGCCGTCGCGATTTCCCCCGGCCACCCCGTGTCGGCTTTCCGTAGAGCGGAAACGAGATCGACGAAGCTCGCCCAATCCTCCCCGGTCTTGGGTGGCGCTGGGATTTCCGCGAGTGCTGCGAGCGGCTCCGGATCGGCGGCGATCGCGTCGAGGATCTTGCCTGCCGTCTGCGGGCCGATCCCGGGCAGCATCTGCAACAGCCGGAAGCCGGCGACGCGGTCACGCGGGTTCTGCGCGAAACGCAAGGTCGCCAGCAGATCCTTGACATGGGCACTGTCGAGGAACTTGAGGCCGCCGAATTTCACGAAGGGAATGTTGCGACGGGTGAGCTCGACTTCGAGCGTGCCGCTATGGTTGGCGGAACGAAACAGCACCGCCTGCTGCTTCAGCGCTATGCCGACCTCGCGGTTGGCGAGAACCTGCTCCACGATATAGGCGGCCTGGTCCGTCTCGTCCTTGACGGTGACAAGCTGCGGGCGCTGCTCCGACTGCCTGTCCGTCCAGAGGTTCTTGGTGAACCGTTCCCGCGCAAGCCCGATGACGCCGTTGGCGGCAGCCAGGATCGGCTGGGTCGAGCGATAGTTTTGATCGAGCGTGATGACGTCGGCGGGTTCCGGCGAAAACGCATTCGGGAAATCGAGGATGTTGCGGACCGTCGCGGCCCGGAAGGAATAGATCGACTGGGCGTCATCTCCGACGACCGTCAGGCCATGGCCCTCGGGCTTGAGCGACAGCAGGATCGAGGCCTGAAGGCGGTTCGTGTCCTGATATTCGTCGACCAGGATATGATCGAAACGGCTGCTGATATCCTGCGCCAGTTCCGCGTCGGAAGCCATCTGCGCCCAGTAAAGCAGCAGATCATCGTAGTCGAGGACGTCCTGCGCCTGCTTGGCCTCGACGTAGCCTGCAAACAGTTCCTTGAGTTGCTCTTCCCAGTTCGCAGCCCAAGGATACGCCGTCTTCAACACGTCGATGATCGAGCTTTCCGAGTTCACGACGCGCGAATAGATCGCCAGGCAGGTCCCCTTGGTCGGAAAGCGGCTTTCCATCTTCGAAAAACCGAGCTCGTGGCGAACGAGGTTCATCAGGTCGGCGCTGTCTTCGCGATCATGGATCGTGAAATCCTGGCCGAGGCCGATCTGTTCGGCATAAATCCTGAGGATACGCGCGCCGATGCCATGGAAAGTGCCCGCCCAGGAGAGCGCGTCTGTCATGACCGCAGCATTGTCGCCGATGACCTGGCGACAGATCCGCTCGACCCGACGCTTCATTTCCGAAGCCGCCCGTCGTGAAAAGGTCATAAGCAGGATGCGACGCGGATCGGCGCCGTTGACGATCAAATGTCCCACCCGGTGAGCGAGCGTATTCGTCTTGCCCGAACCG
Organism: Ensifer sp. 22460; assembly: GCF_052044935.1. NCBI lineage: Bacteria > Pseudomonadati > Pseudomonadota > Alphaproteobacteria > Hyphomicrobiales > Rhizobiaceae > Ensifer > Ensifer sp. 22460. The sequence goes on from NZ_JBQENZ010000005.1 coordinate 30,345, forward strand.
GCACCCGCAATAATCAGCAGAGGGCCGCCAACCTGGCCTTGCGGCAGTCCCACACCATGCATCACCGCCTGGCGCTGGCGGTCATTCAGTTTTTCGAGATAGGCGGCGCTCATACGTATCCAGGCGTTGTCAGCAAGATTGCCAAATTCTTCGTTCCGTTTCATCTCCTTGAAAGAATTCGCGGATTCCGCTTCACGGTCTCAAACCCTTCGCCCGAAGCAGATGACTCGGAACAAAAATGGAACGTATCAGCTTCGATTGCCGCTGGAAACCCGGCAGGCCGGGCTTTCACCAGGCTGCTGTGCCGCAGAATATCCGGAACATCGAGGAGGGGAGCCGTGGACGGCCGAATTTTCGATCTCGAGAAGCAGATCCGGGGGCTATTAGTCACCGTGTTCGGAAACCTTCGACCTGGCCTTCGGTGCGCCGAACAAGCCAACCCGTCGGTGTTTAGATTGCCCGGGCCACGACCTGCGCAGCGACCGACACCAACAAGGTTGCCAGAGCGACGGCCGTACCAAATCGTGCGATCTTCATGCGGCGCCCGCGTGCGCCATTCCAATCATAACCCATCGTGCTCTCCCATAGGCATCATGCCATGGGTCCGATGGTGGGCAAACTTCGTAACAGGGGAGTAAATTTAAGACTGCTACTTCTGCGGGCGGCTCTCGTGCCCTTGCTGGGTGACACGCAGCATTTCCCGCGCGCCGGGCGCGCGCGGGAGATGATCGAGCGCGGTTACACGCTCTTGCGCGTGACGAAGCGGGTTTCCAGATAGGCCTCGATCGCCTCGGAGCCGCCTTCCGTTCCGTAGCCGGAATCCTTGATACCGCCGAAGGGCACCTCCGGCAGCGCCAGGCCGAGATGGTTGATCGAGATCATTCCGCTCTCGACTTCGCTTGCGAGGCGATAGGCGCTTCGCTCTGAGCCGGTGAAGGCGTAAGCCGCAAGCCCGAACGGCAGGCGGTTGGCCTCGTTGATCGCTTCGTCGAGCTCGTTGAAGCGGTTGATGATGGAGACGGGACCGAAGGGTTCGTCATTCATGATACGGGCGCTGACCGGAACGTCGGCAAGCACCGTCGGCTCGAAGAAATAGCCTCGGTTGCCGATGCGATGCCCGCCGGTTGCCAGCCGGCCGCCATGCTCCACGGCGTCGGCGACCAGGCTTTCGATCGCCGGGATGCGCCGCTCATTGGCCAGCGGCCCCATGTCTATGCCGGTCTCAAGGCCGTTGCCGACCTTGACCTTCCGCGATGCGGCGACGAAACCTTCAAGGAACTGATCTGCCACCCGCTCCTGCACCAGGAAGCGGGTCGGCGACACGCAGACCTGCCCGGCGTTGCGATACTTGCTGCCGGACATGATCGCGACGGCCTGTTCGATGTCGGCATCGTCTGTGACGATGACCGGGGCGTGGCCGCCGAGTTCCATCGTCGCGCGCTTCATATGCTGGCCGGCGAGTGCTGCCAGCATCTTGCCGACCGGGGTCGAGCCGGTGAAGGACATCTTGCGGATGACCGGATGCGAGATCAGATACTCCGAGATGACCGCCGGCACGCCATAGACGAGGTTGACGACGCCTGCGGGAATGCCAGCATCGACGAAGCACCGGATCAGTTCGGCCGGCGATGCTGGTGTTTCCTCCGGCGCCTTCACGATGATCGAGCATCCCGTGGTCAGCGCGGCAGACAGCTTGCGTACGACCTGGTTGATCGGGAAATTCCACGGCGTGAAAGCGGCGACCGGGCCGACGGGCAGCTTGACGGTCATCTGGGTGACGTCTGGCGTGCGCGGCGGAATGATCTGGCCATAGGCGCGCTTTCCTTCCTCGGCAAACCACTCGATGATTTCGGCGGCGCTGAGGATTTCGCCCTTGGACTGGGCCAGCGGCTTGCCCTGTTCCCGCGTCATCAGCCAGGCGATGTCGACGGCACGCTCGCGCAGCAGCGCCGCTGCCGTTCGCATGACCTTTGCCCGGTCGAAAGCCGAGGTCGCCCGCCAGACCTGGAAGCCTTTTTGGGCGGCGTTCAGCGCTTCATCCAGATCCGCCACTTCTGCCCGGGCCACCTGGCCAATCGTTTCCTCTGTGGCTGGGTCGATGACGGGAATGGTCTTGCCCGCTCGAGCCGGCCGCCAGGCGCCGTCGATATGAAGGAGGATATCGGGATACTGGGTCATGGGGGAACCTTTGAAGATTGACGTCTATCGCTTCGAGTGCAGGACGCGCCGGTGGGGAAGTGCGAAGGAGCGCGATGCCGATCAGTTGGGCGCTTCCGCCGGCAATATCAAGACGCGATTTGTCAGGAATAGGCGTGTTGGTTCCGAAGCCGGTGTCGAAAGGGGATGGGGGCTACCCGCGATGACGTGATCTGGCGATCGCGCCAGACCTTGCATCGATCCTTCTAACAGGCGGACATCACGGCCGCGTCAGCAGCATCGAGATGCCCTGTCCGACGCCGATGCACATGGTGGCGAGCGCCCGCTTGCCACCTTGAAGCTCAAGCTCCAAGGCCGCCGTCAGCGCCAGCCGCGCGCCGGACATGCCAAGCGGATGGCCGAGCGCGATGGCGCCGCCATTGGGATTGACGTGGCGTGTATCGTCGGCCAGTCCGAGCTGCCGCATGCAGGCGAGCGCTTGTGCCGCGAAGGCCTCGTTCAGTTCGACGATATCGATGTGCCCGAGACGGAGGTTCAAACGCTCCAGGAGCTTGCGGGTCGAATACACCGGGCCGATGCCCATGATGCGCGGTGCAACCCCTGCCGTCGCCATCCCGTCGACCCGGGCGAGCGGTTGGAGGCCATAGCGTTCGACCGCTCGGCGCGAGGCAAGGATGAGCGCGGCTGCGCCGTCGTTGACGCCGGAGGCATTGCCGGGGGTCACCGTGCCATTGGCGCGGAATGGCGTCGGCAGGCCGGCAAGCTTCTCGATGGTCGTTTCGCGCGGGTGTTCGTCCTGCTCAACCCATGTCGTCTCGCCCTTGCGTGCCTTGATCGCATAGGGGACGATTTCGTGGGCGAAACGCCCGCTCTTTTGCGCAGTGGCCGCCCGGGCCTGGCTGCGCAGTGCAAAGCCGTCCTGGTCTTCGCGCGAGATGGAAAACTCGGCCGCGACGTTTTCGGCAGTCTCCGGCATGGAGTCGATGCCGTATCGGTCTTTCATGACGGGATTGACAAAGCGCCAGCCGATCGTCGTGTCATGGATTTCGGTGCCGCGCTGGAACGGGCTTTCGGCCTTCGGCATGACGAAGGGCGCGCGCGACATGCTTTCGACGCCGCCGGCGACGATGATCTCGGCTTCGCCCAGCCGGATCGCGCGGGCGGCATAGCCGACGGCGTCCAGCCCGGAACCGCACAGCCGGTTGATCGTCGTTCCGGCTACCGTTTCGGGCAACCCGGCGAGCAAGGCGGCCATGCGCGCGACGTTGCGATTGTCTTCGCCCGCCTGGTTGGCGCAGCCAAGAACAACCTCATCGATCGCCTCGGTCGGAACGGACGCAACGCGCGACAGCGCCTCGCGGATCACGTGGGCCGCGAGATCGTCCGGACGTGCGCTCGACAGAGCGCCGCCATAGCGACCGATGGGCGTGCGGACGCCGCCGACGATGTAGGCTTCACCCATGGGATTTGTCCTTGCCTTGCTCGGCTGTGAACATCGGCCCGCCCTTGTGCGCGGGAAAGCCGTAGCCGTTGATCATCACCAGATCGATGTCGCTTGGACGTGCCGCGATCCCTTCGGCCAGCAGGGCCGTTCCCTCGTCGGCCATCGCTTTCAGAAGGCGGCTCACGATCTCGTCCGCGGTGAAATCGCGCGGCGTGATGTTCTTCGCCGCTCTTGCGGCTTCGATGACCGCAGTGACCTCGGGATCGACGGCCCGCTTGCCATCGGGATAGGCGTACCAACCACGGCCGCTCTTGCGACCGAGACGCCCCGCTTCGCAGAGCCTGTCTGCGATTTCGACATAACGTGCGGCAGGATCCCGTGTCGCCGCCTGTCGCTTGCGGCGCGCCCAGGCAATCTCGAGTCCGGCCATGTCGTTGACGCTGAAGATCCCCATCGCAAAGCCATAGGCCTCGAGCGCGGCATCGATCTCCTCCGGCAGTGCTCCATCCTCCAGCATGAACTCTGCCTCGCGGCGATAGGCGGAGAAAATGCGGTTGCCGATGAAGCCTTCGGTGACGCCTGAAACGACGGGCAGCTTGCCGAGACGTTTGACGAAGGCAAGCGCACTTGCCAGCACGTCCGGTGTGGTCTTGGCGCAGTTGACGACTTCGACAAGCCGCATGACATTGGCGGGCGAGAAGAAGTGCAAGCCTACGACCCGCGACGGATCGGCTGTCGCGGCGGCAATCGCATCGGGATCGAGGTAGCTCGTGTTGGTCGCGAGGATGGCGCCGGGTGCGACGATGCCGTCGAGCCTCTGAAACAGCTCTGTCTTAACCTGGAGATCGTCGAAGACCGCTTCGATGACGAGGTCGGCATTCGCGAGATCTCCGGCTTCGGCGGTCGTCTGCAGCCGCGCCAGGCAGTCGTCGTGGCCGGCCGCAGTGAGCCGTCCGGAGCGTACGGTCTTCTCAAGGGTCTCGGCGATGCGTGTCCGCCCGCTGGCGGCGGCTTTTTCCGTCTGCTCCAGCGCGACCACGCGGTAGCCGGAGGTCAGGGCGGAGACCGCGATGCCGGATCCCATCAACCCGGTGCCGACGACACCGACGGTCTCGATCCTGCGCGGAGAGACCTTGTCGAGGCCTTCTACCTTGCCGGCGGCGCGCTCGGCGAAGAACACGTGCCTGAGGGCAGCGGACTCGGTGGAATCGCGCAAACGCAGGAAGGTCGCGCGTTCCTCGGTCAGTCCTTGTTTCAGGTCGAGTTCGCCCGCTGCCTTGACGAGGCGAACGGCCTCGGCGGGGGCGGCTTGGCCGCGGGCTCTCGCCAGAACCTTTGCCTCTGTGGCGCTGATGGCTGCGGCATCCGCCGGCGGAACGGCGATCATGCCCGTCCGGTGGAGCGGTTTGGCGGCGGGTTCCTGCACGAAAGCCAGTGCGGCACCTACGGGATCGGCGGCAACGCTGTCGGCAAGGCCAAGCGTCACGGCTTCGGCGGCCTTGACGGCACGCCCGGTTCCGATGAGATCGATCGCCGCGACGATACCGATCAGGCGCGGAAGGCGCTGCGTTCCGCCCGCGCCCGGGACGAGGCCGAGTTTGACTTCGGGGAGGCCGAACGACGCCTTCTCGCCGGCGATACGGCCGTGGCAGGCGAGCGCCACTTCGCAGCCGCCGCCAAGCGCTGCGCCGTTGACGGCAGCGACGACCGGCTTCTCAATCGCCTCGATGCGCTCGATCACGTCCCGAAGCGTCGGTTCGACCGCCGGCTTGCCGAACTCCCTGATGTCGGCGCCACCGATGAAGGTGCTGCCGGCGCCCGTGATGACCACGCCCCTAATCGTGGGGAGACTGGCCGCATGGTCGAGCGCCGCCACCAGGCCGGAGCGCACATGCGACGAGAGCGCATTGACGGGCGCATTGTCGATGGTGACGACGAGTACGTCGTCTTCAACAAGGGCGGAAACGCTCTCCGAAAATCGGACCTCGGACATGGTGGCAGCCTCAGTCGGGGATGACGGCCGTGGCCTGGATCTCGATCTTGGCGCGGTCCTCGACGAGCGCCACGACCTGCATCGCCGCCATGGCCGGGAAATGCCGGCCGATGATGTCGCGATAGGCTTGGCCGATGCCGCGCAGATTGCCGATATATTCTTGCTTGTCCGTGAAGTACCAGGTCATCGTGGTGATGTGTTGCGGCTCCGCGCCGCCGGCGGCGAGCACAGCGACGACGTTCTTCAGCGTCTGGCGCACTTGCTCGACGAAATCGTCGGTCTCGAACTCGGATTGCGCGTTCCAGCCGATCTGGCCGCCGACAAAAACAGTGCGGCCCGTTGCAGCCACGCCGTTGGCATAGCCGATGGGCTTTGCCCAACCTTCAGGTTGCAGGATGGTGTGCATCGGTCGTCTCCAGATGTTGTGTCAGCGCAGCACGGATGTCATCCGGCCACGCGTGAGAAGCGTGATTGTCGAGCGAGGTGGCGACGACCCGCTGGTTCGCCGTCCAGAGCAAGGCATCTCTTGCCGAGACCGTATGCTCCATGTCGAGCGACGAGCGGCCGATACCTCTGACCACGAGGGTGAAATCAAGTTCGTCGCCCTGAAAGCCCGGGCGAATGAAGGTGAGATCGAGGCGCACTGTCGGCACGCCGATCCGCCGCTCGTCGTTCATCGTCTTCCAGGGAAAGCCGAGCGACGCGAAGAAGTCCTCCGTCACCCCGACAAGGATGTTGAGGTAGGACGGGAAGTAGGCGATCCCTGAGGGGTCGCAGTCTCCGAAGCGCAGCGGTCTCTTGGTCCTGAACATCGATGCCGGACCTCAGTTGGCGAAGGCGGCGATGCCGGTGATGGCACGGCCAAGGATCAGCGCGTGGATGTCATGCGTGCCCTCATAAGTGTTGACCACTTCGAGGTTGACGAGGTGACGAGCCACCGGAAATTCGTCCGAAATGCCGTTGCCGCCGAGCATGTCGCGAGCGGTTCTGGCGATTTCCAGCGCCTTGCCGCAGGAATTGCGCTTGAGGATCGAGGTCAGCTCGACCGGCGGGTTGCCTTCGTCCTTCATGCGTCCGAGGCGCAGGCAACCCTGCAGACCAAGGGCGATCTCCGTCGCCATGTCCGCAAGCTTCTTCTGGATCAACTGGTTGGCGGCGAGCGGTCGGCCGAACTGCTTGCGGTCGATGACGTATTGCCGTGCCGTCTCGTAGCAGGACTCAGCCGCACCAAGGGCGCCCCAGGCGATGCCGAAGCGCGCGGAGTTGAGGCAGGTGAAGGGACCTTTCAGCCCGGTCACATCGGGCAGCATGTTTTCTTCCGGCACGAAGACCTCGTCCATGACGATCTGGCCGGTAATCGATGCCCTCAAGCCCACCTTGCCGTGGATCGCCGGTGCGCTGAGCCCCTTCCATCCCTTTTCGAGAATGAAGCCGCGGATCAGACCATCGGCGGTCTTCGCCCAGACGACGAAGACATCTGCGATCGGCGCATTTGAGATCCAGGTCTTGGAGCCGGAAAGCAGATAGCCGCCATCGACCTTGGTGGCCTTGGTGATCATCGAGCCGGGATCGGAACCATGATCGGGCTCGGTGAGGCCGAAGCAGCCGATTTTCGTGCCGGCAATCAGTCCCGGCAGGTATTTGCGTTTCTGGTCCTCGCTGCCGAAGGTATAGATCGGCACGATCACCAGGGAAGACTGGACGCTCATCATCGAGCGGTAGCCGCTGTCGATGCGTTCTGCTTCGCGGGCGATCAGACCGTAGGAGACGTAGTTGAGGCCCGCGCCGCCGTATTCCTCGGAGACCATCGGTCCGAGCAGGCCGAGTTCGCCCATCTCGGCGAAAATCGACGGATCGGTCTTCTCGTGGCGGAAGGCCTCCTGCACGCGCGGCGCCAGTCGGTCTTCGGCATAATCTTGCGCGGTGCGCCGCACCATGCGTTCTTCTTCGGTCAACTGCGCATCCAGGTTGAATGGATCCTGCCAGTCGAATGACGCCTTCGAACCATGCATGTTCGACATCCCCCTCGTTATCGTCCCGTACCTTTCATCAGCTCGCGGCCGATGATGAGCTTTTGAACCTCGGTCGCGCCCTCGTAAATCCGCAGTGCCCGGATCTCGCGATAGAGCCGTTCGGTGATTTCGCCGACGCGCACGCCGCGGCCGCCGAAGAGCTGCAGCGCCTGGTCGATGACCCATTGTGCATTCTCGGTCGCCGTCATCTTGGCCATGGCCGCTTCCCGCGTGGTCGGCCGCTTCTGCACGTCGCGCTGCCAAGCCGTGCGGCAGGTCAGAAGGGCGGCGGCGTCGATCGCAGTCGCCATCTCGCCGAGCGTGCTTTGCGCTGTCGGCAAATCGGCAAGGGTTGCGCCGAACATCTTGCGGTTCTTTGCATGCGCCACTGCCTCGTCGAGCGCCCGGCGGGCAAAGCCTGTTGCGGCGGCCGCGACGGAGGGGCGGAAGATGTCGAGCGTGCGCATGGCGATCTTGAAGCCTTCGCCGGGAGACCCAAGAAGCTGCGACGCCGGGATGCGGCAATTGTGGAAGCGAAGCCGGGCAAGCGGATGCGGCGCAATGGTCTCGATGCGCTCGGCGATCGTGAAACCCGGCGTGTCCGCGAAGACCACAAAGGCGGAAATGCCCCGCGTGCCGGGCGCTTCGCCGGTGCGGGCAAAGACGGTGTAGACGTCGGCGATGCCGCCGTTCGAGATCCAGGTTTTCTCGCCATCGAGCACGAAATGCTCGCCCTCGCGTCGCGCACCACAGGCCATCGCTGCGACATCCGAGCCAGCCTCGGGTTCGGAAAGCGCAAAGGCGGAAATCCACTCGCCGCGGCTGGCCTTGGGCAGGACGGCCTGCTTCAGTGCCTCGGAGCCAGAAAGGCTGATCGCCCCGGTGCCAAGCCCCTGCATGGCGAAGGCGAAATCGGCAAGACCGTCGGTATAGGCAAGCGTTTCGCGGATGAGGCAGAGCGACCGGCTATCGATCTCCTCGCTTGCGCCGCCAAATGCTTTCGGCACGCAATGGCGAAGCACGCCTGCGGCGCCAAGGGCGCTGACGAGGTGTTTGCACGCGGCATCGGCATTTGCGTGATCGATCTCGCCGAGGCCGCCACGGGATACGAAGTCATCCAGCTCCGCAGCAAGCGCACGATGACCATCGTCGAAGAACGGCCAGTCGAGATGGTCGCGGGTTGGTGGGCGCAAAGCCGTGTCACGGGAACTCATGCTCAATTCCCTTTGAATTCCGGCTTCGCCTTGGCAGCAAAGGCCTCGAAGGCGCGGCGGAAATCGCCGGTCGCCATGCAGATCGCCTGGGCCTGGGCTTCCGATTCGATCAGCTGGTCGATGCCCATCGCCCATTCCTGGTCGAGCATCTTCTTTGTCATCGCATGGGCGAACCAGGGGCCATCGGCGATGGTGCGTGCGAATTTCTGCGCCTCGGCAAGCAGCGACGCACGCTCGTGCAGGGCGTTGTAGAAGCCCCAGGCATGACCCTCGGGCGCGGTCATGACCCGGCCGGTGAAGAGCAGTTCGGCGGCGCGGCCTTGGCCGATGATGCGGGGAAGAATGCCGCAGGCGCCCATGTCTGCACCCGCGAGCCCAACGCGCGTGAAGAGAAAGGCGGTCTTCGCTTCCGGCGTCGCGACGCGGAAATCGGAAGCCATCGCCAAGATAGCCCCGGCGCCGGCGCAAATTCCGTCCACGGCTGCGATCACGGGTTGGGGGCAGGCGCGGATCTGGCGCACCAGTTCGCCGGTCATGCGGGTGAAATCCAAGAGGTCCGGCATCGACATGCGCGTCAGCGGCTCGATGATTTCGAAGACGTCGCCGCCGGAGGAGAAGTTGCCACCGGCGCCGGTCAGTAACACGGCGCGCACGTCGCTGGCGCGGGCAAGCGAGCGGAAGAGGTCGCAAAGCTCCTCGTAGCTCTCGAAGGTCAGCGGGTTCTTCTTTTCCGGACGGTTGAGCGTGATCGTCGCGACCCGGCCGTCCGCGTCCGTTTCGAACTGGAAGTGCTTGGCCTTGTGGTCCCTAAAGATGCGCTTCTTGGCCTGCATCGGGTTTGTCATCTCTATCCTCCGAGAACTTCGCCACCGGCAACGGCGATCGCCTGGCCGGTGATCGCGGTCGCCTTCTCTGACACCAGCCAGGAGACGGTGTCTGCCACCTCATCCGGGGTCACCAGGCGCCCTTGCGGATTGGAACGGGCAAGGCTGGCACGTGCCTCCTCGCGCGAACGACCGGTCTTCTCGCTGATCGTGTCGAGCGCGCCATCGATCAGCGGCGTGTCGGTGAAACCCGGGCAGACGGCATTGACGGTCACGTCGGTTCGCGCAAGCTCGAGCGCCAGAGCGCGTGTCAGGCCGACAACGCCGTGCTTCGATGCGCAATAGGCAGATACATAGGCATAGCCGGTGAGGCCCGCTGTGCTTGCGACATTGACGATGCGGCCGTTTCCGGCCCGGCGCACGGAGGCAAGGGCTGCTTGCGTTACGAGAAAGACGCCGGTGAGGTTGATCGAGACTACCCGCTGCCAGAGCGCTAGATCGGTCTTCTCGAACGGCGCCGAGGGCGCTTCGCCGGCGCAGTTGACGAGAACAGCGATTTCTCCGCTCTTCGCAATCGCAGCCGCAATGCCTTGCTCGATGGCGGCCGGGTCGGTCACGTCAAACCCATGGTGGATGTGGGCTTCGCCGCCCGATGAGAGGATCTCTGCTCGCACGGCTTCGAGCGGTGCTGCGCGTCGCCCGGCCAGGCTGACGATATGGCCGTTGGCGGCGAGCGCAAGCGCGATCGCCTTGCCGATCCCGCTGCCCGCGCCTGTGACAAGGGCGTGCCTCTTGCTCATGGCTTGCCCGCCGTCGTTGCCGCACGCGCCAGATTGTTCACATATTGCGCGCGGGCGGAGTGGTACTGCTTGGGCCAGGGCTGATCGTCATAGCCGATCTTTGCCGCCTCATGCAGGACGAAGGATGGGTCGGCCAGGTGCGGGCGGGCAATGGCGCAGAGGTCGGCGCGACCGGCAGCGATGATGGAATTGGCGTGGTCGGCCTCGGATATCGCCCCAACGGCGATCGTCGCGACCTGGATCTCGTTGCGGATCTTGTCGGAAAACGGTGTCTGGAACAGGCGGCCGTAGACCGGCTTTTCCTCCTTCACCACCTGACCGGAGGAGCAGTCGATCATGTCGGCACCGGCCTCCTTGAACAGGCGGGCGAAGATCGCCGCGTCCTCGGGGGTGTTGCCACCCTCGTGCCAGTCATGGGTCGAAAGGCGCACCGACATCGGTCTGTCCGCGGGCCACGCATTGCGAACGGCATGGAACACTTCGAGGGGAAAGCGGGCGCGGGCCGCATGGTCGCCGCCATATTCGTCCGTGCGACGATTGGTGAGCGGCGACAGGAAACTCGACAGCAGGTAGCCGTGCGCCACGTGCAGTTCGAGGATGTCGAAGCCGAGGTCGCGGGCCCGTTCGGTCGCCTGCACGAAGTCCGCGACGACGCGGTCCATGTCGGCGCGGGTCATTTCGCGCGGCGTGTCCGAATGCTTGAGATAGGGCAGGGCCGAGGCGGAAATGAGCGGCCAACCGCCTTCGCTCAAGGGCTGGTCGATCCCCTCCCAGGCAAGCTTAGTCGCGCCCTTGCGCCCGGCGTGCCCAAGCTGGATGCCGATTTTCGCCGGCGTCTGATGGTGCACGAAATCGACGATCCGCTTGAAGGCATGCGCCTGCTCGTCGTTCCAGAGACCAAGGCATCCGGGCGTGATGCGAGCATCGGCCGATACGCAGGTCATTTCCGGGAAAACGAGAGCCGCACCGCCCATGGCGCGCGCGCCGAGATGCACCAAGTGGAAATCGTTCGGCACGCCATCGGTCGCCGAATACATCGCCATCGGCGAAACGACGATGCGGTTCTTCAGCGTCAGGCCGCGGAGCTTGAACGGCGTGAACATCGGCGGCGGGACCGTGCCGTTTGCGGCCGGCTCGACGCCGGCGCGTTCGGCGAACCAGCGCTCGAAGCCTTCGAGCCAGTCCTTGTCGCGCAGGCGAAGGTTCTCGTGGCTGATGCGCTGCGAGCGGGTCAGCATCGAATACATGAACTGCTCGGGCTCCAGTGTATCTGCATAACGCGCACCGGCGACTTCGAACCATTCCATGGCATTACGGGCCGCATTCTGGATGCGGGCGACATCGACCCGGCGTACCTCCTCGTAAGCAGCGAGAACGGCGGGGATATTGGCCTTGTCGTGGCCGAGAATGTCGAACTGACGGGTCAGCTCGATGGCGTCGTCGATCGCAAGCTTGGTGCCTGAGCCGATGGCGAAATGGGCCGTATGGGCGCTATCGCCCATCAGCACGACGTGGCTGCGGCCGTTGAAATGGCTCCACTTCTCGCAGATCAGCCGACCGAAATTCAGCCAGGCCGAGCCACGCAAATGGCGCGCATTGGTCATCAGCTTGTGGCCATCGAGGGTCCCGGCAAAGAGCTTTTCGCAGAATTCGATCGATTGCTGCTGGTCCATCTGGTCGAGACCATGGGCCCGGAAGACGTCATCGGTGGTCTCGACAATGAAGGTCGAGGTGTTTTCGTCGAAGCGGTAGATGTGCGCCTGGAACCAGCCATGTTCGGTGCGCTGGAAATCGAAGGTGAAGGCGTCGAACTGTTTGTTCGTGCCGAGCCAGACATAGCGGTTCGGCCGAACGACCATATCGGGCCGGAAGACGTCGGCGTATCTGTTGCGGATGCGCGAATTGACGCCGTCGGACGCGATGATCAGATCCGCGCCGGCGAACTGCTCGTCGCTCTCGACATCCTGCTCGAACACCAGTTCGACGCCGAGTTCGAGGCAGCGCTCCTGGAGGATGTTGAGCATCTTCTTGCGGCCGATGCCGACGAAGCCGTGGCCGGTCGTCCTGATCTTGCGACCCTTGAAGACCAGCTCGATATCGTCCCAATGGTTGAAGGAGATCTCGATCGCCTCGGCCGTCTCCGGATCCCATTGGCGCATCGATTGCATGGTGGCATCCGAGAAGACGACGCCCCAGCCGAACGTGTCGAAGGCGCGGTTCCGCTCGACCACGGTTACGTGGTGTTCCGGGTGCTGGCGCTTCATCAGCAGCGCGAAATAGAGCCCGGCTGGCCCGCCACCGATACAGACGATCCGCATGTCGTTCTCCTCCCGAGTTCCGGCTGCGTGTGTCGCCGTCGAGATGCCGTTGGCCGTCATCCCGGACTGCTGGGAACAAGGTGGACTCGTTCGGGAGAAATTTCAAGCTTAAAATTGTTTTGGGTGGACGTGATGCGTGTGCGCGCGTTCAGACGACGGCGCGGTGGTCATCACGCCGCTCTACGCTCTTAGGAAAAGGGAAGAGGTGTTGCCCTCAGGAGTTGCGGGCCAGGGAAGCGATAACGGACCGCTTGAGCTTGGCAAGCTCGTCCATCAGCACACCACCGTCCTGCGGTGAAACACCCGCGAACAGGTCGGAGATCCAATCGGCATGGGTTGCTGCCATCTTCTCGAATTCGGCGCGGCCGTAGGGGGTCAACGCGATGACCTGCACGCGGCGATCCGTCGGGAGCGTCGTACGGCTGATGTGGCCGCTCTCGGTCAAGCGCTCCACCAGCACCGTAATGTTGCCGGGCGAAACCATCATGCGCTTCGAAACTTCGCCAAGCACCATGCCGTCAGGGGCGCGTTCGAGTTGGGCCATCAGGTCGAAGCGCGGCAAGGTCGAATCGAATTCTTCCCGAAGCCGGCGACGGATCTCGCTCTCGACTAGCGTCGAGCAGGTCAGCAGGCGCAGCCAGAGCCTGAGCTCGGCGCGGTGATCGCCTGGAGCTTCGAGCGCCTTGGTCTCGCCATCCACCCATTCCGGCGAAGTATCGAACTTGTCTTCACCCATCATTGCAAACGCCCGCTTCTTTTCCTGCGCCTTGGCAGGCACTTCCCTGTCTCTTTGCTTTTAGAGACGTTTCCGGCTCTTGGACAGGCTGTCACCTGCCGTCATTTGGACGCATGCCGCGGCAACGGCGGCGAACGGCCGCTATCTTCGGACTGGTCGTAGACATTGACCGTAAAGCCGATGTGGTCGGTCATCAGCTTTCGGGCGCGGTCGACGTCGCGGTCGAGTGCGGCCTCCATCAGTTCCGTATGATGCTCTATCGCCATCGCGTCCTGCAAGGCGGCAACCGCTTCCTCGTAGCCCTCGCTCATCCCTGCGGCAGCGCGCAGGGTGGGGGCCAGGCTCAGGAAACGGTGGTGGCGGCGGAGCTGGTCGGAGATCGTCGCCTGGAAGCGGGAAAGCCAGCTCGATCTCGCCGCACCGATCAGGGCGGTGTGAAAGGCGGCATGCTTCTCGTCCCACTCGTCGATTTCGCTTTCGGAGACGTTTTCGACGGCAATCTTGCAGCGCGACAAGCGATAGTGGGCGGTGACGACGGCGGACTCCCATGCGCTGTCGCCATTTTCGATCGACTCGATGAGCAGCGGAATTTCGACGATCTGCCGCGCTCGGGTGAGGTCGTCGAGCGCCTCTCGCGAGACCGGCGCGACGGCAAAGCCGCGGTTGCTGATCGCTGTGACCAGGCCCTCCGCTTCCAGCCGCGACAGCGCTTCGCGCAGCGGCGTCCAGCCGATCCCGTAGCTTTCGCGCAGCGCGCTCAGCTTCATCGGCGCGCCGGGCTGCAGCCGCGTCGCCAGAATGTCGCGGCGGAGCAACCGGTAGGCCGATTCGGTTTTGGTCGACTGTTCGTGGTCTTGCATCAAGTTCCCTTAACGCCCGCATCGGATCGACACAATTATATATAGTTCTGCGGCTCAGATGAAAATATATATATTTGTTTGACAAGACCTCCGACCGTCGCCATCATCCACGCACGCCGCCGAGGAGGGCGGTAACGCTCGTCAAATTCTGGGAGGGATGTATGAGCAGGCTTAAGAGCACTTGGCTTTCGGGATTGGTCGTCGCCGGCGCAATGGCGTGGGGACTGGGAACGGCTGCCGCTGATCCGATCCGCATTGGCATCGCCAACTTCGGCGAACATCCGCAATTGAGCGCGTCGATCGCCGGCTTCAAGAAGGCGCTGGCTGAAAACGGCTTCGTCGAAGGCACCGACGTCGTCTACACCGAGAGCCACACCAATTTCGACGCCTCGCTCGTTCCGCAGATGATTGCCAAGCTGCAGGCCGAGCAGCCGAAACTGATCTACACGATCACCACGCCGGTCTCGCAGATCGCCAAGAAAGCGCTCGCCGGCTCCGGCATCCCGGTTGTCTTTTCTGCCGTCACCGATCCGGTGGCCGCGAAGCTGGTTCCGTCCTGGGAGGCCGGTGACGAGGGCATGACCGGTGCGACGGACCTTCAGGATGTGGCCGCCGTGATGGCCTTTACCCGCAAGCTGCTGCCGGAAGCCAAGCGCTTCGGCGTGCCCTACAATCCGGGCGAGGCGAACGACACGGCGCTGCTCGACAAGATCAAGCAAGCCGCACCTGCCGCCGGCTTCGAAGTCGTCGCCGTCGGCGTCGACAACGTCAACGACATTCAGCAGCGCATCGCCTCCTTCGCCGGCAAGGCCGACGTGATCTACACGCCCGCATCCAACCTGCTGCAGCCGGCCATCGGCGCAGTTTCTGCGGCGGCACGCCAGGCAGAGATCCCGATCGTCAATTCCGACGACGGTGCCGTCCGCGATGGCGTCGTGCCGGCAAGCTTTGCCGTCAACTACGAGCAGGTCGGCGTCAATGCCGGCAAGATCGCTGCGGAGATCCTCAAGGGCAAGGACCCGAAGACGGTCGCGCCGTCGCGCCCGAGCTATGAAGACCACGCGCCGCTGATCTCGAAAAAGGCGACGGCCGCCTTCGGCATCGAAGTGCCGGCATCGCTCGCCACCGACTGCGGCTGCGTCGTCGACTGATCTCCAATTGGTCTCAACAGTGACGGCGCCGGGAGCGCCGTCACTCCACGGATAGGGGGAGCCAATGCTGGAAATCAGATCGGCCCGCAAGGTTTTCTACAAGGGCCAGGCAGACGAGAAGGTCGCGCTCGACGGCCTCAAACTCAGCCTCGCCACAGGCGAATTCGGTGTCGTCATCGGCTCGAACGGCGCCGGCAAGAGCAGCATGCTCAACGCCATCTCCGGCGCGCTCGTGCTCGATAGCGGCCAGGTCGTCATCAATGGCGACGACGTGACGGCCATGCCCGTGCACAAGCGTGCCATGCGGCTTGCCCGCGTTTTCCAGGACCCGATGCGCGGCACCGCCGCCAGCATGACGGTGGCGGAAAACATGTTGCTCGCCGAACTGCGCAGCAACAAGCGCACCTTGCGCCGCGGCCTCAATGCGGCGCGGCTTGCCACCTACAAGGAACGGCTGTCGCTGCTGGGCCTTGGTCTCGAAAACCGTCTCGACACACGGGTGGAGCTTCTGTCCGGCGGACAGCGGCAGTCGCTGTCGCTGATCATGGCGGTCGGCGGTGAGCCGGAACTGCTGCTGCTCGACGAGCATACCGCAGCACTTGATCCCCGCACCGCCGATATCGTCATGCAGGCGACGATCCGCGCGGTCGAGGCGCTGAAGCTGACGACGCTGATGGTGACACACAACATGCAGCATGCCGTGGACTTCGGTCATAAGGTGATCATGCTCGATGCGGGGCGCGTCCGCCTCGAAATCGACGGCAAGGAAAAGGCCCAGACGACCGTGCCTGATCTGATCGGCCATTTCTCCGTCAAAACCGACCGCATGTTCCTGGCGAGCTGACGATCATGGATATTCTTCAAAACACCGTCGCGAGCTTCGTCTCGCTCGTTCCCGTCACCCTGGCGCAGAGCCTGATCCTCGCCTTCGTCGTGCTCGGCATCATGATCCCGTTCCGCATGCTGAGCTTCCCGGACCTGACCAGCGAAGGCGCGTTCCCGCTCGGCGGCTGCGTCTGCGGCGTCCTGATGGCGGCGGGCATGTCACCGCTCGCCGCGATCGCCATCGCGCTCGTCGCCGGCTTCGTCGCCGGCTGCTGCACGGCGTTCATTCATCTCAGGTTCCGGATCCACACCCTGCTTGCCGGTATCCTGATGATGACGATGCTCTATTCGATCAACCTCAGGATCATGGGACGGTCGAACCTCTCGGTCTTCGGCGCAACGACCGTGTTCGACTGGGCGCCGGGACTGCAGCCGGGCTTCCCGGCAAGCAAGATTGTGGTCGCGGGGCTGATCGCGCTCGTTGTCTTCTTCCTGCTCTATCATTTCTTCCGCACCGAGAAGGGCACCGCCGTCCGTGCCGTCGGCGCCAACCCCGATATGGCCGAAGCGCAAGGCATCAACGTCTGGCTGGCGACGATCGGCGGTGTCGGTCTTGCGGGCGCGTTTTCCGCAGGCAGCGGCGCGCTGATGGTGCAGTCGCAGGGCTTTGCCGACGTCAACATGGGCCTCGGCATCCTGATCAACGGCCTTGCGGCGCTGATGATCGGCGAGGCGATCGTCGGCAAGCAAAGCGTGCTGCGCCAGCTCGCTGCCCCCTTTGTCGGTGCGATCGTCTACTACCAACTCGTTTCCTTCTGCCTGGCGGCCGGTATGCCACCGCCGGACCTGAAACTTGCGACCGGCCTGTTCGTTCTCGCCATGCTGGCTCTTCCGAGCCTCAAGCGAAGCCGCGGACCGGCACCCGCCCGCGAAACCGTTCGCGAATAAATGAGGACCACCTTCATGAATGCAGTTCCTGATTTTACTGCGATCGAGGCGATGGATGCCGCGGATGTGCTGCGTCCGATGCGCGAGCGTTTCATCCTGCCGCCGAACCTGATCTATCTCGACGGCAACTCGCTTGGCGTCGCCTCGACCGCTGCCTTCGACGAGCTTCGCAAGGCGGCTACCGAGGAATGGGGGCAGGATCTTATCCGCAGCTGGAACACGGCCGGGTGGTTCGAGATGCCGCTTGCGCTCGGCGACCGGGTCGGGCGGCTGATCGGTGCGGCCGCCGGCCAGACTGTCGTTTGCGATACGACGTCGATCAACATCTACAAGGCCCTGCATGCGGCCATGGCGCTACGGCCCGGTCGCTCTGTCATCGTCAGCGAAGGCGGCAGTTTCCCGACGGACCTCTACATGGCCGAGGGCGTGGTTTCGACGCGCCCGGGCGCTTCGCTGCGCCTCGAAGGGGTCGATGCGCCCGATATCGAGGACCTGATCGATGGCGACGTTGCCGTGGTCCTGGTCAACCACGTCAACTACAAGTCTGGTGAACTGCGCGACATGGCGGCCCTGACCCGCAAGGCGCACGAGCGTGGCGCGCTGATCATCTGGGACCTCTGCCACACGGCCGGTGCCCTGCCGGTTGATCTCGACGGCGCCAATGTCGATTTCGCTGTCGGCTGCACCTACAAGTATCTGAATGGCGGTCCCGGCGCGCCCGCCTTCATCTACGCCGCGACCCGTCATCACGGCGATATCCACCAGCCGCTCACCGGCTGGTGGGGCCATGCCCGCCCCTTCGCCTTCGAGAAGCACTATGCGGCCGGCGAGGGCATCCGCCGTTTCCTGTGCGGCACGCAGCCGATCCTGTCGCTTCGCGCATTGAAGGGCGCGCTCGACGTCTGGGACGAGGTCGACATGGTGCAATTGCGTGAGAAGAGCATCCGGCTCACGGATCTCTTCATCACGCTCGTCGAGGCGAAATGCGCTGCCTACGGCTTGGAACTCGAGAGCCCCCGCGACGGGACAAAACGCGGAAGCCAGGTTTCGTTCAGCCATCCCAACAGCTACGAGATCATGCAGGCGCTCATTGCCCGTGGCGTTATCGGCGACTTCCGCGCTCCGACGACGATGCGCTTCGGCTTTACGCCGCTCTATGTGAGCTATGCCGACGTGTGGCGGGCGGTCGAGATTCTGGAAGAAATCCTCGGCACCGGTGCGTGGCAGGATGCGCGCTTCGCCGTCCGTGCGGCCGTGACCTGATTGATGGCACCGATGAACTGCGGGCGGCATTTCGCCCGCAGCGTCTTGTTCAGACGCAGACTGAAGTCGCCGCCCGGAACGGATTCGTTCCGAGCCACTGTGCCCGAAGGTGGGAAGACGGCTAACGGGGGACTTAAGCAATGACCGCACCACGCCGCCCGACACGGGATGAAATCGCCGAGGCTCGCGGCCGCATCGCTCCCCACTTCGCGCGAACCCCGCTGGTGCGGCTCGACCACGGCTTTCCCGACCGGCAGATCTTCCTGAAGCTGGAGACCCTTTCACCGATCGGCGCCTTCAAGCTCCGTCCCGCCTTGAACGCCCTATTGTCACGCGATCCGGCCGATCTGCAAAACGGCGTGGCCGTCACCAGTTCCGGTAACATGGCCTACGGCATGGCTTGGGCCGCGCGCCTCATCGGCGTGCCGATGGTGGCCTATATGTATCGCGGCGCGCCGCAGACCAAGATCGACGGCGTGCGCGACCTTGGCGGCGAGGTGCGCTTCGTCAGCCAAGAGACCTGGTGGGACTACATCACCGAAGCGGCCCGCCCGGATGCGCCCGAGCTGCTGATCAACCCGGTGACCGATCAGGCTATTCTCGCCGGCAACGGCTCGATCGGCATGGAAATCATCGAGGATCTGCCCGATGTCGACGTGGTGCTCACCCCCTATGGCGGCGGCAGCATGACGACCGGCGTTGCCAGCGCCGTCAAGGCCACTTCCGACCGTTGCCGTGTTTTTGCGGTCGAAGACGACAGCGCCGCTCCGGTTTCGGCGGCACTTGCGGCGGGACGGATCGTGACGATCGAAACCCGCCCGTCGTTCATCAAGAGCATCGGCGCGCCATCGCTTGTGCCGCAGCTTTGGCCAGTGGCACGGGAGCTCATCGACGGGGCGATTGCCGTTAGCCCGGCCCAGGTGACCGAGGCCATGCGGCTTCTGTTCAAAAAGGCCAAAGTCGTCGCCGAGGGGGCAGGGGCCGCCTCGCTCGCCGCCGCGATCGCGCGGCCGGATTTCAAGGGAAACATTGTCTGCGTCATCTCGGGCGGCAACATCGACGCGGCTGCCTATTCCGTGGTCCTTGGCGGCGGCATTCCCTCGGCCTAAACGGCAAGCTTAGACGCCGAGATAGCGGTCCTGAAGTGCCGGTGTCAGCGCTGCCGGCGATCCTTCGAACACGGTCGCACCCTTTTCCAGGACGAAGCAGCGGTCGGCGACGGGCAGCAGTTCCGAAAGCGTCTTGTCGACGACGAGGATCGATTGGCCGACGGCCTTCAGCGTGCGGATCGCCGACCAGATGTCCTGCCGAATGACCGGCGCAAGGCCCTCTGTTGCCTCGTCGAGAATGAGCAGGCTGGGATTGGTCATCAGCGCCCGGCCGATGGCAAGCATCTGCTGCTCGCCGCCCGAAAGCGTGTTGGCATATTGGTCGCGTCGTTCGCCGAGGCGGGGAAAGAGGGAGACCACCTTCTCGAAGGTCCACTCGCTGCCGCGGGCCGTGGCAACCAAGTTCTCCATGACGGTGAGATTGGGGAAGCAGCGCCGCCCTTCGGGCACGAGGCCGAGGCCGAGTCTCGCTATCCGGTGCGGTCGCATGCCGAAGATCGCCTTGCCGGCGAAGCTGATCGCGCCGGAGCGCGGGCGCACGAGGCCGAGGATCGAATTGATCGTCGTCGTCTTGCCCATGCCGTTGCGGCCCATGAGCGCGACGACCTCGCCCTCCCGCACATCGAGATTGACGCCGAAGAGCGCCTGCGATGCGCCGTAGAAGGTTTCGAGGCCTTTCAGTTCGAGCATCACGCGGCTTCTCCCAAATAGGCGCGGCGAACGTCCGGATCGCTGCGGATTTCATCGACCGTGCCTGTTGCGATGATGCGGCCATAAACGAGCACGGAAATGCGATCCGCAAGCGCAAAGACCGCGTCCATGTCGTGTTCCACCAGCAGCATCGGCGCTTCATGGCGCAAGCCGTCGAGGAACGTCGTCAGCCGCTTGGAACCCTCCGGCCCCATGCCGGCCATCGGTTCATCGAAGAGAAACGCCTTCGGCGAAAGCGCCAGCGCGATGGCGATTTCGAGCTGCCGGCGTTCGCCATGCGAAAGTTCGGCCGCCGGTATGTGAGCGCGCGCGGCGAGGTCGACCCGCTCGAGCATCGCCATCGCCGGTTCGGTCAGGTCCCTATCGTTCGTAACCTGGCGGAAGAAGCGGAAGCTGCTGCCTTGCCGCGCCTGCACCGCCAGCATGACGTTGCGAAGCGCTGAGAACTCCTGCGCCAGCGACGAAATCTGGAAGCTGCGTGCAAGGCCGAGCCTCGCGCGGGCTGCCATGTCGAGCCCGCCGATATCCTCGCCGAGAAAGCCGATGGTGCCGCTGTCGGCCTTGAGCGAACCGGCGATCTGGTGGATCAGCGTGCTTTTTCCGGCACCGTTCGGACCGATCAGCGCATGGATTTGCCCCGGGCGAAGCTCGAGGCTGACCCCGTCGGTCGCCTTGAGGGCGCCGAAGGATTTGCGGAGATCGCGGATTTCGAGAACAGGCTCAGACATGGCGCGGCTTTCCGGAGAGCAGCCCCAGCAATCCGCCGCGGGCAAAGAGCACGATGCCGAGCAGGATGAGGCCGAGGAAGAACTGCCAGCGCTCGGTGATCCCCCCGAGCACATATTCGAAGAAGACGAAGATCATCGCGCCGGCGACGGGGCCGAACAGCCGGCCCTTGCCGCCGAGGATGATCAGCACGATCAGTTCACCCGACATGTGCCACGACAGCATGGAGGGCCCGACGAAGCGATTGAGATCGGCATAGAGCGCGCCGGCAAATCCGGTGATCATCGCCGAGGCGCCAAAGGCGACGAGCCGGATGTTGAAGGGCGCGATGCCGACGGCGGCAAGGCGGATTCCATTCTGTCTCGCCGCCTGCAGCGCGCTGCCGAAGCGCGAACCCTCGACCACGCGGAACAGGAGAAGTGCGGCCATGAGTGCAGCGTAGCAAATGAGGAAATAGGGCAGGGGCTTGGCGGTGTTGACGCCGGGAAAGGCGTTGCGCATCGCCATCGACAGGCCATCTTCGCCGCCATAGGCCGGCCAGGAGATCGCGAAATAATAGATCATCTGCGCGAAGGCGAGCGTGATCATGATGAAATAGACGCCTGATGTGCGCAGGCTGATCGCGCCGATCGGCAGCGCGATGAGGCCGGCGACCGCCACGGCCGCTATCCAGATGAGCGGCATCGACGTTGTCGCCGGAATGCCGGCAAACAGCGGCTCGCCATTGAAGGCGTGGGTGGCGAGGATGCCGGCGACATAGCCGCCGAGGCCGAAGAAGGCTGCGTGGCCGAAGGACAGCAGCCCGCCGAGCCCGAGCGCCAGGTTGAGGCCGACGGCGGCAAGCGCCAGGACGACGACGCGGGTCGCGAGCGTCACATAGAAGGGTTCGCCCATGCCGGCGGCCAGAAGCGGTGCGCAGAGAAGCAGAAGGGCAAGCAGCAGGTTGACGGTGGTTTCGCGGCTCATCTTGACCTCACGACTGTGCCGCAAACAGGCCGCTCGGCCTGAAGGCGAGGATGAGGGCCATGACCACATAGATCAGCATCGAGGCGAGCGCCGCGCCAATCGTAGTCGCCTGCGATGCGGGCATGGTGAGCGCCAGAACCGAGGGGAGCAGGAAGCGGCCCATCGTGTCGACAACGCCGACAATCACCGCGCCGACGAGCGCGCCCTTGATGGAGCCGATGCCGCCGATAACGATGACGACGAAGGCGAGGATGAGCACTGGCTCGCCCATTCCGACCTGCACGGACTGCAGCGCACCGACGAGGGCGCCAGCAAGCCCGGCGAGTGCTGCGCCAAGCGCAAAGACGACCGTGTAGAGCGTGCCGATGTCGACACCGAGCGCGCCGATCATCTCGCGGTCGGATTCGCCGGCGCGGATGCGCATGCCGAGCCGCGTCCTGGCGATCAGCAGATAGAGACCAATGGCCACGGCGATGCCGACGCCGATGATCGCCAGGCGATAGAGCTGGTATTGGCCGCCGCCCGGGAGCGGCACTGCGCCCTGAAGCAAAGGCGGTATGTCGAGATAGAGCGGGAAGGAGCCAAAGAGCCAGCGCGCGCCCTCGGACAGGATCAGGATCAGTGCGAAGGTGGCGAGCACCTGATCGAGATGATCGCGGTCGTAGAGCCTTCGGATGACGGCGACCTCGATGATCGCACCGACGCCGG
The DNA here is from genome assembly GCF_052044935.1 of Ensifer sp. 22460. NCBI lineage: Bacteria > Pseudomonadati > Pseudomonadota > Alphaproteobacteria > Hyphomicrobiales > Rhizobiaceae > Ensifer > Ensifer sp. 22460. Next base: position 53,110 of record NZ_JBQENZ010000005.1, read on the forward strand.
CGGCGGCCGCAAGGCTGGCGATCAATCCGATCCAGAAGGAGCCGGTCGCGGCAGCGACGGTCGCGCAGGCGAAGGCGCCGATCATGTAGAGCGAGCCGTGGGCAAGGTTGATCAGGCCCATGACCCCGAAAATCAGGGTCAGGCCGGCGGCCATCAGAAACAGCATCACACCGAGCTGGAGCCCGTTGAGCAGTTGTTCGATCAGGAGTGCGGTGAACAAGAGGTCGGTCCAAGCTTGATGTCGGGATGACGCGGGTCATCGACCAGACGCCGGCACGATGCCGATCGCCTGGGCGATATCAGGTGCAAGGCATTATATGCCGCACTTATCGGCGTAGGCGTCCTTGTGGTCTTCGAAGGCGGTGGCGATGATCTTGTTGGTCAGGACGCCATCGTCTTCCTTCACCACCTCACGAACGTAGATGTTCTGGATCGGGTGGTTGTTGTTGTTGAAGGTGAACTTGCCGCGCACCGACTTGAAATCGGCCGCCTTGAGTGCGGCGCGGAAGGCGTCCTTGTCCTTGACATCAGCCTTCGACAGCGCGGCGAGGATCAGGTTTGCCGTATCCCAGCTTTGTGCGGCGTAGATCGAGGGCAGGCGCTTGTACTCGGCCTTGAAGGCTTCGACGAACTTCTTGTTGGCTTCGTTGTCGAGGTCCTTGGACCAGGTCGCTGAGTTCTTGACGCCAAGGGCGGCGTCGCCGATCGCCGGCAGGACGTCCTGGCTGAAGGAGAAGCCCGGGCCCATGACCGGGATGTTCACGCCCGACTGCGCATATTGCTTCATGAAGGCGATGCCCATGCCGCCGGGCAGGAAGAAATAGACTGTGTCGGCGCCGGAGGCGCGGATCTGGGCGATTTCGGCGGCATAGTCCGTCTGTCCGACCTGGGTGTAGATCTCGCCGGCAAGAGCGCCCTTGTAGTAGCGCTTGAAGCCGGTCAGCGCGTCCTTGCCGGCCGGATAGTTGGGCGCTAGGATGAAGGCGTTCTTGTAGTCCTTGTTGGCGTATTGCCCCATCGCCTCATGGAAATTGTCGTTCTGGTAGGCGACGTTGAAATAGTTCGGGTTGCAGTTCGCACCGGCCAGTGCCGAAGGACCGGCATTCGGTGAGAGATAGATCACGTCCTGCGCGACCGCGTTCGGCACGACCGCCATCGCGAGATTCGACCAGATGATGCCCGTCATCAGGTCGACTTTGTCGCCCTGGATCATCTTTTCGGCGATCTGCACCGCAAGTTCCGGCTTCTGGGCATCGTCCTCGATCACCAGCTCCACGTCCTTGTTGCCCGATTGCTTGATCGCCAGCGTGAATGCGTCGCGCATGTCGATGCCAAGGCCCGCGCCGCCGCCCGAAAGCGTGGTGATGACGCCGATCTTCACCGGCTCGGCATGGGCAAGGCTCGACGTCGCAAGCGAGAGGCCAAAAAGGCTCGCTGCCAGAATGCGGTTCATGCTGTTCTCCTCTTTATAGGTTCCCTTATGAGTTGTGTTCTATCAGAGACCCGTGCGCACGTGCCAGAGCTCGGGAAAGAGTTCCACTTCAAGCATCTTCTTAAGATAGGACGCGCCGGATGTTCCCCCGGTTCCGCGCTTCATGCCGATGATGCGCTCCACGGTCGTGACGTGATTGAAGCGCCATCGGCGAAAGTAGTCCTCGAAATCGACCAGTTTCTCGGCGAGTTCGTAGAGCATCCAGTAGCGCTCGGGATCGCGGTAGACGGTCTGCCAGGCGGCAAAGACCTTGTCGCTTTCCGTGCGCGTTTCGCGCCAGTCGCTTCGCTGCGCCTCCTCGCCGACATCGAAGCCGTTGCGCGAAAGCAGCCGGATCGCTTCGTCGTAGAGCGACGGCGCGGCCAGGATCGCCTCGAGCTTCTCCATGATGTCGGGACGGTGCGCATGCGGCCCGAGCATGGAGGCGTTGCGATTGCCCGCAAGGAACTCGATCGCTCGGTATTGCCACGACTGGAAGCCGGAGGATTGGCCGAGCGATTCGCGGAACGTGGTGTATTCGCTGGGCGTCATCGTGCGCAGCACGTCCCAGGCGCTATTCAGCTGCTCGAAGATGCGCGCCACGCGCGTCAGCATCTTGAAGGCGGGTTCCAGCCGGTCGTCGCGGATCGAGCGGACTGCTGCGTTGATCTCGTGCAGCGCGAGCTTCATCCAGAGTTCCGACGTCTGATGCTGGATGATGAACAGCATCTCGTCGTGGGCCTTGGAAAGCGGCTCCTGTGCGTCCAGCACCTTCTCCAGCATGAGATAGTCGCTGTAGGACATGCGTCCCTTGAACGACATCTGGGCGCCTTCTTTCGAAGGATCGTATGATTTGCTCATGTTCTTAGTTCTCCGACCGCAATCGGAACCGCTGGATCTTGCCCGTGGCTGTTTTCGGCAGGCTGTCCAGGAACTTTACCGATCGCGGATATTTGTAAGGCGCGATCGTCGCCTTCACATGATCCTGCAAGCGCTTGATCGTCGCGTCGTCGGCTGAGACGCCCGAAATCAGCACGACATAGGCTTCGACGATCTGGCCGCGCTCCGCATCGGGCGCTCCGACGACGGCGCATTCCGCGACTTCCGGGTGCGAGATCAACGCCGCCTCGACCTCGGGGCCGGCGATGTTGTAGCCGGCCGTTACGATCATGTCGTCCGAGCGGGCGGCGAAATGGAAGAAGCCGTCTTCGTCCTGATAGAAGGCGTCGCCGGTCAGGTTCCAGCCGTCGCGGACATAATCGCGCTGGCGGGCGTCCGCCATATAGCGGCAGCCGGTCGGGCCGCGCACCGCGAGCTTGCCGACCGTACCGCGAGGGACCTCCCGCATCTCGTCATCGACGATCCGGGCTTCGTAGCCACCGACCGGCTTGCCGGTCGAGGCGGCCTTGCGGTCTTCGAAGCGGTTGGAAATGAAGATATGCAGCATCTCTGTCGCGCCGATCCCGTCGAGGATCGGCTTGCCGGTTTTTTCCGTCCACTCCTCGAAGACGGGCCCCGGCAGCGTTTCGCCCGCCGAGATCGCTACCCGGAGCGACGAAAGGTCAGCACCGTTGTCCATCGCCTTCATCATCGCCCGATAGGCGGTCGGAGCGGTAAACGAGATCGTTGCTTTGTACTTCTCGATGATCTCCACCATGTTGGCGGGCGTCGCGTGCTCGAGCAGCGTTGCCGCCGCGCCGAAACGCAAGGGGAAGATGGCAAGGCCGCCGAGACCGAAGGTGAAGGCGAGCGGCGGTGAGCCGACGAAGACATCGTCGGGTGTCACCCCGAGCACCTCCCTGGCATAGCCGTCGGCAATAACAAGGAGATCGCGATGGAAGTGCATGGTTGCCTTCGGGACCCCTGTCGTGCCCGAGGTGAAACCGAGAAGGGCGACGTCGTCACGACCGGTGTGTACCGCTTCGAAGACCACAGACTTGTCGAGCGCAATGCGGTCGAGTTCGGCGTCGTGGTTTGCTGTCCCGTCGAAGCCGACGACCTGCTTCAGGTAGCGACTGTCCTTGGCGCAGGCGATCATCTCGTCCATCAGGCGGGTATCGCAAAGCGTCAGGCTGACCTCTGCCTTGTCGACGATCTTGGTCAGTTCGCCGGCTCTGAGCATCGGCATGGTGTTGACGACCACGGCGCCGGCCTTGGTGGCCGCCAGCCAACAGGCGACCATGGCCGGATTGTTGGCCGAGCGGATGAGCACACGGTGGCCAGGCTTCACGCCGTAGTTTTCGACGAGGGCATGGGCGAGCCTGTTCGTCCAGTCGGACAGCTCCTTGTAGGTTCGCCGGCGCCCGTTGCCGATCAGCGCGGTATGGTCGCCAAAACCCTTTGCGACCATGGCATCCGTCAATTCGACGGCGGCGTTGAGATGGTCCGGGTAGTCGAAGCCTTCGAGACGGAATTCCGGCCATTCTTCCGGTGGCGGCAGATGGTCGCGTGTGAACGTATCGACGTGCGAAGTCGGTCCAAGCATATGGCGGCTGTTCCCTTGTTCAGTTTCTGCCCGTTGCCCAGGCATTTTCAAAGCCGGCTAAAGTTCTGGTCGTCGCGCGGAGCCCTGCCGTGCGAACGGATCGCCAAGCCTCGCCGCATCGTCGCCGATGGGGGCATGCCGTCGCCAGGGCGACTCCAGTGATCGTGATGGGCACAGCGAGACCTCCACTTCTCGGCTGAACATGGGGCAGCATCGCACCAGTCCAAAATTATTTCAAGCCTAAAGTTTTTTTTGAATGACGCATTGCGTTTCTTGATGGGGCAGGCGATTTCTATGCGTGGGAAGATATCGAAGGGAGGATTGCATCGATGCTGGAACACCGTGTTTCCGATTGGAACAACGCCTATGCCAATGGCGTGAACATTGCGCGGGGCGACCGGTGGCCGCAGGCATGGGTTGGGCCGGCGGAGGCATTCCGCAATGCGCTTTCGGCATCAGGGCTGGCGAAACTCGACCTTGCCTATGGCGAGCGATCCAGAAATCGCATGGACCTTTTCTTCCCCGATGGCCCGGCGAAAGGCCTGGTCGTCTTCGTGCACGGTGGGTTCTGGCTGCAGCTCGACAAGACCTTCTGGTCGCATCTCGCCGCAGGCGCTGTCGCCAGCGGTTACGCCGTCGCCATGCCGTCCTACACGCTCTGCCCGGAGATCCGCATCACCGGGATCGTCGAGGAGGTCGCGGCCGCAATCGGTGAGGCGGCAAAGCTGGTCGAAGGGCCGCTGATGCTGACCGGCCATTCGGCTGGCGGCCATCTCGTCAGCCGGATGATCACGGCGACCGCGCCGCTCTCGCCGGATGTCCAGGAACGCGTCCGCAACGTCGTCTCGATCTCGGGCGTGCACGATCTGCGACCGATTATGTCGACCGGGATGAACGAGAAGCTTTCGATCGATGAGGCGGAGGCTCTTTCGCAAAGCCCGGCGCTGCTGCGGCCGATGCGGGATGCCCGCATCACCTGCTGGGTCGGTGGCGGCGAGCGCGCCGAATTCCTGCGCCAGAATGCCCTGCTTGCCAATATCTGGACGGGACTGGGTGCAACCACGACCGCCATCGTCGAACCGGACAGGCACCACTTCAATGTCATCGACGGCCTTGCCGACGCCGGGCATCCGTTGACGCGAACCCTGCTTTCGATGTGAAGCGCTGTGCCAGACCAAGGGCGGGTGGTTGCGAAATCCGGGTCACCCTGCTCGCTCTCCCTCGCCATGTCACCGGGGAGCGCCATAACACCCTAGGGTTATTGGCATAGCCCTCGGTTTCCCCGACGCTTCCAGTCTGTTCGTTGGAGGAGGGGAACATGACACAAAACATTAAACTCGATCGAACCCTTGGTCTGTGGTCCGTGGTGCTGTTCGGGCTTGCCTATATGACGCCGATGATCGTGTTCGGCACGTTCGGGGCGCTGGCCTCGGCAAGCCAGGGCACGACGGCGATGGCCTATTTCATCGCGGCGCTTGCGATTTTCCTGACGGCCGCGAGCTACGGGATCATGGCGAAGGTCTATCCGGTCGCCGGATCCGCCTACACCTACGCCCGCAAGTCGCTGAATTCCGGTGCGGGCTTCCTCGTCGGCTGGGCCGTCCTGCTCGACTATTTCTTCCTGCCGATGGTTATCTGGCTGATCGGTGCCGCCTATCTGGGCTCCGCCTTCCCGGCCGTTCCGGCCTGGCTGTGGATCGTCGGCTTCATTGTGCTGACGACGGCCGTAAACGTCATCGGCATCGCTTTCGCCAACCGGGTGAACGTCGTGCTGATGCTGGTGCAGCTCATCGTGCTGATCGCGTTCGTCGTACTGGCAGGGCGCTATGTCGTTGCCATCAATGGCGTCGGTGGGCTTGCGTCGGTACGGCCATTCTTTGAAGCGAATGTACCGTTCAGTGCTTCCGTCGCCGGTGCGGCAATCGCGGCCTATTCTTTCCTGGGCTTCGATGCCGTCTCAACCCTGACGGAAGAGACGCGTGACCCAACCCGCACGATGCCGAAGGCGATCATGATCATCGCGGTGATCGGCGGGATCATCTTCACGGGTTCGGCCTATGTGACGCAGCTCGCCCATCCCGGCGGCGCGTTCACCTCCGTCGATTCCGCCGCCACGGAAATCGCTCTGATGATCGGCGGCGATATCTTCGTGACCCTGTTCCTCGCAACGCTCGTGGTTGCCCAGTTCACCTCGGGGCTTGCGGCACAGGCGAGCGTCGGTCGGCTGCTTTTCGCCATGGGCCGCGACGGCGTGTTGCCGATGGGGATCTTCGGCAAGCTGCATGAGAAATGGCGCACGCCGGTGTTCAACCTCGTGCTCGTCGGCATCGTCGGCCTGCTTGCGCTCACACTCGACGTGACGACCTCGACGTCCTTCATCAATTTCGGCGCGTTCCTCGCCTTCACCGCCGTCAATGTCTCGGTGATCGCGCTCTATCTGCAGGGCAATGCAATCGTGCGGCCGCTCGGCGCGCTGCTCGGGCTTGTCGTGCCGGCCGTCGGTGCGGTCTGTGACCTGTTCCTGCTATGGAATCTCGATGGCCACGCCAAGCTTCTGGGTATCATCTGGCTGGCCATTGGGGTGTGCTATCTCGCCTACCTCACCCGGTTCTTCCAGTCAGCGCCGCCGGAAGTGGAGTTCGTCGAATGATCAGCGGCGGCTGAGGAAGAGATGGAAGAGCTCCGCCTGACTGGAAATGGAGAGCTTGGCATAGGCCTGGCGACGATGGACCTTGACCGTATTCGGCGAGAGGCCGAGCGTGGCGGCGATGGAGTAGGTCGAGTGACCCTTGAGGATCAGGGTCACGATCTCCAGCTCCCGTTTCGAGAGCAACGGGTGGCTGATCGTCGCTGCGGCATCATCCTCCTCGCGGGGCGGGTCGAACCGCGCGCGCCAGTGCCGTTCGGCCAGCGCCCGCACGATCGGCGCAGCACTTTCCAGCCGGACGAGGTCACGGCGGGAGAAGCCGGGCACGTCGCCGATGCGCGAGAGCGACAGCACGGCATCGACATGCGGAAGCTTCAAAATGAAGCCGATCTCGTCGACGATGCCGGTCGCCTGGTAGTGGCGGCGGAAGTATTCCGTCTCGGTGAAACGGTCCGGCGCCAACCGTCGCATCACCAGGACGCCGCCGTCGAGTTTTGCGTTGCGGACGGCATCGTAGAACGGGTCGAGGATATAGGCGCCGTCAAGGTAGTGATCGACGATGGTGACGCGGTCGCCGATGATGCGCTCGTTATGGAGATCGAAGGCCTTGCCGCCTGGCGAATAGGCAAAGCCGTTCATCATCTCGAAGGCGACGAGTTGCCGAAGCGCGCGCTCCAGGGTTTCCGGGAAACCGGGCTCGCCGAGGTTTTCCACGGCCTCTGCGAGCCCGGCGTTCCAAGCATCGATATAGGCGCTCGCCCCACCGGATCTTGCTGCCACGTCCATTCCCCACCTGTCGAAGAAAAGACCTAGCATGGAGTCCGCAGTCATGCAGACGATTTCTCGCGCCTTTGCGCCCACGCATCCGCTCGACCTGCCCGCAACCGAGATCGCTGCCGGGATCCGCGCCCGCCATTTTTCGGCTGAAGCGGTCGTTGCCGAATCGCTCCGCCGCGCGAAAGTCGTCAATCAGACGCTGAACGCATTCACGCTGCTGCGGGAGGAGGCCGCAATCGCATCGGCGCGGGCGGCTGACGAACGCGTCGCAACGGGTGGCGACACGCCCGCTCTTCTCGGCGTCCCCTTCGCCGCCAAGGACCTGACACCGACCAAGGGCGATCTCACCACGCTCGGCTCGTGGACGCGTGGGAATTGGATTCCAACGGAGACGGCGCTGTGCATCGAGCGGCTGGAGGCAGCCGGCGCGATCCTGATCGGCAAGACGACGACGCCGGAATTCGCCCATTCCAGTTTCACGTCGAGCCCACGCTGGGGCGTGACCCGCAACCCCTGGAACCCGGAGCGAACTTCCGGCGGCTCCTCCGGCGGATCGGCGGTCGCCGTCGCGACCGGCGTGGTTCCCTTCGCCGAAGGCACGGACATGGGCGGGTCGGTGCGCATTCCCGCAGCACTTTCGGGCGTCGTCGGCCTCAAACCCAGCCTTGGGCGAATTCCCATGACGATCCTGCCGAGCGTCTTCGACAACATATCCCATTTCGGCCCGCTGGCGCGGACCGTTGGCGACGCCATCGCCTTCATGGCCGCAACTGCCGGCCCGGATGATGCGGATATCGCCTCGTTGCCGCTCTCCTTCGCGGCCGACCGGGCAAGAGCAGGCTCACTTGTGGGCCGACGCTTCGCCCTTTCGCTGGATCTTGGCTACTACAGCGTCGATGCCTCCGTGCAAGCCGCGATCCTTGCGGCGGTCGACCAGCTTCGTGCAGCCGGCGCCACGGTGGAACCGGTGGACATCGGCTGGTCGCGCGCCGTCAACGACCAATGGTACGATCTCTGGTGCGTGTTCATGGCGGCATTTTTCGGCAACGCGATCGATGGCTACCGCGAGCGCATGGACCCGATCGTGGTCGAGCTCATCGAACGCGGGCTTGGTATGAATGCTACAGTCTACAAACGAGTGGAACTGCTCCGGACTGCGATGTGGCGTGATCTCGCCACGATCCTCGCCCGCTACGATGCGCTGCTCTGCCCGACTTGCGCGGTCACGGCCCCCTCGGCTGACGCGGACGACAACGACTACATTGCCGATACGCCGGACGGGCGCTTTCGCGGGCTGGACATGACCTGCCCGTTCAACCTGCTGCCGCAGTGTCCAGCCCTGTCGGTGCCTGTCGGTCTCGCCAATGATGGCCTCCCAGTCGGCCTGCAGATCGTCGGCCGCCGCTATGCCGATGAAGAGGTGCTGTCGCTTGGCGGCGCCATCGAGAGCGTGTTACAGGCTTCGGGTTTTGGGGGCGGCCGGGCGGTGCGGTGGCGCTGGTAACGTGTGCGCCGCCTACGATCGGCAAGCTCCGCCCCTCAAAGCAGCAGGAGCTTCTTCAGCACCGAAACGACTTCCACGGCTTGCTTTTCGGCAATGTCTCATCGGGCGCCGGACTGGAAATAGTCAAATAAAATCAATTGTTTGATTGTTGTTGCGCCGGCGTGCTCCACGAATGCGAAGCTCGGTATCGAAGAGTCCGCCGATCGCGCGAGGGGCGGTGACCTCGCACTGACCGGCTAGTGAGCCACACAATGACTTGGTGTCAGCGAATGAAGATCAGCGCCATGCCGAGGACGACGAGGGCAGCACCGGCCCAGGCGCCGGCGGCAGGCCGTTCGCCCGTCCTCAGCCACAGCATCGGCAGGATCATGACCGGCGAGGTCGCGGACAATGTCGATACGATGCCCACCTTGCCGCCCGAGAGCGCGTAGAGCAGCAGCGTCATCCCCATGCCAAGAGCGAGGACCCCGGTCAACGCGGTCATCGCGGCAACCTTCAGGGTCAGCGGCGCCCTCGGCTTGACCGATGGAATGGGCAGCTGGATCAGGATGCTCAGGCAGAAGGCCGCAATCCCGACGCGCAGCATGGAGGCGACAAAAGGATCGATGCCGGCAGCCATGACCGGTCGCACGATGATCGAGCCGATCGCCTGGCCGGTGGCGGCGCCGAGCCCAAGCAAGACGCCGATCCAAAGCGGCCCCTTGACCTTTTCCCATTCATGCATCTGCGCTCGGCGCTTGCCGAAGAGAATGGCGAGGAACACGCCGGTGGCCGTCAGCGCGATGCCTCCAACCGCGGTTGGTGACAGCGCTTCGCCAAGCACCAGCCAGCCGAGCAAGGCGGCGATCGGCGCGTTGAGGGCGAAGAGGATGCCGGAGCGGCGCGGACCGAGCCGGTTGAGCGCGGCAAAGAGCAGCGTGTCACCGATGAAAATGCCGATCAAGCCGGACAAAAGCAGCGGCGTGACGCTTGTCGCATCCAGCTCACGCCAGGCCCCGGTGGCGAGCACATAGATTGCCAGAAGTCCCGTGACGAAGATCTGCCGAAGGCGGTTGAAGGCGGGCGCGCCGAGATAGCCGGCCGGTCCGGCCGAGATCAACCCCGTCAGGGCCCAGCAGGTCGCGGCCCCCAGCGCGGCGAGTTCATGAATTGGCATGATATTCCGATCGGTAGACTGCGGCCCCGAAGGAGCTCTCCTCGGCCTTCGTTAAAGCTTGAGCGAGCGGCATCCGTCCAGCGCTTTTTCAGTCGCATCAACAGGGCGTTGCGTGCCGGGCGGCAGACGGTGCAACAGCGCTCATCATGGTCGTCTTCTGCCCACATGCGATATGTCCAAGGGGCCACGCGCCGACGTTGATTCCGAATGAATTTTTCAGCACTTTTCGCCAGGCGATTGGAACGACTGAAGCCGGCTGCCGTTAGGTTGGACATCAAAGGAATCCGCCATGAAAAAGCTCCTGGTTGCCCTGCTGGTCTTCGGCGCGCTCGCGGCCGCTGGCGGCCTGAGCCTCGGCTATCTGTCGCGACGGGAGGCAACGGTGCCGATTGAAAAGACCTACGGTCCCGATCCGATTCTGGTCGAACCAAGGGTGGAGCTCGTGCCATCCGTCAGTGTCGCGGAAGCCACGCCCTGGCCTGCAGGCATGATGCCATCGGCCGCGCCAGGCCTTGCCGCTAAGGAATTTGCGGGCGGCTTCGATCATCCCCGCTGGCTTCACGTGCTGCCGAATGGCGATGTGCTGGTCGCAGAAAGCAACGCGCCACCCCAACCCGACCCCGGCTTTTCGGTGCGGGCCTTTGCTGCTCAGCTCATCCAAGGCAGGGCCGGCGCCCGAAGTGAGAGCGCCAATCGCATATCGTTGTTGCGCGACGCGGACGGTGACGGCGTGGCGGAAACGAAAACGCCCTTCATCACCGGGCTCAATTCGCCGTTCGGCATGACATTGGTTGGCGGCAAGCTCTACGTTGCCAATGCCGATGCGATCGTGGCCTTCCCCTATCAGGAAAGCGCGACCGAGATTACGGCGCCCGCAGAGAAGATCGTCGACCTACCGGCGGGCCGCAACCACCACTGGACGAAGGACGTCATCGCCAGCCCGGACGGGACCAAGCTTTACGTCACGGTCGGCTCCAATTCCAACGTCGGCGAAAACGGCATGGAGGAGGAAAGGGGACGCGCCGCCGTGCACGAGATCGACCTTTCCACCCGGCAGATGCGGCCGTTCGCATCCGGACTTCGCAATCCCAACGGCCTCTCATGGCAGCCGGATAGCGGTGAGCTATGGGTTGCCGTCAACGAGCGCGACGAACTCGGGCCCGATCTCGTTCCCGATTACATGACCTCGGTCAAGGACGGCGCCTTCTACGGCTGGCCCTATAGCTGGTACGGGCAGCATGTCGACGAGCGGGTGAAGCCGCAGAAACCCGAACTGGTGGCGCGCGCGATCAAGCCGGACTATGCGCTCGGCCCCCACACCGCCTCGCTCGGCCTGACCTTCAACACCGGCGACCTGTTCGGCCCGGAGATGAAGAACGGCGCCTTCGTAGGCCAGCATGGCTCGTGGAACCGGATCCCGCGCAGCGGCTACAAGGTCATCTTCGTGCCTTTCAGCAACGGCAAGCCGTCCGGCCCGCCGCGGGATATCCTGACGGGTTTCCTGACCGGCGACGGCAAGGCGCTCGGCCGTCCGGTCGGCGTCGCCATCGCCCGTGATGGCGCGCTGCTTGTTGCCGACGATGCCGGCAACAAGGTGTGGCGGGTCGCCCCCATGCGGTGAGCGATCCCGCGGCTTAGGGGTCACTGGGGCATTTGTGCAACTATTTGGTTGTGTATCTGTCTGCGATCCCGATACTTGCAACCAAGTCGTTGCACGAAAGGAAAGCGTCATGAGCTCATTCGATCGTATCGAGAAGGCAATTCTGTTGCGCGCGCCCGTCGAGCGCGTCTGGCGGGCGATAACCGATGTCTCGGAATTCGGGCAGTGGTTCGGCGTAAAGCTGAACGAGCCTTTTGCTCCGGGGCGGGCGATAACCGGCTCCTTTAAGGGAGAGTTCAACGCGCAGGATATCGCCAAGTACCAGGCTTCGATCGGTCTGGAGCCGGCGCCGATCCGCCAGCCCGAACCAAATGCCGTTTTTTGCACCGTCGAGGAAATGGATGCGCCACGGCTTTTCAGCTTTCGCTGGATCCCCTACGGCCTCGATGCCGAATGCGATCCCGCGCGGGAACCGACGACCCTCGTGGAATTCCGGCTGGAAGCGGTTGCCGGTGACACACGGCTGACCGTCACGGAATCCGGCTTCAAAGGCGTGCAGGCGCATCGGCGCAAGCGCGCATTTCTCATGAATGATGGTGGCTGGAGCGCCCAGATTGAAAACATCAAGCGCCATGTCGAACACGTCTGAGCGAGAACTGGCGGGCGTCTTCGCCGCACTCGGCGATGCGACCCGCCTTGCGCTGGTCACGCGGCTTTTGGCGGTCGGTGCCCTGACGGCAACCGCGCTGTCCGAGGGGCAGGCAATCACCCGGCAGGCGATCGTGAAGCACCTGCAGGTGTTGGTAGCGGCAAGGCTGGTGGTGCATGAGCGTCACGGCAAGGAGGTCCTCTACGCGGTCGATCCGCGCCGTCTCGAAGAGGCGCGCGCGTTCCTGACGGCAATCGCTGCGGGTTGGGACAAGGCGCTTGGCCGGCTCAAGTCGCTTGTCGAGGCGCCGTGACGCGAGACACGCAACCGCGCTGGGCCGCTCGGATCAAAGTGCGTGCCCGCCGGCAACCCGGATGACCTGGCCGGTGATCCAATCGGACGCGTCGCTCAGAAGAAGCAGCACTGCGCCTGCGGCACGATGGTTGCCGACGGCCTTAGCCGTGGATACTTTTTCGCGGATGGAGCGCCTGCCGACATGCGCGGCGAGCGCCTTGCCTCGGTGCGCGAAGCCTATATCGCGCCGATCAAGGTCGAGAGCCCCACTCGAGTGGCTCCTCGCACTTGCCCGTGATCGGTCCAATCGACCGCTCCAGCAGGCTTGAAATCGAAACGCCCCGCTACAGTTGTTTCCTTTTGGTCAACGGACGTGGAACCAATTTCACAAGCGGATTCGTGATCGCAGTCTTTAGCGGTGGTCCCCGTAGATCGCTCACCGGGACCCGGAGTGCAGACATGAGGCAGAGTTCGTCCGGCGTCGATAGCACCTGGATCAAGAAGGCGGATGAACTGGCGGCTCTGTTTCAGTTCACGGATGCGCTCTATCGTGCCAATTCGCTGGCCGACATTTTCGATGCCACGTTCGATGCGATTGAGCGAGCGTTGCGCTGCCGCCGCGCCTCTATCTTACTTTTCGACTCTGCGGGGGTGATGCGTTTCGTCGCTTCACGCGGGCTCTCCGAAGGCTATCGCCGGGCCGTCGACGGTCACTCGCCGTGGAGGCCCGGCGACCGAGAAGCCACCCCGATCTTCGTCAGCGACATAGAGCTTGCCGAAGAGCCCAGGTCGCTCAAAGACACCATAAGGGGCGAGGGGATTCGTGCGCTCGCCTTCATTCCCTTGACCGCCAACGGCGTGGTCATTGGAAAGTTCATGACCTATCGCGAAGTGGTGCACGTCTTCACGGAGGAGGAGGCCGTCCTTTCCCTGACGATCGCTCGGCAACTGGGCTTCAGCATCGAGCGCAGACGGACCGAGGAGGCGCACCAGCGTGCCGAGGAGGGACTTCGCCGCAGCAACGAGCGGCTGCGGATCATCCTCGACAGCGCCAGCGAGTATGCGATCATCACGCTCGACGGTGCCGGACGGATCGCAAGCTGGAACAGCGGCGCCGAACGGCTGCTCGGCTATCGCGACACCGAGATCCTCGGTCAGCCGGGCGGGATTTTCTTCAGCCCGCACGACCGTGCAGCGGCTGTCCCCGAGCAGGAGATGCGAACGGCGCGCGAGGAGGGTCGCGCGACCAACGAACGCTGGCACTATCGCAAGGATGGATCGCGTTTCTGGGGTTCCGGCGTCATGCTTCCCGTCGAGGAGAGCGGACCGGACCGCTATCTCAAGATCTTCAGGGATCGAACTGAGGAGCGCAGAGCACAAAAGCGCCAGAAGCTGCTGATCGGGGAGCTCAACCATCGTGTGAAGAACACGCTGGCAACCGTGCAGTCCCTTGCCGAACAGACGTTGAAGAGTGCCGATAAGGCGGAAGCCTTTGCCGAAGCGTTCAACGGCCGACTGCTTGCTCTTGCCGGGGCACACGACCTGCTGACTCGCGAGGCATGGCAGGCGGTATACCTGAACGACATCGCTCAGGCGGTTCTCGCAGCCTGGATCGAAGACGGGCGCGTGGCTCTCCACGGGCCTGCGATCCGCATCAGCCCGAAACAGGCCCTGCCGCTTTCGATGGCGTTCAACGAATTGCTGACCAATGCGATCAAATACGGTTCTCTATCGAGCCCCGGTGGCCGTGTTGCGCTGTCATGGCAATGTAGAGACGTGTGCACGGTCCGGTGGGAAGAGCGCGGAGGACCACTGGCAAAGCCCCCTCAGCGGCAGGGTTTCGGGCTGCGCGTCCTCAACCGCGGCCTCGCCAACGAACTGGGACACCCCGTCGATCTCCGGTTCGAGCCGGAAGGTGTCACCTGCACGATCGGGATGGACTTCGTCGACGGTGAGCGCGCCGGCATGGATGACAAGGGGGAATGACCATGTCTGGGGTATTGACGGGACGTCGGATACTTGTCGTCGAAGACGAGATGCTGGTGGCCATGTCGATCGAGGACACCTTGGTCGATGCCGGCGGCGAAGTGATTGGTCCTGCGCCAACCGTCGGGCGGGCATTGGGGTTGCTGCAGGGGGAGACGAAAATCGACGCCGTCGTGCTGGACATGAACCTCCAGGGGCACAGCGGGCTCCCGGTCGCGGACGCATGTGATGAAAGATCGATTCCCTTTCTCATATTGAGCGGCTATGGCGACACGGCCCTGAACGGCACGCACCATGCGGCCCCGATCCTTTCCAAGCCCTTCGCGAGTGCGGTGCTGGTGGAGACGCTCAAGACGCTTTTCGGAGGCAACCGCGCGTGACGGGCCCGGGGTCGTACCCGGTTGCTGACACCTGCACCGATTGCGTACAGCCGGGATCAGGAACCGCATTTCATCCCGCGGAGTTTGTTCGTTGGACCCAAATGCGTTGGGTGGCCCAATGTGCCGAGTGGATCGTGATCATGAACGCGGAACGCTGGATTCATATTTGCGTCGACATGCAGCGAATGTTCAACGAGGAGACGCCGTGGCAGGTGGATTGGATGGCGACGATCTCCGACCAGGTGGTGGAGGTCGCTAGCCGCTTTCCGGATCGCACCATCTTCACTCGGTTCGTCCCGCCACATTCGCCGGCGGAAATGCCGGGCATGTGGCGGCCCTACTACGAAAAATGGCCGATGATGACCGCGACGCGGCTCGATCCGGGCTTGATCAATCTCCTTCCTCCCTTGCAGCGTCTGGTGCCGCCCGCCCGTGTTCTCGACAAGCGCACCTATTCGCCCTGGTTAAGCGGCAAGCTGGAAAGCCTGCTCGCTCATCAGGATATCGGAACGATCGTGGTGACCGGCGGCGAAACGGATATCTGCGTCCTGGCGACCGCGCTCGGAGCGATCGATCTTGGCTACCGGGTGATCCTGTTGAAGGATGCGGTCTGCAGCTCGGTCGATCAGACGCACAATGCCGCGCTCGACCTTCTCGGCAATCGCTTCTCGGTTCAGCTGGAGATCGCAACGACCGATGAGTGGCTTGCGCAGGCGCGGGCTTAGGCGCGGCCCATTCGGGAACCTTTGCGCGCCACCTTGTACGCCGCCCTTCAAGCCATGCTTGGTTCCCTGTCTTGCGATGCCCGGCTGGCCATCAGACCCATGAGACCGACGCCGATGATCGCTGCCGCATAGATGTCGGTCGTGAGCTGGTAGCCCACCGCCTTCGCCAGGAAGCCGGCCAGAATTGCCGGCAGGCTGAACGCCAGATAGCTCTGGATGTAGATGGTAGACAGCAGCCCGGCGCGCTCGCCGGCTTTTGCCAGCGGCATGACCGAGCCGAGCGTGGCGAGGAAGCTCGTGCCGAAACCCATGCCGGTGAGAAGCGTGCCGACGATCAGGACGGGCACATAGGCGAGATGCGTTCCGGCGACCACGGTCAGCATGCCGAAGGTCGTGCTCAAGACGCCGAAGGTCAGGTTTGCCTGAGGGTTGCGGGCACGACGAAGGAAGACGCCGAACGCGCCGGCGGCCATCAGCGCCGCGACCACGGCGCCTCCGGTGAGCGGGTTCTTGTTTCCCGTGGTGGCGGCGACAAGCGAGGGGACGAGCGAGAGGTAAAAACCGCCAAGCGCCCAGTTCGCGATATTTACGGGGGTGACGAGCGCCAGCGGCCGCCTGGCGCGCTGCGGAATGGCGATCCGCGGCATGAGCGAGGACAGCGCTCCGGGACGACGCGCGCCGGTTTCAGGGGTCAGCCAGATCGCCGCCGCCTGGACTATGAAGCCGACGAACAGCAGCACATAGATGAGATGCAGCGGAAGGGGGCCGTACTGGATCAGCGCGCTGGTGCCGAGCGCCCCGACCGCCAGGCCGATCAAAGGTGCGAGCGAGTTGACCAGCTGTCCCCTGACGTGATCGACATCGACCAGCGCCGCGCCGATCGAAGCGCCGGCAACGCCGGTCGCAAGACCCTGCACGATGCGTGCGGCGATCAGCCAGCCGGTTCCGTCGGCAAGGACGAACAGGGCCATCGCTGCCATCTCGACGAGCAGCGCTGCGAAAATCACCGGCTTGCGCCCGAGATGATCCGAGATCGAACCGGCGATCAGCAATGCCACGAGAAGTGCGAAGGCATAGACCGCGAAAATAACGGTCATCTCCACCGGGCTGGCGGCGAAGTTCTCCTGGTAGAAGCGGTAGAGCGGGGTTGGGGCCGAGGAGGCGCCGAAGAATGTCGCGAGCGTGACGGCGTAGAAGGCAATGGGACTTGCCGGGCGAGCGCTCTCTCTGGATTCGGAGGATGAAGACATCTATATAACCCTTAAAGCTAAATCGTTGCGTTTGGCAGATTTAGGTATGCTTCGCGCTAAAAGCAAATAATTTGCTTTTATGTTGTTGTGAGAATTTCTGAAGAATCGGCCGCACGGCCGAAGAAAGACGGGGTTGGAGCGAATGGCGACAAAGGAAAGCCCGCGGCCGGGCGGACGAAGCGCCCGGGTTCAGGCATCGGTTCACAAGGCCGTGCAGACCTTGCTGGCGACGCTCGAGCGTGCCGAGGTCACAGTTCCGCTGATCGCGGCGGAAGCGGGTGTCACGCCTTCGACCATCTATCGCCGCTGGGGCGACCTGCAGGAACTGCTCGCAGACGTCGCGGTCGAGCGGCTGCGTCCCGACATGGTGCCGGTAGACACCGGAAGTTTTGGCCGTGACTTGATGGCCTGGGCCGAACAATATGCCGAGGAAATGTCCTCGGGGCCGGGTCGCGAAATGATCCGTGACGTGCTTGCGGCGCAGGATGGCAGCGGCGCCTACCAGTGCTGCAACTTCACCAGACAGCAAATCGAAGTGATCGCCGAACGCGCCGAGGAGCGTGGTGAGGTCTTTCCGGATGTTGAGACCGTCATGGACGGCGTCGTCGCGCCGATCATGTATCGGATCCTCTTTGGTGGTGCGCCGGACGCGGCGCACGTCGAGCGTCTGGTGACGGCATCGCTGGCATCAAAGCCGGCGCCTTGAGGCGTAGTTGCTTCCAAGAAGCATAACACCCGCATCCCGCGTAGGTCTTGTGAGGATCCCGCAACCGGAACCTAAACCCGTTCCCGGGGTTGGAACACCTGCTCAACAAGTCTTGGAGGATGCGAGATGAGACCGTTCCACAAAAGTTCCCTTCTGGCTGGCCTTACGACTATTGTGATCTTGGCCGCCGGCGGCGTTTCGGCCGAAACCCTGAAGTTCAAGGCGGACATGACGGGATCGGGTGAGGTGCCGCCGAACGAAAGCGCGGGCAAGGGCACAGGCGAGATCACCCTCGATACGACGACGAAGAAGGTGACCTGGACGGTGACCGCCGATGGCCTGTCGGGGGATGCGACCGCCGCCCATTTCCACGGTCCGGCAGCCGCGGGCGAAAATGCCGATCCGGTCGTCGACATCTCGACCTCGATGAAATCTGGTTCTGCCGAGCTTACCGATCAGCAGCTCGCAGATTTGCAAGGCGGAAAGTGGTACCTCAACATCCACACGGCGAAATTCCCCGACGGCGAGATTCGCGGCCAGGTGGAGAAGGCACAGTAGACGCTGGCGGTCTTCTACTTCACTGCGCCATGGGCCAGTCCGCTGACCAGATAGCGCTGCATGAACAGCGCGATCAGGTAGACCGGGGCGATGCCCGCGAGCGAGGCTGCGGCCATCTGGCCGAAATTCACCAGCCTGTCGCCCTGGAAAAGAGAAATGCCGACCGGCAGCGTTCGCGTGGCATCGGAGAAGGTGAAGGCCGAGGCGAAGAGGAACTCGTTGTAGGCGAGCACCGTGACGATGATGAAGGTCGCCACGATGCCGGGCGCAATGATTGGCACCACGATCTGTAGCAGAATGCGTAGCGGCCCCGCTCCGTCGATGGCGGCCGCCTGCTCGATCTCGAGCGGCATCCGGCGCAGGAACGGTGTCAGCAGCCAGAAGGCGACGGGCACGTTGGCAAGCCCGTAGATCAGAACCAGGCCAGCGCGTGTGTCGAGCAGGCCGCTCGTCTTCAAGAGGAAGAACAGCGGGATCAGTGCGACGATCGGCGGCGCCATGTAGCTTGAGAGCGTCACGTCCGAAAGCCATTTGCCGCCGATCTTCAACCGCAGGACCGCGTAGGCCGACGGCAGCGTGAGCGCTATGGTGAGCAACCCCGCAAGCAGCGACACGGTCACGGAATTCACGATGAAACCGATGACATTGGCTGCCTCGAAGGCCGCCGGCCAGTTGGCAAGGGTCGGCGCCGTCGGCCAGAAGGAGCCGTTCAGCACGTCGTCCTTCGTCTTCAGGGAAACGGCGATCAGATAGAGGATGGGCAAAGCGAAGAAGCCGACGATCGGCGCCGTTGCCAGACCCAGCCAGAGATGCTGTGCGGCCAACCTCATATCTCGCGCCTTTCGAAATGCTGATGCAGGCGCACGACCGGCAAAGTCGCCAGACCGATGACCAGCGCATAGACGATCGTCTCGGCCGCCGCCCGACCGACATCGAACTGCTCGATCGCCCGCCTGTAGATTGAAAATCCGGCCGATGTCGTCGCAAAACCCGGCCCGCCGAAAGTGAGGATGTAGACGAGGTCGAACAGCTTGAACGAGAGGATCAGCTTCAGGAGATAGATCGACGAAAGCGGTGCGGCGACGAGCGGCAGCGTGATGTGCCAGAAGCGCTGCCAGCCATTCGCGCCATCGACGAGCGCAGCCTCGCGCACACCCTCCGGGATGGTCGAAAGCGCTGCGAAGCAGAGGATGACGATGAAGGGCGTCCATTGCCAGAGATCGGCGACGGCGATCGCCAGCCAGGCCAATAGGGGGTGGCCGAGGAAAGAGATCGGCTGGGAGATCACGCCGTAGTTGATCAATGCGCCGTTCAAGAGCCCGCCCGCCGGCGCGAAGATCAGCTTCCAGGCGATGCCGACCATGACGGGCGGCGTCATCAACGGCAGCAGCACAAGGCTCATCAGGAAGCGACCGCCTTTCAGCAGAGACGTAAAAAGCAGCGCGATCAGGAAACCCAGTGCGAGCTGCAGCAGCGACGTCGAGAGCGCGTAGGCGACACTTCTGCCCATTGCCGAAAGGAAGATCGGATCCTGAAGCGCCGTTGCGAAGTGCTTGACGCCGACGAAGCCGCGAAACGGTTTTCCAAGCGTGCTCCTGCTGAAGGCAAGCCCCAGCAGGAAGACTGTCGGGTAGAGCGTGGTGACGGCCAGTGCGAACACGACGGGAGCGATCCACAACGCGCGGCCGAGACGCGCTGCAAGGACGCCTCGTCGCGCGAAATGGCGATCGGTGTCCGGCCCAAGAGCGTCGAGGGTGAAGGCGGTCATGCGGCCTCTGCCAGAGCCGGCCGCGTCGGCCCACTGCCAGCCCGCGTGGCGACCAGCATGTCCTCGATGTCATCGAGGTCACCGGGCGTGAGCGCGACGGTTGCCGCTTCGATCCAGCCGTCGATATGCGTTGGCTGACGTGCCCCAATGATCGCCCCGGTCACACCGGGCCAAGAGAGCGCCCAGGCGGCGGCGATCGCGGCGACTGTCGTCTCGTGCCGCGCGGCGATGGGCCTCAGTCCCTCGGCGAAGGCGAGATTGCGGTGCAGCGCCTCGCCGGAAAATTCCTCGTCGCGCGACCGCCAGTCGTTCGTCGGAAGCGCCCGGGCGCGGGCCGGCGTGAAAGCGCCAGTAAGCAGGCCCGACTGCAGCGGACTATAGGCGATGACGCCGCTGCCATGCGCACGCACCCAGGGCAGGTCGTTCTCGGCGAACGTGCGTTTGATCGCGGAAAAAGGTGGCTGCACCACGTCGACGGGAGCGACCGTGGCAGCGCGCTCCAGCAGCTCCCGGTCATGGTTCGAAAGCCCGATGGCCCGGACCTTGCCCTCTTTCTTGAGGTCGGCAAAGGTTGCCCAATAGTCTTCGACCGGTGTGCCGTCGTTGGTCGGCCAATGCATCTGGTAAAGGTCGATCACCTCGACGCCGAGCCGCTTCAGCGAAGCCTCCACCTCGCGGCGCAGCGATTTGGCATTGCCGATGCGGGCCGGAAGGGCGTTGCGATTGTCCGGATCCCAGACCAGCCCGGCCTTGGTGAAGATCAGCGGGCGCTCGGATTTCGGGATTGTCGAGAGCGCCTCATGAACGATCTCCTCGGAATGACCGAGACCGTAGACCGGTGCCGTGTCGATCCAGTTGATGCCGCGCTCGACCGCATGACGAATAGCTGCAATGGACTGGCTGTCGTCCTGGCTTCCCCAGCCCCATCCCCAATCGGGGCCGCCGATCGCCCAGGCGCCGAAGCCGACGGGGGTGATGTCGAAGCCGGTGCGGCCGAGCCTGCGCTTCGGCAAGGATTTTTCGCTCATGAATCTTTCGCCTTGTTAAGAAAAATGGCGGGGCGGCGCTGGGAGGAAGCGAGCACGCCCCGCAAGCAATCAGCCGTTGGTTTCGATGATTTCGGTCCAGGCCTGGTGGGCATCGGCGATCGCCTGTTCTGCGCTCTTGGTGCCGGCGAGCGCCAGCGCCAGCTCGTCGGTCAGCGCGTTTTCGAGTTTCGGCGCATAGACGGCCGTCGGCCAGGCGAGGCTGTTTTCCAAGGCGCCGTCGTCCAGCAGCGGCTGTACGAGCGGCTGGAACGCCCTAAACTTCTCCGACTTCAGGCCGGACTGGCGGCCCGGGTCGATGCCAGAGCCGGTCAGCGTCAGCAGCTGCTCGTGATAGTCCTTGCTGGTGGCGAGCTTGATCAGGTCCCAGGCGACATCCTTGTTCTTGGATCCGCTGGTGATCGCAAAGCCGAAGCCGGCGTTGAAGGCAAGCCGCGGCGTCTTGTTGCTGCCGCCGGTCGGAATGCGGGCCACGCCCCATTTGTCGACGATCTTTGAGCCCTTGGGATCCTGGGCATAGCCGCCAAGATCGGTCCAGAAATCGATCTGCGCCGCCTTGCCGTTGAGAAAGGCAGGCAGCCCCTCTTCGAAGCGCGTTTCGAGCGGGGTCGGCAACGCGTGAGGCGCTGAAGCAAGCAGCGACTTCAAGGCCTCGACGGCCTCGGTGCTGTCAAGCGCGGAGGTGCCGTCCGGCTTCAGGAAGTTGCCGCCGAAGCCGGTCAGGCGGTTGGCATAGGTCGAGAGGATGATGACCGGGATCTTGGCGCCCAGGACGGCCGCGCCATAGATGCCGTTCTTCGATTCGGCCTCGGTGATCACCTTGGCGTTCTCGTTGTATTCGTCCCAGGTGGAGGGCGCCTTCAGGCCGTAACGGTCGAAGAGTTCGCGGTTGTAGAACAACAGGTGGCTGTCGCCGTCATAGGGCAGGCCATAGCGGCGGCCGTCGTGCAGCGTGTACTGGTCGTAGATGGTCTGGATGAAATCTTCCGGCTGGATCTCGACCTTGTCGCGCTCGATAAGATCGGTGACGTCCTCGATCACGCCGTCCTCGGCAAGCTGACCCTTGTAGGTGTAGAAATAGTCGATGACATCGAACTGGTTGGCACCCGATTGCACGTCGAGCGTCGCCTTGACGCTGACCTGGTCGTAAGGCACCGCCGTGACATTGACCTTGGCGCCGGTCAGCTTCTCGAAGTCCTCGGCGATCTTCTTGCCGGTGACGACATGCGGCTGGATGATCAAAAGGTTGATCGTGCGCCCGGCGTACTTGTTGCCGGAAGCAAGGGCCGTCGACGAGGCAAGTGGGGCGATGAAGGGCAGGGTGCCGGCGGCGGCAAGCGATTTCAGCACGCTGCGGCGGCGATAGGCCTGGCCGAAAATGGAACTGGACATGGGATCCTCCGTCGAGATCTGAGTTCTGGCGCTCGGCGATGGCGCACGCCAATCCGTTGGCCGGTGGCCTGTGCCGTGCGACCTTGCTTCAGCATCATGGGGGAGAAGAGGTCTTTGATATACATATAATACATATATTTTGTGGATTATATGCGAACGATTTTCCTGCGGCGAGCCGCCGGTCGGGGTAGGAATTTCTCAGGCGACCCGATCGTCGCATCAATGTCGTTGGAGAGCCGGAAGGCGCGCCGACCGGTTGGGCGATACGGGAACGGCGCGCGCCAAACCCGTGGAGACGGCAGAGGAAGCCGATTGGGCCTAGGCGATCAGACGCTCAAGGCCCAATCGTAGCGGTCATACCTCGAAGACGTCCTCGAACGATTCCGGGAAGCTCTGGCGGGCAACCTTCTCGTTGATGATGAGCAACGCTTCATAGGACACGGGATCGAAATCCTTGTCGACCGGCAGCACCTCGCGTCCGAACAGGAGGTTCAGCCGGGCGGCATCGAGATTGCCGCGCTCGAAAGGTTCCGCACCGAAATGATGCCAGAGGGCGTGGAGGAAGGCCGCATCGATGCGGTGCGCCCCAGATCCCGGCCGGGCATGGCGAGGCAGCGCCTTGATCGGCGTTGCCCCCTTGGGATTGGCCCGACGGATGACGAACTGGATGCCCGTGCCCGGCATGGCGTAGGGAAAACCCCGATGTTTCGTCATATCAGCCAGCTTGGCCATTCTGTTCTCCTTACGCGGTCTGCTTCTCGACGATCTTGTCCTCAGTCTTCGTGTCGAAGTCGGAGGCGTCGTGACGCTCATGCAATTGCTCGGCCGGATCGCCGCTCAGCCGGTTGACCATGCGGCCGCGTTTGACCGCCGGGCGAGCGGCAATTTCGGCCGTCCAGCGCTGGACGTGCTCGTAGCTCTGAACCTCGAGGAAGGTGCCAGCGTCGCCATAGACCTGGCCAAGTGCCAGGTTGCCATACCAGGGCCAGGTCGCCATGTCGGCGATGGTGTATTCGGAGCCGGCGAGGAACCGGTGGTCTGCGAGATGCCGATCGAGCACATCGAGCTGGCGCTTCACTTCCATGGCGTAGCGGTCGATGGCGTATTTGATCTGCATCGGCGCATAGGCGTAGAAATGGCCGAAGCCGCCGCCCAGGAACGGTGCCGAGCCCATCTGCCAGAACAGCCAGTTCAAGGTCTCGGTGCGGGCGCGAAGCTCGCTCGGCAGGAAGGCGCCGAATTTCTCGGCGAGATAGGTGAGGATGGAGGCCGACTCGAAGACGCGGACCGGCTCGCCGCCGCCCTTCGGCTGATGGTCCGTCAGCGCCGGGATCTTGGAGTTGGGGTTGACGTCGACGAAGCCGGAACCGAACTGGTCGCCATCGCCGATCCGGATCGGCCAGGCGTCATATTCGGCGCCCGAATGGCCCGCCGCCAGAAGCTCTTCGAGCATGATCGTGACTTTCACGCCATTCGGAGTCGCGAGCGAATAGAGCTGCAGCGGGTGCTTGCCGACCGGCAGGTCCTTGTCGTGTGTCGGTCCGGCGATCGGGCGGTTGATGCTGGCAAACGCGCCGCCGTTGCCTTTGTCCCAGGTCCAGACCTTGGGAACTTGGTAGCCGGCAGGGAAATTGTCAGCAGGGGATTTTTCGGTCATGAAATCTGTCCTTGTCGTCTAAAGGCATATCCAACGGGCAAGCAACGTCACAAAACATGCGATGTCGGCCAGCTGCTTCGCGCAGTTCTATACCGTCCTTTCGGTGCCTGCCAGAAAAACGGTTTCTCTTCCTGCCCGCGCGCTAGCAAGCAAGTTTCGGAGACGTGCGACTTTTTCGACATGCGCATGTCCGCTTTGGCCAGCGGGAACACCAGCGGCAGATCGCCCGCCGCGGTGGAGCATCAACCGCGCCGTGCCGCCTCGATCGCGGCCACGTCGATTTTCCGCATGTCCATCATGGCCTCGAAAGCGCGCTTTGCCTCGCCGCCGCCGGCCGCCAGCGCTTCCATCAGGACCCGGGGCGTGATCTGCCAGGAGATCCCCCATTTGTCCTTGCACCAGCCGCACGCGCTTTCCTCGCCGCCATTGTTGACGATGGCGTTCCAGTAGCGGTCGGTCTCTTCCTGATCGTCGGTGGCGATCTGGAACGAGAAGGCCTCGTTGTGCTTGAACATCGGCCCCCCGTTGAGGCCGAGACAGGCGACGCCCGCAACGGTGAACTCGACCGTCAACACATCGCCCTCCTTGCCGGACGGGTAGTCGCCGGGCGCCCGGTGCACTGCGGTCAGACGGCTGTCCGGGAAGACCTCGGCGTAGAACCGCGCAGCGGCTTCGGCGTCCTTGTGATACCAGAGGCAGATTGTGTTCTTTGCCATAGCCTTGTTCCTTTCGCGTTGAAGGCTTGCGGCCCTCTCCATAGGGTCTCATACGAAATAAGCAGCAGCCCGGTTTTCTCCAGCCCGAAAGTGCTAGTGCGCTTTGCTGAGCGCAGATGATGACGACGCCACCGCTTGCGGCTTCTACGCGTCGGTTCGATCGTGTACGATCTGATTTCCATTCGTCGCAAGATCTATCGTCTACATATGTGAACGATAAGTCTATTTTCTGCAGTCTACAGAGGTAGCGTCCACGCGGATATATCCATGGCATCAACCATGGAGAAACCGACATGCACACTATCGCTGAACCGATCTTCACCGCGGGCTTTCCGCTCGGCAGTTCCGCCGGACTGGTCACCGCGTTTGAATGGCTCGGCCAACCCTACCGCCTCACCCGCGTCGACATGCTCGGTGAAATGCGTACTGAGGCCTATCAGCGGCTGAACGGCCGGGTCGAAACGCCCGTGTTGGTCACCGACGAAGGGCGCGTCCTCACGGAGACGATGGCGATCGCGCTTTGGCTCGAGGGGCGGGACCATGAGCGCCGCATCAGCTTTACGCCCGGAACCTACGAAGCCGACCGCATGCATCAGTTCATCGCTTTCCTCAACACCGGTTTCACCGGTGCCTTCTTCCCCATGTGGGTGGCGCTGGAGGCGGAAGAGGCTTCGGAGGACTATCGCCAAACGCTCCGCGTCTTCGGCCGTGAGTTTGTCGCCAAGCGCCATGCGCAGCTCGAGGCGATGATGGGCGACGGCGACTATCTGTTGGGTGACCGGCCGACGCTGGCCGATGCCGTGTTCGTCGGCGTGGCGCGCTGGGTGGATTTTCACGAGGCGATCGAGCCTGAGGACTATGAGCGGAACTACCCGCGCATCCATGCGCTGCGCAAACGCATCGAGGCTGATCCCGCATTCCGCTTTGCATTGGCGATCGAAGACGGCGAACCTGCCGCCGGCAACGGTTCGATGAAAGGTCTCGTTCCGCTTGAGGACGTATTGCGTTTGACGGGCGCGCTTGCGGACTGAGCCGCGAAGATGGTGCGCGCCGATGGTCGCGGCGCGCGACCTGCCACGCTGTCAGAGGCGCCGCGCGAAATCGATGATCGCGTCGCTCACGAGGTCCGGACGCTCCTGCGGGAGCCAATGTCCGCTGCCGGGCACGACGATCTTGCCCTTGAGTTGGGGGACGAGGCCGGGCATTGCATCGATGATATCGAGCATCCCCGGTATGCTGAGCCCGGTGTCCCGCTCGCCGATCATGAACAGGGCCGGTACATCGACCATGACGCCGGCGAGCGCCGCTTGCAGTTGCCAGTTGCGATCCAGGTTGCGGTAGTAGTTCAGGCCACCGCGAAAACCGGAGCGAGCGAAAGCCGCCGCATAGGCGTCGAGGTCGGCAGCGGTCAGCCAGTCCGGCATTTGCTGCGGATCGGGAAGGGCTGCGAGCAGCCCGTCGCGCCGCGAGACCATTCCGAACGGATTTGGCGTCTGGTCTCCGGCTTGCCGCGGGCCGGCCTCTCCCGATGCGGCGAAGAGGATTTTCCGCAGCGCCTGTCGAATGTCCCGCTCCAGTTCTGCCTCGGCGATGCCGGGTTCCTGGAAGTAGAGTGTGTAGAGTTGTGCCTCATCGGTCTGCGGGAAGATGCGGGTTGGCGGCACGGGTGGCTGGGCCATCATCGGAACGCTGATCGCGACCACGCCGCGGAAGCGGTCGGGCCGCATCTGCGCCGCCTGCCACGCGACCGTCGCGCCCCAGTCGTTGCCGACGATGAGGGCGGTCTCTGCGCCGAGGGCGTCCAAGAGCGCGACCATATCCCCGACAAGGTGAAACAGGGTGTATTCGTCGATCGCCGAGGGGCATTCCGTATGCCCATATCCGCGCATGTCCGGCGCCACCGCACGAAATCCGGCCTTGGCCAGCGCCGCGATTTGATGACGCCAGGCGTGGGCCGTTTCCGGAAAGCCGTGGCAGAAGAGGACAAGTGGCCCTTCTCCCTGTTCGACGACATTCATCCGGATCGTTCTCGTCTCGATGGTGCGAGCAGGCATTTTCGGTCCTTCCGCTCTTGATGTCGTACCGCAGATGGCGCTCGGCGCGGCGCTACACGGCCATGCGGCCGCCAACAGACCGGCCAACATCGTTCGTCTTCGCATCCCTGGGCCCTTGATTCCGTAATTATCTAAGTTACAGAATTGGGTGAGGTCAAGTATGCGTAACAATAATAGTTACGCTTTGGGGGTGGCATATGAAGCGAGACAGCCGGCTGGCGCGCATGATCCACGTGCTCATCCATATGGGGCTTTTGGGCGGGCGCGAGACCTCGGAAACCATCGCGAAGATGCTGAACACCAATCCCGTGGTCGTGCGCCGCACGATGGCAGCTTTGAAGCGCAAGGGGGTGGTGGATTCCGAGGGAGGGCGAGGTGGCGGATGGGTGCTGCTGCGGTCTCTGGACGACTTGACGGTCCTGGACATCCAGAAAGCGCTCGACGAAGGCGAGGTTTTGTCCGCCGGCCTTTCGGAAGATCATCCAACCTGTCCGGTGGAGGGGGCGGCGAACGCCGCCCTGGTGCAGGCCTTCGACAAGGCGGAGAGCACTCTGCTGGACGAGTTCGCAAAGCTCAGGCTATCGATCATCGCGGAGCATGCCCTGTCGGCGGACAGGCAGCTGACATGGCACCAAGACGGAAGAAATGATGGCTGACAACAGCGCTGACCATCCGCGTTTCGTATGGCGCGGCGACTTCGCGAATGCCGAGTTGAATGGCCTGCATGCCGAGTGTTTCGAGCACGCGCTTGCCGGTGACGATTGGTGGAAACAGGTGAACACCTTCAGCCTCGGCTGGGTTTGCTTGCGTCTCTCGGGCAAGCTTGCCGGTTTCGTCAATGTCGCCTGGGATGGCGGTGTGCACGCTTTTCTGCTCGACACCATGGTCCCCGCACCCTGGCGGCGAAAGGGTTACGCCCGCCGGCTCGTCGACGAGGCGGTGGCAAATGCAAGGCTGTCGGGTTGCGAGTGGCTGCATGTCGACTTTGATGCGCATCTTCGCGACTTTTACCTTCAAGCCTGCGGGTTCGTTCCCACAGATGCCGGCCTGATCCGTCTTCGCCAGGATTAGCGAATGCGAGTCCGATCGGGGCTTCCGTTGCGAATTAAAGATGAGTAAATAAGGAAGGAATTAGATCGAGGCGCGGCCTCTGATTTCCCCGAGCATTGGGCAATTGATGACGTTCCAGCCACGGATGCAGAACAAGATCTCCGGCTTCAAGGTCCTCGGCGGTTTGCGCCGCCGGGAATGGAACGGGATCATCGCCGACGTCTGGGATGTCGAATGCGAGGCGCGGGCGGGCGGTCACTACGTGTCCGATGATCCGCGCATGTTCATCGTGCTCGATGCGCAGGGTGGGAGCCGCTGCAACGTCAAGCTTTCGCCCGGCGGCCCCGGGACCGTGCAGAACTATCGCGAACAAGGGCTTTCCTACATCCCGGCGGGCATGGAGATCTGGGCCGATGTCGTTGACGTGCAATACATCCGCCATCTCGATCTGCACTTCAATCTCGATGTCCTCAGCCGACGGCTGATGGAGGATCTTAACGCCAGCCGTTGCGACGCACCCAGGCTGATGTTTCATGATGAGCGTTTCCTGCAGCTCGCGCGGCTCATCGCTGCGGAGTGCCTCAATCCGCAGCCCCTGCATGATCTCTACGGGGACGGCCTTACGGTCGCGCTGTTCATCGACCTGATGAAGCTCAACCGCGCCGATCCGCGCAAGCGCAGTCCGCTTGCTGCCTGGCAGATGCGCCGCGTGGCCGACTACATCGAGGAGAACTTCGGTCGCAACATTCGGCTCGAGGAATTGGCAGCGCTTGCCGGGTTGTCGCAGTCGCATTTCAGCCATGCCTTCAAGGCCTCCACCGGCATGGCGCCGCATCAGTGGCAGACGAATGCGCGCGTCGAACGGGCCAAGCAACTCCTGCTCGGGAACGACGCGTCGCTGACGGCGATTGCCGTCGAGACCGGGTTTTCCGACCAGGCGCATTTCACCCGGGTCTTCCGCAAGGTCGTCGGCACAACGCCGGCGCAATGGCGGCGGAGCCGGTTGGCCTGAGCAAATCCCCGCAGGTGTGGGCGGTTGTTCGCTGTAAATAGCCCAGGATCGTTCAATTGTCCCGGATCGCTCCAAGCGCCGGCATAATAGTTGATATAAACACTCATCTTATAGGGATTACTTTCTAACGCTGCATATCGCCCCGGGGATTGGCGCGATGGGCGGCTCAGGGCGATGACGAGATGATGGTGAGTGGCAGGGCGGCACGTTTCGCCGAATGGCTGGCAGGTGGGGTAGCCGGTATTGCAATTCTGGCGGCGGGCGCCGCGATGGCGCAGGACGCGCCGGCGACCCGGCTGGAAAAGATCGAGGTCCAGGCTGGAGCGACCGCAGACGACGCAACCGGTCCGGTCGAAGGCTATGTCGCCAAGGCGACCACCACCGGCTCGAAGTCGGCAACGCCGATCAACGAAATTCCCCAGTCCGTATCGGTCATCGGCCGCGATGAGCTGGACGATCGCGGCGTCGTCAACAAGATCGACGAGGCGCTTCGCTATACGCCTGGCGTGATGGCCGAGCCCTTCGGCGTCGATCCGGATACCGACTGGTTCTACATCCGCGGCTTCGATGCGACGCAGACCGGCGTCTTCCTCGACGGCCTCAATCTCTTCTCCTATGGGTTCGGCGGTTTCCAGATCGATCCTTTCATGCTGGAGCGCGTCGAGGTGCTGAAAGGGCCGGCTTCGGTGCTCTATGGCGGCGCCAATCCCGGCGGCATCGTCAGCCTCATCAGCAAGCGGCCGAGTGATGAGACCTCCACCTATGTGGAGACCGGCATCAACAACAATGGCAATGCCTTCCTTGGCATCGATGTGAACCGCCCATTGGACGGTGCGATCAACTACCGCGTCACCGGCAAGGTCTCCGGCGGCAACAACTACACCGACCACTCGGAAGATCTGCGCGGCTTCATCCTGCCGCAGATCACCTATGAGCCCGACGATGCGACCAGCCTGACGGTCTACGGTCTGCTGCAGGGCCTCGATCAGGTCCATGCCGGTGGCGGCTTCCTGCCCTATGTCGGTACGGTCGTCGATGCGCCGTTCGGCAAGATCGATCGCAAGGCGTTCTTCGGCGAACCGGCAATCGATACCGGCACCTATGTGCAGCAGATGCTCGGCTACGAGTTCAAGCACGAGTTCGATAGCGGTTGGCAGTTCAGCCAGAACCTGCGCTACGGCCATCTCTACAAGCATGAGAACGGCCCGTATACCTACGGCTATTACGATCCGAGCCTGCCGTTCCCGGTTTCGCCGACGCCCGCCACGCCTGACAATCTGCTTTATCGCCTGGGCTTTGAGGCGACCTCCAAGGTCGATACGTTCGGCGTCGACAATCGTCTTGACGGCGAATTCGAGACTGGCGCGCTCGATCATACGCTGCTGGTCGGACTCGACTACAAGCTATTCCGCCTGGACCACGTCCAGGCATCGTCGGCGGGAACACCGATCAGCGCCACGAATCCGGTCTACGGAGCACCGCAGCCGGCCAACGCCATTTATATCAACCAGGTGATCACCCAGCAGCAGCTTGGCGTCTACGCGCAGGATCAGATTCGTTTCGGCGACGGTTGGCTGGTCACGCTCAATGGCCGATACGACTATGTCGACACCAGGACCGACAACGGTCCCACCTTCTGGGCCCCCACGCAAAACTCGAGCTTCGACTACAGCGAGGGCGCCGTCAGCGGCCGGGCCGGGCTTGCCTATGAATTCGACAATGGCCTGACCCCCTATGTCAGCGTTGCCACCTTCTTCAATCCGATCGTGGCGGTGACGGCGACCGGCAACACCAAGCCGGAGGAGGGCGAGCAGTTCGAGGCCGGCGTCAAGTACGAGCCGTCCTTCTTTGATGGCGTGCTGACGGCATCCATCTACCAGCTGACCAAACGCAATGCTCTCGTCACCGATCCGCTGACGAGCATTTCCACCCAGACGGGCGAGGTGCGCTCCCGCGGCATCGAGTTCGAGGGCAAGGTCAATCTCAACGAAAGCTGGAAGGTGATTGCCGGCCTCGACTTCATGGACATAGAGGTGACCGAGGACGCGAACCGAGCGCTGGTCGGCAAGTCGCCCTATCTCGCTCCCGATGCGCAGGCCTCGTTGTGGGTCGACTACACTGTGCAGCAGGGCGCGCTCGAGGGCGTCAGCCTCGGTGCCGGCGTTCGCTACCGCGGCGAAAGCTGGGCGGACAAGGAGAACACGGCGAAGGTGCCTTCCTCGACGGTCTTCGATGCCGGGCTGCGCTATGAAAAGGATGGCTGGGGTGCCGCTCTCAACGTCACCAACCTTTTCGACAAGGAATATGTGAGCGGCTGCAGTGGCGTGCTCGTGTGCGGTTATGGCGACGCCCGGACCGTCACGCTCAAGCTCAGCAAGACTTGGTAGACTGAGCCCATGGCCGGGGCCGGAGTGTACCGGCCCTGCGCGACTTCGCGGACAGGTTGAGCGTCGTTTCTGCGCCACAACCACTGCCTGGCGAGCCGCCCGGCTGCTATGTCGCGGGCGGGCATTTCTGCGCGATCGGCGAGGCGATCGACGTCTCCTCGAAGTAGCTGATCTCTCGCCTACGTGCTCCAATTCCGCGGACGGACCGACCTGGAAAACGGGTTTCCGCAAAGCATTTGACAAACGCATAGTCAATTGGCTATTTGTCATCCCATAGCCAATTGGGTATGAGACATGTCGCAGTTGCAGGATGCGGTATTTCGGGCGCTTGCAGATCCCACACGTCGCGGGCTCTTCGAACACCTCTGCCGCCAAGGAGATACGACGGTCGTCGGATTGCTGGCCGATGCCGGGGTTTCGCAGCCGGTCGTGTCCAAACATCTGAAGATCCTGAAGGCGGCAGGGCTCGTGCACGATCGGCACGAAGGCCGTTACACCTATTACAGCGCCAAGCGCGAAGCTCTTGCCACCCTGGTCGATTGGACGACCGAGATGGCCAGCTTCTGGCAGGAGCGTTTCGATGATCTCGATGATTTACTAAAGAGAATGGACCAATGAACGAAACAACCGAAACAACACGCTCTGTCGTGGTCGAACGCGAATTTTCTCATGCGCCGGAAAAGATCTGGCGCGCGCTGACCCAGCCCCATCTGATTGCCGAATGGCTGATGCGGAACGATTTCGTGCCCGAAGTGGGCCGTCGCTTCACGCTTTCGGCCGACTGGGGACAGGTCGATTGCGAAGTCGAAACGATCGAGAAGGACCGCTCGCTCGCCTATCGCTGGGACACAAAAGATCTCGCCAGCGTCGTCACCTGGACACTCGTTCCCACCAACGGCGGCACCAACTTGCGTATGGAACAGCGCGGCTTCAAGGCGGATCAGAAGTCTTACTACCAGGGCGCAACCGTCGGGTGGCGACGCTTCATCGACCAACTGGCCGAAGTTGTCGCAAAGCTCGACTGACCATCTCCCGGCTTCAGGACCGTTTCTCAATCAACGAGGTGCTGGAAATGACCTCTCTCATCCGAACAATCCATCGCTGGACGTCGGTGCTTTTCTCGCTGGCCGTTGCGGCGATCTTTGCCGGCATGGCTCTGACGACGCTTCCCGAATGGGTCTATCTCATGCCACTGCCGCCGCTTGCCGTGCTTGTGCCGACCGGCCTCTATCTCTTCGCGCTGCCCTATCTGAGCAAGCCGCGAGAGAGGATTCAGGCGGCCGAGTAGGGGCGGCAGCCTGCCAGTTTATCCGGCCGGAAGAGCCGGGCTGGCGAAGCGCTTTCGGTACTCTGCCGGCGTCACGCCGACATGGCGCATGAAGGCACGGCGCAGCGTATCGGCATCGGCAAAGCCGCATTGAGCCGCGACCTGCTTGGGGGCTTCGTGTCCCTGCTCGAGAAGGCGGCGGGCAGCGTTGACCCGCGCCTCCTCGACCCAGGTTGCCGGCGTGATGCCGACCTCGCTGCGGAAGAGTCGGGAGAAATGGCGCGGGCTGAGATCCATCCGGCTGGCGAGGCTTGCAACGCTGTGATCGTGCGCGGGATTGGCCGCGATCCAGCGCTGCACACCACGCCGGGCGTGCCCGAGCACATGCATCCGGTCGTGGCGCTCGTGACCGCCGGTGTCGAGATGGACGTGCTCGGTCTCACCTACAAGCAATATTCCGACGCCGAGCGCGAAGCGGTCGTCAATGCCTTCCGCGCACGCCTGATTTCAAGGAGGATATCATCCAGGCCTTCTACGATGGCATCAAGCACAAGCCC
The DNA here is from genome assembly GCF_052044935.1 of Ensifer sp. 22460. Classification (NCBI taxonomy): domain Bacteria; kingdom Pseudomonadati; phylum Pseudomonadota; class Alphaproteobacteria; order Hyphomicrobiales; family Rhizobiaceae; genus Ensifer; species Ensifer sp. 22460. The sequence goes on from NZ_JBQENZ010000005.1 coordinate 86,204, forward strand.
GAAACGACCTTCGGCAACGTCAAGGCCGATGTCATCGCCGACAAGGATCCGCACTTCCACCGCGGCAATTTCTGCAGCGTGATCCGCTGCTCGCACTGGCACGGCTGAGGCGTCCTGTGCGCGGAGCGGCCGCATGTCCTGCGGCAGCCCCGCGCCTATCAGCTTACTCCAAAAGACAGTCAATCAACGCTCGCGTTGCGGCTGAGAGATGGCGATGCGGCGGGTAGATGAGGGAGAAGGGACGCGACCGGCCGCCCAATTCAGGAAGAAGCTCGACCAGGCTTCCCCGCGCCAGACGATCGCGCACGACGAAGTCATAGGTCTGACATATGCCAAGGCCCGCCTCTGCCAGGGATACGGTGCCGAGCACATCATCCTCGATATGGACAGGACCGTGCGGCACCCAGTCGATGTCATTCCCATCGACCCGGAACAGCCACGGCCCGGGACGGCCGGTTCTCGGCATGATGAAGGGCAGGCACGTATGTGCCGTAAGATCGTCGATCGAGCGTGGCAGCCCGCGCCGCGCCACATAGGCGGGAGATGCCACCAACCTTAGCGGTGCGTCCTCGAGTTTTCGCCCGATCATGCCGCTATCGGGAAGTTGGCCGAGTCGTATGACCAGGTCGTAGCCTTCCGCGACCAGATCGACGTTGCGGTTGGCCACTGACAGTTCGACGATGACCGACGGGTGCTTCAGCGCGAAGCGTGTCAGCTTTTCCGGCAGGCGGAAATGACCGTAGGTGGTGGAAACGCTGAGGCGGACCCGACCGGCCAGAATGCCTGTGCCTTGAACGGCCCGCTCCGCCTGATCGATCGTCTCGAAGGCTGCGCGGACCTGTTCCAGATAGGTGCGTCCCGCTTCCGTAAGGCTGATGCGCCGCGTCGTTCTCCGCAGCAACTGCGTTCCGAGTTTCGTTTCGAGCCGGGTAATTGCCCGGCTCAGCACCGAAGGCGTCGTACCGAGCGCCACGGCGCCGGCCGTCATCGAACCCCTGTCCATGACCGTGATGAAAGCCTCGACGTCGGCGAGGTGATCGAAGCGGCGCATCTTTGCCTTTCAAGACCAAATCATTTCCTTCTAAGCGAATTTATCGCCGAAATCGGAGATAATAAATAGACGCCATCAGCAACGCCCGCGACGTCGGGCCCATTCCAAAAAGGGAAGTGATGATGACGGAGACAGCCCCGATAGCCGGAAAACCCGTGCTTTTCGTTCTCACCAGCCACGGCACCAAGGGCGACGGTGGCCAGCCGACCGGCTTCTATCTCGGTGAGGTCACGCACCCGCTGGCCGTGCTCGAAGCGGCTGGGATCTCCGTCGAATTCGCGTCGATCAAAGGGGGTGAACCGCCGATCGACGGTCTCGATCTCGAAGACACGATCAACCAGCGCTATTGGAACGACGAGGCGTTTCGCGCCGCGATCCGCACGACCGCCAAGCTCGATGAGGTCGACCCCTCGCGCTACGCTGCGATCTTTTTCCCCGGCGGCCACGGCGCCATGTGGGACCTGCCGCAAAGCGGCGCGGTCGACCGGGTGACCCGTTCGATCTTCGAGGCCGGCGGTGCTGTCGCGGCGGTGTGCCATGGCCCGGCGGCGCTCGTAAACGTCAAGCTTTCCGGCGGCAGCTACCTGGTGTCCGGTCGTAATGTCAGCGCCTTCACCGATTCAGAAGAACGCGCCGTCGGTCTCGACAAGACCGTGCCCTTCCTGCTCGCCAGCACGCTCGTAGAGCGCGGCGCGCGGCATCACCCGGCGCCGGACTGGACGTCGAAGGTGGTCGTCGATGGCCGATTGATCACCGGCCAGAATCCGCAGTCCGCCACAGGCGTCGGCGAGGCCCTTCGTGACGTTCTTGTCGCCTGAAAACCCAGTTGCAGGAGGTCGTGAGACTTCCATTTGGAGATATAAAAATGAAAATGCTGATGACCCTGACGGCGACGATGGCAATCGTCCTCGGCGCCACGCACGCGCATGCCGGCAATATCCTGGTCGTGCTTTCGGATGAAAACAGCCTGGACCTCAAGGATGGCAAGGTTTTCGAGACCGGCTTCTACCTCAACGAATTGATGCAGCCGGTAAAGGCGTTCATGGACGCCGGTCATGAGGTGACCTTTGCGACGCCGAAGGGCATGGCCCCCAGCGTCGACCGCACGTCTATCGACAGGATGTATTTCGGCGGCGATGAAACGGCGATGCGGGAAAGCGAAGCGCTGCTCGGCAAGCTCAAGATCACCTCGCCGGCGGAGACACCGGTTGTCAGTCTGTCGCGGGTGGAACAGATCGGCTACGACCATTTCGATGCCGTCTATGTTCCGGGCGGGCATGCGCCGATGCAGGATTTGCTTGTCGACGCGGACCTCGGCGAGTTGCTTCGGCATTTTCACGCGAGCGGCAAGACGACCGCCCTGATGTGCCACGGGCCGATCGCGCTTCTGTCGACACTGTCCGAGTCGGTTGCGTTTACCGGCGAACTGGCAGCGGGCCGTCAGGCTGCCGCCGATGCCGGCTGGATCTATGCCGGCTATCGGATGACGGTCTTCAGCAATGGCGAGGAAGAAATGGCCAAGCCGCTGCTGAAGGGCGGCGAGATGAAGTTCTATCCGCAGGATGCGCTAACCTTGGCTGGCGGCGCAATCGCCAACGGTGATACGCCCTTCCAGCCGAACATGATCGTCGACCGCGAACTGATCACCGGCCAGAACCCGGCGAGCGCCACGGAGGTCGCGGCAGAGATCCTGAAGCGCGTCCAATAGACTCCTGTCTTGAGGGCGGCCATCGGGGCTCGCTTAGATTTCGTTTGCGAATTAAGTCTATGTGCATAGGTTTTCGATCGCCTTCACGAGGTTGCTCCGAGGTCGCTCATGCCCATCGCAAGTCTTGCCATGTATGTCAGTCCGGCGCCGCTGAAGGATGCGACGCGGCAGTTCTGGGAGGCGCTGGCGGACCGCCTTCGCGCCGTCGGGGTCGATGCGCCTGCGGCTCTACAAGAGGATACGCGTTATGACGAGGCGTGGCTTCGTCCAGACCTCCTGTTCGGCCAGACCTGCGGCTATCCCTATGTCCAGCGCCTGCGCGGTCAGGTGCAACTGGTCGCGACGCCGGTCTACGGACTGCCGGGCTGCGATGGTCCGCTCAAATGCAGCTTCATCATCGTCAACGCCAAGTCCCCAGCGCGCTCGATCGAAGATCTGCGGGGGGCACGCGCGGCGATCAACGATCCCGGCAGCAATTCCGGCTACAACCTGTTTCGCGCCTCTGTGGCGCCCCATGCGATCGACGGCCGGTTCTTCTCGTCGGTGCTTCAGACCGGCGGCCATGTGGCGAGCATCGACGCGGTTTCCAGCGGGGTCGCCGACATCGCGGCGATCGACTGCGTGACCTTCGGCAACACCTTGCGCTTCGACCCCGATCGCGTCGCTGGCGTGCGCATTCTGGCGGAGACAAAAAAGGGTCCGGGTCTGCCTTTCATCACCGCGGCATCTACGCCGGCAAAAGACTTCGTGCTGCTGCGCCGCGTGCTTGCGGAGATCATTGCAGATCCGGCGCTTGCCGAGATCTGCGATACGCTATCGCTGCGCGGTATCAGCCTGCTCGGCGACAGTGATTACGAGGCCCTGGCGGCGCTTGATCGCGATGCTGCCGGTCAAGGATACCCGACGATCGCCTGACGGTTCATCGGCACATGGCGACCTGTTGCGAACACAACGGCCGAAATAGAATATAAATTACATAGAATAAATATTTTACGGCTGCGGCGTTTGGCGCAAGCAGTATTCCCGTTTGCGTGGCTTCGCCGCAAAGCCATGCGGCGCGTTCCCATTGGCCGGCTTTTTATATTGGCGATTGAAATCTATCGCCTTTTCCGGCCGGAGACCGCATGTCGACTGATACGCTGCCCCCACAATCGAACCTAACTGCCATCGCCCGCGTCGAATGGCAGACCGTTGCTCTGGCCGTGGTCATCTATGGTGGCTTTCTCGCTCTGACCTGGTTCTGGCAGTCGCTTCCGATTGTCCTCGTGATCGGTCTTGGCGGCTGGCTCATTGCCTGGCACGGGTCGCTGCAGCATGAGGTCATCCACGCGCACCCGACGCGCAATCAGCGCATCAACGACGCGATCGGGTGGCCGCCGCTCTCCCTCTGGTTACCCTATGCGATCTATCTGGAAGGCCACCTCGTCCACCATCGCGACGAACACCTGACGGATCCGATCGAGGATCCGGAGTCCTCCTATTTCACCCGGGCCGCCTGGGAAGGCATGGGAAAGGTGGGGCGGAAGCTTGCGGATTGGAACACGACCTTGCTCGGCCGGCTGACGCTCGGGCCGCTGGTCATGATCCTGAGCTTCCTCGCACAGGAACTGGTGTTGATCGTGCGGGGTGACAGGGAGCGGGCAAGGATCTGGCTCTCGCACGGGGCAGGCGTCGCCGTCGTGCTCGCCTGGGTCGTCGCGGTCTGCGGCATGCCGCTCTGGCTCTATCTCGTCGGCTTCGTCTATGTCGGTGCCGCACTGACCAGGCTTCGCTCCTATGCGGAACATCGTTATGCCGGCCATCACGAGGAACGGACGGCGATCGTCGAAGACACGCCGCTCTTCGGTCTCCTGTTTCTCTACAACAACCTGCATGTGCTGCATCACCAGCGGCCGGGTATTCCCTGGTACCAGATCCCGGCGCTCTATCGCCGGCACAGACGTGCGCTGCTGGCGATCAACGGCGGCCTCGTCTATCGCGGCTATCGCGATGTGGCCCGTCGCTTCCTTCTGAAGCCGCATGATGATCCGCGCCATCCGCAGCATCTCTGACGTTACGGACGCGCGCCGCCATTCGCGAAAGTCTGCGCGAAGCCCTAGGCGCCTCGCCCGTGGCGTGCCCGGTGGTGGGCTACGAAGGCGCGCACGGCCGCCGAGCCTTCGACCTTGCGGTAGGCGACGGCGAGGTCCGACGTGACGCGGTTTCGCGCCAGTGAAACATAGCGGACGCCGGGAAGCTGCAGGCATTGCAGCGACTGCGGCACGAGCGCGATGCCGAGCCCCACGGCGACCATGCTCATGATGGTGGTGAAGTCACGGCCCGTCGCGCTGACCTTTGGCGTGAGCCCAGCGTCCTTGCAGGCGTCGAGCGTATTGGAGTGGAAGCCGACATCGGCGGGTTGGCGCGGCGTTATGAAGGTCTGGTCCGAGAGCGCTGCGAGATCGATCGCATGCTGGGCGGCGAGCGGATGCGCCTCCGGCAGCGCCACCACCAGCGGCTCGCGCAACACGGTGGTCGTCGTCAGGCCGGCCGGGATCGGCGCTGGCGGGCGAATGTAGCCGAAGTCGAGTTCGCCTTCCGAGATCATCGTGAGTTGCTGGCGCATTTCGATCTCGACAAGCTGAAGCTCGATGTCGGGAAATTCTTGTCGGAAGGCAGTCAGCGATTCCGTCAGCACGCCCGAATAGGCGGCCGAGGCGACATAGCCGATCGATATTCTGCCCGTCTGGCCCCGGCCGACGCGTTGCAGTTCCGACAGCGCGAGGTCGGCCTGGGCGACGATCTTTCGGGCTTCGTCAAACAGCAATTGCCCGGACAGTGTCAGCTGCACGGAACGTTTCGCGCGGTTCAGCAGCGGGATGCCGACCAGGCTTTCCAGATTGAGGATCTGCTGGCTGAGGCCGGGCTGGGCAATGCCGAGCCGGGCGGCGGCCCGCTCGAAATTCTTTTCCTCCACGAGAGCGATGAAATAGCGCAGGTGGCGAAGTTCAAAGGTCGCGGCGCGTGGCGATTTTGGAGCCGACATGGGGCCTCGCAATGCAATAACTGAAAACGATGCTGAGCACCGATATTATAACTGAAAGTTCTGAAAAATCCCGTGCCGAGTTATTGGAATGCCGGAAAATTTGGCTATAGAAAGATGACAAAATTACTCCAGATTGAGTGCGCAAATGCCACGCGCGCAGAGGCTTTCGTCATCCCATGTCCCGCATTCATTGGCTGCTGTTAACGTACGTCGCTTTCGTGGGGTCCGCCGGACAGAACGCAGTGGCGCAGCAGCAGACCGAGACCAAGCTTGAGGCGATCGTCGCGAAAGGCGACAGGGAGGCCGGCGGTCCCGTCGAGGGCTATGTGGCGAAGTCGAGCCGTACCGCTTCGAAGACCGGCACGCCCCTGCTCGAGACGCAGCAGTCGGTATCCGTCATCACGCACGACCAGATTGAGGCGCAGGGTGCCCAGACCGTGGGGCAGGCGCTGAATTACACGCCCGGCGTTTTCGCACAGCCCTTCGGCGCCGACCCCCGCTTCGACGCGCCGATCATCCGCGGCTTCGACGGTCGCCAGGTCCAGTTCCTGAACGGGCTCAGGATGATGCGCACCGCCGGCGCACCGGCCGTTGAAATCTACGGGCTTGAAAACATCGACGTCCTTCGCGGACCCGCTTCGGTCATGTATGGCCAGGGCAATCCGGGCGGCATCATCAACATGATCAGCAAACGGCCGGTCTTCGAGAATTTCGGCGAAGTCGGCGTGCAGGGCGGAAGCTACGAGACCTTTGGTGGCTTCTTCGATTTCGGCGGTACGCTTCGCGAGGAGTCGGATTTTGCATACCGGCTGACCGGTCTTGGCAAGAACGCCGCTGCCCAGGTCGACGAACTGGACAACGATCGCTACTTCATTGCGCCGGCGCTGACCTGGCAGCCGGACGAGGACACCAAGCTGACGATCCTTGCGAGCGTCCAGCACGACAATCCCGGAACGCCCTCGGGCCTGCCGCCGCAATATACGCTGAACGCCACCGACTTTCGCCTGCCGCGCGACTTTTATGTCGGCGACGAATCCTTCGACCGCTCCAGCCGCACGCTGACAAACCTCGGATACGAACTCGAGCATCGCCTGAGCGAGAACTGGATCTTCCGGCAGAACTTCCGCTACACCGACTTCGACTGGGACTACCAGTCGCTTGGCATGTCGACGCTTGGTCTTGCCGCTGACGGCCGGACACTCCGCCGAAACGCGACCTTCCAGGACGAGGCGCTCAACACCGTCAATATCGACAACAATCTGCAGGGCGAATTCTCGACCGGCGAGGTCGACCATACGCTGCTTGTGGGCCTCGACTATCGCTACTTCGACAACAATGTGCGCACCCGCTTCTTCCAGGCAACGCCGCTCGACGTGCGCTCGCCAAGCTATGGCGGACCGATCCGGCTGATCGCGCCGACGCTCGATACGACCGTCGATAGCGAGCTTTTGCAGCTTGGCGTCTACGTGCAGGACGAACTGGCGCTCGGAGGCTGGCGCGCAACGTTGGGCCTCAGGCAGGATTGGACCAGCAGCTCGGGAACGTCGCTCAATGGGCTCTCGCGCGTTTCCCGTCCGCTCGACCAGGACGATCATGAGCTGACCGGCAGGGCCGGCCTCAGCTATATCTTCGACAATGGCATTGCGCCCTATGTCAGCTACTCGACGTCCTTCGAGCCGGTGATCGGCGCTGCTCCGGACGGCAGGCCTTTCGAGCCGACTTCGGGCGAGCAGGTCGAGCTCGGCGTGAAATACGAACCCACGGATTGGAACGGCTTCTTCACGGCGGCCGTCTACGACCTCAAGCAGAAGAATGTGCTGCGCACCATCGCCGGCATTTCGTCGCAGATCGGCGAGGTCAATGTCCGCGGCCTGGAACTCGAAGGTGTCGCGAGCATAACACAAGGGCTCGATTTGCGGGCGGCCTACACCTACACGGATGCCCGGATCGCAGCGGGCGCCGACGACGGCAATCGCGTCGAAAACGTGCCGGAGCATATGGCGAGCCTCTGGGCGAACTACACCTTCCAGGAAGACACGGCACTCGAAGGTGTCGGCATTGGGGCGGGCGTGCGTTATGTCGGCCAGCGCTACGGCAACAGCGCCAACACCTTCGAACTGGATTCGGTCGTGCTCGCCGATTTCGCGCTCTCCTATAAGAAGAATGGTTACAAGGCGTCGCTCAACGTTCAAAATCTCTTCGACAAGGACTATGTCGCAAGCTGCAGCTCGTTCGGCTGCTACTACGGCGACGGCCGCACGTTCATGGGGAAGCTGACCTATAGCTGGTAGCGAATTGAGAGAGCGGGCATTGGGTCCTTTTGTCAGTCGCCGGGAGCTGCTTCTCGGCGCGGCGCTTTTGCTCGCCACGCCGATGGCCAGGGCCGGCGCGCCCTTGCGCATAGCCGCGATCGACTGGGCGATGCTGGAGACGCTGTGCGCGCTCGGCCTTACCCCGGTCGCCGCGACGGAGCTCATTCAGTTTCGAAGCGATGCCGTCGAGCCCGACTTACCTGCAGATGTCGTCGATCTCGGTCTGCGCGGCTCGCCCAATTTCGAACTGCTTCACCTCCTGAAGCCCGATCTCATACTGATCTCGCCGTTCTATGTACGCCACGAGGCGGCGCTCGGCCGGATCGCGCCGCTTTTCTCCCTGCCATTCTACGTGCGGGGCGAGCCGCCTTTCGAAAAGGCGCTCGTAGGGGTCAAGGCACTCGGCGAGCGTCTCGGACGCTCCGACAGGGCGGAGGCGCTGCTGAAGGAGATAGCCGGCGAAATCGAAGGTTCCAGGCATGCGATCGCTCCCTTCGCGAACAGGTCCACCTATATCGTCAACATCGGCGACGCGCGGCATGTCCGCGTCTTTGGTTTCGACAGCATGTTCGGTGACATGCTCGCCCGGCTCGGGCTGCCGAATGCCTGGACGGATCGTTCGCGCTTCACCTTTGCGGCACCCGTCTCGATCGAAAACCTGGCGACAGATCCCGACGCACGCATCGTCATCGTTTCCGAGGTGCCGGTCGAGGCGCGCAGTGGCCTTCGAAACAGCATCATCTGGAATTCGCTGGAGCCGGTCCGCAAGGGGCGGGTCATCCAGCTCGCCAACGTCAATCCCTATGGCGGTGTTACTGCGGGCCTGCGGTTTGCGCGCCTGTTTGTCGAGGCGATGCTTGCGGGGGATCGGCGCGGATGACGATGCGGGCATGGTCTTTCCTGTCGGCCAGCCTGCTCGCCGGCCTCATGCTCTTCGCGCTGGCCGCATCGAGCCAGGTCCCGTTTGCGCAATGGGGAGACCTGTTGGCCCCTCCCGCCGAACTCACGCTCGACAAGATCATCCTGGCCTATAGCCTGTTCCCGAGGGCGGCGGTCGCGCTGGTCGCGGGCGCCGCACTCGGCCTATCCGGCGCGCTTCTCCAGCAATTGCTGCGCAATCCGCTCGCCGATCCATCGACCCTCGGCATCTCGGCAGGCGCCCAGCTCGCGATCGTCGCGGCGACGCTCTATGTGCCTGAGATCGTCGACGGCCACCGAACTTTGGTCGCGCTCGCCGGCGCCGCCGGGGCAGCGGCGATCGTCTTCGCGCTCGGTTGGCGTCGGGCTTTCGAGCCGGTGACGATGGTGGTCTGCGGCCTGCTTGTGGGGGTGACAGCCGCAGCCCTGTCCGCAGCGATGACACTCGCGCGGGGTGAGTACCTCATGTCGCTTGTGACCTGGAACGGCGGATCCCTCAGTCAGCAGGACTGGTCAGTGTTCCAAAGCCTTGGCCTGGAGTTGGTGCTCCTCGGCCTGTTTGCCGGCGTGTTGATCCGCCCGATGTTGGTGTTGGGGCTTGGCGACACGAGCGCGCGCAGCCTGGGTGTCAATCTCGGTGGCATTCGCTTCGCAATCGCCGCGATCGCCACGGCACTTGCCGGCTTCGTCGCCTCAGCGGTTGGCCTGGTGAGCTTCGTCGGCCTTGCCGCCCCAGCCTTCGTGCGCGCCTGCGGTGCCCGCCGCCCAGCGGCGATCGTCGCGCTGTCGCCACTTGCGGGGGCGCTTTTCCTCTGGCTCTGCGACGGCATCGTGCAAACCGTCGCGCGTGCCTCCAGCGAGAATTTTCCGACGGGCGCGGTCACCGCACTTGTTGGCGGTCCTTTGCTGCTCTGGCTTCTGCCCAAGGTGCGAAGCATGGAAGTGCCGCACGAGGCGCGGGAAAGCGTTCACCGCGGCAATCTGAAAATAGCATTTGCCGCCTTTCTGGTTCTCGTGCCGGTCCTTGTCGCGATCGCATTTGTCGTCGGGCCGTCCGGACATGGCTGGAAGATCCTGAGTTGGGCGGAGACGCTCGACTTGGCACCGCTCAGATGGCCTCGGCTCCTGGCGTCTGCCGCGGCCGGCGGCCTGCTGGCCGTGACCGGCGCGATCCTGCAGCGCATGACCGGCAATGCAATGGCCAGCCCCGAGGTCGTCGGCGTCAGCGGCGGTGCCGGCCTTGGCTTTGCCGCAGCGCTCACATTCGCGCCGGATGGCGGCACAGTCGTGGTCTTCACTGGCGCCGGGCTCGGCGCGCTCATTGCCATGCTGGCGGTGCTGGTCTTTGCCAGCCGCCGGCATCTGCCGCCGGAAAAGCTGTTGCTTGCGGGCGTGGCGGTCGGTTCCTTCAGTTCGGCCGTCCTGTCGGCGCTGCTGGCGATCGGTGATCAGCGGTCGTGGCAAATTCTCTCCTGGCTCGGTGGTTCGGCATCCACGGCAACGCCGGCGACTGCGATTTTCCTCGGCATTCTTTCTCTGCTCGTCGTTGCCGCGGCACTGCTGTTGAGCCGCTGGTTGACGATCATGCCCTTCGGACCGTCGATCGCCCTGTCGCTTGGCCTGTCGGTGCGGTTGAGCCGCGTGCTTCTTCTGCTTCTTTCGGGTGCTGCGACCGGTGCGGCGTCCCTGCTTGTCGGGCCCTTGAGCTTTGTCGGGCTCGTCGCGCCGCATATCGTCCTGCGCGCCGGTCTCGTCACGGCGCCGCAGCACCTGGCAGGCTCGTTCCTGCTCGGCTCGATCCTGATGGCCCTTGCCGATTTCGGCGCCCGCACGGCGACCTTCCCCTACGAGCTGCCGCTCGGCCTCTTCGCGGCACTCGTCGGCGCGCCCTACCTCATCTGGCTTCTGGGACGGCACAGATGATGGTGAACCAGCTTCCGGTGCTTCCGATTCCGTTCGCGGATGCAGCCCTGAGCCACGCAGTGCCGGCTGAAGACGATGATCTCGTCAGCCTGGACAGCATTCTCGAGCCAGGGCCGGTTGCGAACGCACTGGATGGACTGTTGCGGCGGTGGGGGCCGGGCGATCGCCGGGCCGCGGCGTCGCTATGGACGCAGGGTTACTTCGGCCGGCTGCTCAGACCCGTTATCGCCTATGGCCTCGTTCACGACATCTGGTTTTCGATGACGTTACCGGACGTTCAGGTCGGCCTATCCGATATGGCGACGCCCGTCCGGTTCGTGCTGAAACGCGCGGCTCCCGCTCCGTTGAGCGCGCGCCTGCGGGGGATTGTCGAAGACAATGTGCGACCTTTGATCGTCCGGATGGCGAACGTGACGGCCACGTCCGAACGGGTGCACTGGAGCAATGCGTCCTTCGCGTTTTGCCGCGCCTGCCGTCATGTTGATGATCTTTGGTCACAGGAGGCCATGCCGGTAGATGTCGCGGCGCGCTTGCGCGAGATGGAGACGCTGATCGCTGCGGACCATCCCCTTTTTCGGCTGACGCAGACGATCCCGGGTGTCGCGGGCGGTGCCTGTCTCCAGCGCAAGGTCTGCTGCATCCGCTACAAGCTCGACGGCCTGAAGAAATGCGGCACAGCCTGCCCGATCAATGCTTCGACCTTTTGCCGTCAATGATATCTATCGATGAGACCAACAGCAGGTCCAGCGATCCTGCCCGGAACGAAAAGATGCAGAACCACGCGACTGAAACTCCACCCATCGCCCGCGACCAGGCCGTTCTGTCGCTCCATGATGTGAGCTTTGCGATCGATGGGCGCAACCTGCTGCACCCTCTGACGTTGGAGATCCCGGTCGGGCATTCCATCGCGCTGATCGGCCATAATGGTTCCGGCAAATCGACGCTGCTCAAGCTGATCGGGCGACAGCTCGCGCCGACCACTGGGCGTATCGATTTCGAGGGAAAGCCGCTTGCTGGCTGGGGAACGCGGGCCTTCGCCCGGCGGCTCGGCTATCTGCCGCAGAATACGCCGCCAGCACCCGGCATGCTGGCACGGGAACTGATCGCACTTGGCCGCTATCCCTGGCACGGCGCGCTCGGCCGCTTCGGGGCGGCCGACAAGGCGAAGGTCGAAGAGGCGATCGAGGTCACCGGCATCGAGCCGTTTGTCACCCGGGAGGTCGACAGTCTGTCGGGCGGGGAACGCCAGCGCGTTTGGCTTGCCATGCTCGTCGCCCAGGATGCCACCTGCCTGCTGCTCGACGAGCCGATCTCCGCCCTCGACATCGGCCACCAGCTCGAGGTGCTGGCACTGACCCGCGACCTCTGCCGGGACAAGGGCATCACCATCATCTCGGTACTGCACGAGATCAATATGGCCGCGCGTTTCTGCGACCGCATCGTGGCGCTCCATTCCGGCCGCCTTATCGCGGAGGGCACGCCTTCCGACATCATGACGCCGGAAGAACTGGCGCGGATTTACGACGTGCAGATGGATGTTCTGGAACAGCCCGTCAGCGGACGCCGCGTCGCGCTGGCGCGGTAGGCCATGCCACGAATCTGGCCGATAGTCCGACCGAGCGCGTACTGAACAGAGGTCCCGTTTGCTCGAACGGCGAGGACGGGCTTCGCCGTCCCAAGCGATCAAGAGCCACAGATCCCAATAACAACCCGGCATTTGGCACCAAGGCGCCTGACCCGCAATTGACATGAGTCAATGCGGCAGCCTCGTCCTTCGGGCCTATTCCCGGTTGTGTTTGAGTGGTCGCGGGATATTCTCGCGGTCCGTTTTGATGGTGGGACGCTGAAATGGAAAAAGCCCGGAAGAATTGGCTCCTGGTTGGTCTGGTCATTCTGGCGCTCGCGGGCGGCTACTATGCCTGGCAGAACATGGATCGCAATGCGCTACCCGCCGGGATCGCGAGCGGCAACGGACGCATAGAAGCAGTTGAGATCGATATCTCGACCAAGACGGCAGGCAGGATCAAGGAAATCCTGGTGGATGAGGGCGATTTCGTCACTGCCGGCCAGGTGCTCGCCCAGATGGACACCGTGCAATTGGAAGCGCACAAGCGGCAGGCCGAAGCGCAGCAGCAGCGTGCGATCATCAGCGTCGAAGCGGCGAAGAACCTGGTCACGCAGCGCGAAGCGGAAAAGGCCGCGGCCGAGGCTGTCCTCGCGCAGCGGCGCGCACAACTGGACGCTGCCGAGCGGCGGCTCGCCCGGTCCGAGCAACTCGTGAAGACGAGCACCGTTTCGCAACAGGTGCTCGACGACGACAGGGCCACCGCCGAGGGCGCGCGCGCTGCCGCCAGCGCCGCGGAAGCATCGCTCGCCGCGTCAAATGCGGCGATCAATTCGGCGAAGTCCCAGGTCGTCGATGCCGAAGCCTCGGTCGAGGCGGCCAAGGCGTCGGTCGAAAGCATCATCGCCGACATCAACGACAGCACCCTGGTCTCGCCGCGCGACGGCCGTATTCAGTATCGTGTGGTCCAGCCGGGCGAAGTGCTGGCGGCCGGCGGCCGCGTGCTTAATCTCGTCGATCTCGGCGATGTCTACATGACGTTCTTCCTGCCGACGGATCAGGCCGGACGCCTCTCGATCGGCAGCGAGGTCCGGCTGGTGCTGGACGCAGCACCTCAATACATCATCCCCGCCAAGGTCTCCTATGTCGCCGATGTCGCCCAGTTCACGCCGAAGACGGTGGAGACGGCCGAAGAACGGCAGAAGCTGACCTTCCGCATCAAGGCGCAAATTCCGAAGGAACTCCTGAAGAAATACATCCGCATGGTGAAAACCGGTCTTCCGGGCGTCGCCTATGTGAAAGTCGATCCGAATGCAGAGTGGCCGGCGAGCCAGACCGGCACGCTGGTGCAGTGATGGCAGCCCCTGATCGGGCCGGCCTGCGGCCGGCAGAGCCCGTGGTTCGTCTGAGCGCCGTCACGCTTTCCTATGGCAAGACGAAGGCGCTGGATGACGTGACGCTCGACATACCCCCTGGCTGCATGGCCGGGCTGATCGGGCCCGACGGTGTTGGGAAATCGAGCCTGCTGTCTCTCGTCGCCGGCGCACGCGCCGTACAGGTGGGGCGCGTCGAGGTGCTTGGCGGCGACATTGCCGATGCCGGCCATCGGCGCCGGACCTGCCCGCGTATTGCCTACATGCCGCAGGGTCTTGGGAAGAACCTCTATCCAACCCTTTCCGTCTTCGAGAACGTCGATTTCTTCGGCCGGCTCTTCGGCCACGATCGCGAGGAGCGCGAGAGGCGGATTGCCAGCCTGCTCGAAAGCACCGGGCTTGCCCCTTTCGCCGACCGTCCGGCGGGCAAGCTCTCCGGCGGCATGAAACAGAAGCTCGGGCTTTGCTGCGCGCTGATCCACGATCCCGATCTCCTGATCCTCGACGAGCCGACGACCGGCGTGGACCCTTTGTCACGACGGCAGTTCTGGGAACTGATCGATGAGATCCGCACTGAGCGGCCGGGCATGAGCGTCATCGTGGCAACCGCCTATATGGAGGAAGCGGCCCGTTTCGATTGGCTGGTCGCGATGGATGCGGGCCGGGTGCTGGCCACGGGCACGCCCGAACAACTGCTTGAAAAGACCGGCGTCGACACGCTTGACGCCGCCTTCATCGCGCTGCTTCCCGAGGAACTCAGGCGCGAGCACCACGACGTCGTCATTCCGCCGCGTCCGGAAGGGGTGGGCGGCGACATCGCCATCGAGGCCAACAACCTCACCATGCGCTTCGGCGATTTCGTCGCCGTCGACAATGTCAGCTTCCGCATCGGCCGCGGCGAGATCTTCGGCTTCCTCGGCTCCAACGGCTGCGGCAAGACGACGACGATGAAGATGCTGACGGGCCTGCTTGCCGCCAGCGAAGGGACGGCCAAACTCTTTGGCCGCGAGGTCGACCCGCGTGACATGGAGGTGCGCCACCGCGTCGGTTACATGTCGCAGGCCTTCTCGCTCTATACCGAGCTCACGGTTCTGCAGAACCTCGAGCTGCATGCCAAGCTGTTCGGCATGGCGGCGGACAGCATTCCCAAACGGATCGAGGAACTGGCGAAGCGCTTCGATCTCTCGGATGTGATGGAGGCCTTGCCGGACGCCTTGCCGCTCGGCGTGCGCCAACGGCTCTCGCTTGCGGTCGCGCTGATCCATTCACCCGATATCCTCATCCTCGATGAACCGACGTCCGGCGTCGATCCCGTGGCGCGCGACAGTTTCTGGCAGATCCTCGTCGATCTCTCCCGCAACGATCAGGTGACGATCTTCATCTCCACCCACTTCATGAACGAGGCGATGCGCTGCGATCGCATGTCGCTGATGCATGCGGGCAAGGTGCTCGTCAGCGATACGCCGGCCGGCATCATGAAAAGCCGGTCCGCCTCGACGCTGGAGGAGGCCTTCATCGCCTATCTGGAAGAGGCGATCGCCGGGGCAAAGCAGCCGGCGCCCGCCGTGGTCAGGGCTAAGGCGCCGTTGGAGCCGGTCGCCGAACGATCGGCCGAGACCAAACGGCCTCCGAAGTCAGGGTTTTTCGACGTCGGGCGGATGTTCAGCTATACCCGCCGCGAAGCGCTGGAACTGGTGCGCGATCCCATCCGCGCGACGCTTGCCACGATCGGCACGGTCATCCTGATGTTCGTCATCGGCTACGGCATCAACATGGACGTCGAGGATTTGACCTTCGCAGTGCTTGACCGCGACCAGACGACGACGAGCCGCGACTACATTCTCGAAATCGCCGGTTCGCGCTACTTCATCGAGAAGGATCCGATCACCGACTATGCCGATCTCGACCGGCGCATGCGCAACGGCGAACTGAGCCTGGCAATCGAGATCCCGCCGGGCTTTGCCCGCGATGCGGCGCGCGGCGATACGGTTGAAATTGCCGCCTGGATCGACGGTGCGATGGCGAGCCGTGCCGAAACGGTCAAGGGTTATGTGCAGGGACTGCACGCCCATTGGCTGACCGGAAAGATCCGCGAACGCTATGGGGCGGCTGCGACCACCGGCAGCTTCAAGATCGAGACGCGTTTCCGCTACAACCCTGATGTCAAGAGCATCGTTGCGATGGTGCCGGCGGTCATCCCGCTCCTGCTGATGCTGATCCCGGCGATGCTCTCGGCGCTCAGCGTCGTACGCGAGAAGGAGCTGGGGTCGATCGTCAATCTCTATGTCTCGCCGGTGACGCGGCTCGAATTCCTGATCGGTAAACAGATCCCTTATGTTGCCCTGGCGATGCTCAATTTCGTGCTGCTGACGGCATTCGCGATCTTCGTCTTTCGAGTGCCGTTTACCGGCAGTCTGCTCGCCTGGACGGCCGCGGGGCTGATCTACGTTTCGGCGGCAACGGCCATGGGGCTCGTCATCTCGACCTTCATGTCGAGCCAGATCGCTGCGATCTTCGGCACGGCGATCCTGACCCTCATTCCCGCAATCCAGTATTCCGGGATGATCGATCCGGTCTCCTCGCTCGAAGGGGCGGGTGCCTTCATCGGCCAGATCTACCCGACCACACATTTCATGACGATCGCCCGCGGCACCTTTTCCAAGGCTCTGGGCTTCGGTGATCTCGGTGGCGCCTTCGTGCCGATGCTGATCGCCGTGCCCGTGCTGCTCGCGATCGGCACGCTATCCCTCAAGAAACAGGCGAGGTAACGATGCGCCTGTCCCATATCTACCATCTCGGCATCAAGGAACTCTGGGGGCTCTGGCGCGATCCGATCCTGCTGATCCTGATCGTCTATTCCTTCACGCTCTCGGTCTATACCGGCTCGACCGCAATGCCGGAAACGCTGAACCGTGCGGCAATCGCCATCGTCGACGAGGACCGCTCGCCGGTTTCGACGCGGATCTCGACGGCTTTCTATCCGCCCTATTTCGTGCCGCCGCAGATGATCACGCCGGCGGAAATGGACCGCCGCATGGACCAGGGGCTCGAGACCTTCGCGCTCGATATCCCGCCGAATTTCCAGACGGATCTGCTGGCCGGTCGCTCGCCGACCATCCAGCTCAATGTCGACGCGACGCGCATGAGCCAGGCCTTTTCCGGCAACGGCTACATCCAGCAGATCGTCACCGGCGAGGTCGCGGGCTTCCTTGACCGACACCGCAGCGAGCAGAAACTGCCGGTCGATCTGGTTCTGCGTGCCCGCTTCAATGCGGAGCTCAACAAGGGCTGGTTCGGCGCAGTCATGAACGTCATCACCAACATCACCATCCTGTCGATCGTGCTCACGGGTGCCGCCCTCATCCGCGAGCGCGAGCACGGGACGGTAGAACACCTCCTGGTCATGCCCGTGACCCCGTTCGAAATCATGGTCAGCAAGGTCTGGTCGATGGGGCTCGTGGTGCTGCTCGCCTCGGCGGTCTCGCTGATCGTCGTCGTCAAGGGCGCGCTTGCGGTTCCGGTGCAGGGCTCGTTCGCGCTGTTCCTGCTGGCAACGGCCCTGCAGCTCTTTGCGACCACCTCCATGGGCATCCTGCTTGCCACGATTGCCGGCTCCATGCCGCAGTTCGGTCTGCTGCTGATGCTTGTGCTCTTGCCGCTACAGGCCCTGTCCGGGGGAATGACGCCGCGCGAAAGCATGCCCGAGTTCATCCAGAACATCATGCTGGCAGCCCCAAATACCCACTTCGTCATTCTGGCGCAGGCGGTTCTCTTTCGCGATGCCGGTCTGGACGTAGTCTGGCCGCAGCTTCTTGCCTTGCTGCTGATCGGCGCCATCCTCTTCGCCTTTGCCATGCGGCGCTTCCGGGCTTTCCTGAAGTAGGCCTGCCAGGTGTGGCTGATCGGCAAGCGTGCCGCCGGCCGATCAGGGCCTGGTCGGAGAAACGCTATTTTTTGCACCACGCAAGGCGTCAGGCGGGAATGAATTTTCCGTCGTAGCGCACGCGAAAATTCCGGCGTTGGGCGTCTTCCTGGAAGCAGACAAACACCAGTTCGAGATCGTGCGTGCTGCTGCGTCTGCCAAGCAGGCTCAACGTGATCACGATGACGCCGCCATAGGTGCGCGTCAGATTGATGGCGGCGCGCCGGATTTCATTGGTTCCGGCATCGTCCCGGTCTTCGCGCCGCTCGTATACCTGCCAGAAACGCGCGCTTTCCCAGGCCGATCGCAATGCTTCGGTTATCTCAGCCTTGAACTCGTCCACCGACCTGCCCTTGCTCCATGAAACGGTCCGCTCGGTGTGATCGCCAAAGATATCGAGATAGCCGTCATAATCATCCGGGTCGGAAAAACACCGCTCGATCATTCCGAATGCCACGTCGTCGGAAATTGCTGCCTTAAAGAAAATCGTCATCGAATCGCAATCCTGCCTTGAGCGCCTATGTTGTCAAAGCGTCCGCGGCGTATCCAGCCCCTCGGCGTCTGATCGCTGCCGCGCGAACAACTATCGTCTCGCTGCAATGGCTTAGGCGGGCCGATCGCATCGCTCCGGCAGCCGATTCCGCGTCCATGATCGTTGCCTTATATTCAGGCTCCATGCTATCTTTGGTTTCATTATTGACTGACGCAACTTTCAATTCTCTTTCGCCATCCCGCGCACGATCGCATCAATGGATGCGAAAGAACTGTTTGTTTTGATAGGCATATTTGCAGAATGAAATTTGCGGGGGGCCGCGCACCACGCTGATGCGAAAAGGGATCGGGCGAGATCCCTGGACCGCCGGCGCAGGGACAGTCGGGAGAGGGACAGTTTTTTGATCGGCATGGCATTTCCACGAGAAGTTTTCTCGCGTTCAGTGGTCATTGTCTGTCTGTTGGTTGGGCTCCTGGCCTCGGCCGCGACGGTTCGAGCGGCGCCGGCCGGCGGCGCTGACATGCAGTTCTTCGTGGTTCGCAGCGGTCAGCCAGGGTGCGAGCCAACCTGTCCGGAGTGGATATCGGCGGAGGGGACGATCGTTCGCGAAAGCCCGGCGCAGTTCAAGAAGCTGCTCAAAACCATCGGCAAGCGCCGCCTGCCGGTCGTGGTGACGTCACCTGGGGGAGACGTCGACGCTGCGCTGGCGCTAGGGCGGCTCATCAGAGCGCGAAGGCTTGAAGTGGCGGTCGGCAAAACCCGCTTCATCGGTTGCCAGCCGCAGCAGAAGGATTGCCGCGAAAACGACGGCAAGGGCGCCCGCTATATCGGTATCGCCTATTCGGGCGGAGCCTACTGCAATTCGGCCTGTCCGCTGATGTTCGCCGGCGGAACCCGCCGAGTGGCCGGGCACTGGGCCTATCTCGGCGTTCACCAGATCACCACTGTCTTCGTTCAGACCCAGACGCGGTATCGGGAGGAGTACCGTATCGTCAACGGCAAGAAGAAGGTGACCAGCAAGAAGGTCGTCAGCCGCAAGAATGTCGGCAGCCGCAAGATCTACGAGATGACCAGGGCGCAGGAGCGCGAGTTGACCGCCTACCTCGCGGAAATGGGCATCGGCCGCACGGTTATCGATCTGATGAAGATCACGCCCGCCTCCGATATGCGCAAGATCGAACCCGTCGCGATGACCGAGATGAAATTGATCACGCAGCTGGGCGGGGTCGAATTGCTGACCTCGGTCGAGACCTGCAGAACGGTACCGGCGTCCGCCAATTGTCGGGTTTTCGTCATGTCGGACCTGAAGCGTTAGGCTGGAGATAGGGATGTCAGGAGGGAGTTTCCCTGTACGCAGGGTCTTGGCGAGCCTTCGGCGGGCGGCGCTGCTGATGTGTCTGGCGACGCCAGGCCTATCGATCCAACAGCCGGCAATGGCGGCAGAACAGCAGATGCGGTTCGTCGTCGTACGCTCGAACCAATCCGGTTGCGAGCCGACATGTCCGGAATGGATTTCCGCCGAAGGCGTCATCGGTGCGAAGACGCCGGCGTTGCTGAAGGCGACCTTGAAGGTGCTCGCAGGCAGAAAGCTGCCGCTGGTCCTTACCTCTTCCGGCGGGGATGCTGCCGCCGCCATGGCAATCGGACGCCTCGTCCGCAAGAACAAGCTGAGCGTGGCGGTGGGCACGACCAATTTTGTCGGATGCCAGCGCGATCAAGAGAATTGCACGGCGAACGACGACAGAGGCGCTGACTTTGTCGGCGAGGCGGCTTCGCGCGGAGCATGCATGGAAGCTTGCGCCCTGATCCTTGCGTCCGGCACTCGAAGGCTCGCGGGCGAGGAAACGATAATCGGCGGCATTCCGATGGTGACCGGAAACGAAGCCAGCAGCAAAAAGCTGGCGGCCTACTACGATGAAATGGGCGTGCGCTACCAGACGCTGGCGGAGGGCCAGCGCGATGCGGATGGCAATCCCGGTTTTTGGCAATTGTTCAAGGCACTTCTGCTGACGAACACGCTGGCCGTGGACCAACTCGTCGATGCGCAGATTTGCAAAGGCACGCCTGCGCCCGACAATTGCCGGGTCTTCACCACGATGGATCTGGAGTAGCTGCGCTCGGGGCCAAATATTTGTCGGCCAGTCTCGGCCGTTGATCCGTCTCCCGCCAAGATCCCCAAGCGGCGCATGCGGTCCTTCATGCAGGCAAGGAGCGATGGTGGGTTGAGGTGGCAGCAAGCAATGGCTATGTGGTGCGCTCCGTATTCAACGAACCATAAGGCCAATCGGGATGATCCCAGAGTTTCTCGTTACCCATTCCGGTGGCTTTCATGCCGACGAACTGTTGTCCACCGTCATTCTCACGCGGCTGTTCCCGCAGGCGCGTCTGATCCGCAGCCGGGCTGCGGAATGGATCAGGCCCGGTGCAGACCGTATCGTTTACGATGTGGGTGGCCAGTATGACCCTGCTGCCGGCATCTTCGATCATCACCAGCGCGGCGCGCCGTTAAGAGAAGACGGCCAGCCCTACAGTTCGTTCGGGCTGATCTGGAAGCACTATGGCCGCGACTATCTCGCCGCTTCAGGCGTTCCTGAAGACCATATCGAGGCGGTCCATGCGGCCTTTGACGCACGCTTCGTGCTTCCAGTCGACCTGGTGGACAATGGCGCGCTCGACCCTTCCGTCGCCGGACCGCTCGCAGGGCTCACCCTGCCGGCGCTTTTGGAAACCTTGAAGCCGGTGTTCGACGAGGCCGGCCAGGAGGCTGACGATCGCGGCTTTCAGGCGGCCCTGGCGATTGCTCGTACGCTCGTCGAGGCCGGCGTAGCGCAGCGCTTCGCCAAGCTCAGAGCCGAGGCACTTGTCCTTCAGCAAATCGCTAGAGCCGGGGATGGTCGCGTTCTCGAGCTGCCGATGGGCATGCCCTTCCGTCCGGCCGTCGTGAAGGCCGGCGCCGATCACCTGTTGTTCGTCGTTCACCCGCGCGACAAAGACTGGTGCCTGACGGGCATCCGCAAGGCAGATGAGGGCTTTGAGCTTCGCGCAGATCTGCCCGCCGCCTGGGCCGGCCTGACCAACGGCGAATTGGAAGCGGCTTGCGGGGTCGCGGGCGCAAGCTTCTGCCACAATGGCCGCTTCATCGCGGCTGCCGCAACGCGCGAAGCTGCCCTTGCCATGGCCGAGCTGGCCGTCGCGGAGGCTATTTCGCCCGCAATGGAAACCAAGGCGTAGGCCAGGGGATGTCCCGCGTCGGGCACCTTCGCCTGTTCCGGCCTTAGCCGGAAGCGGCGGCGTCATGGTCCGACCGTGGCGCGGTGGGTCGCTGAAGCAGCTTCGCGTTAACTCTTGGTGAGGCGGTACCCGCAGTCCTGATGAAATCGACGAAGGCGCGTAGCGCCGCCGGCATTTGCCGTCGGCTGGGGTAGTATAGATAGAGGCCGCCGTAGTAGGGGCACCAGTCCTCGAGCACCCGAACAAGTTTCTCTTCGTCTATCAGCGACAGCACCTGATCCTCGAAGGTGAAGGTCACGCCGGCGCCCGCAAGGGCAGCGTCCACCATCATGTCCTGGTCGTCGACGATCAGGGGGCCGCTCACTTCGACCTGAAGTTCCACGCCGCCGCGCTCAAACTCCCATGCG
This sequence comes from Ensifer sp. 22460, assembly GCF_052044935.1. NCBI lineage: Bacteria > Pseudomonadati > Pseudomonadota > Alphaproteobacteria > Hyphomicrobiales > Rhizobiaceae > Ensifer > Ensifer sp. 22460. Next base: position 108,131 of record NZ_JBQENZ010000005.1, read on the forward strand.
TAAAGCCGGCCGCTGCCGAAGCGCAGTCCGACACAGGGGAGTTCCCTCAGGTGATCGGGAGCGGTCGGTTTTGGAAAGCGCTCGAAGAAGGAAGGCGTTGCCACAATTGCGGTGCGCTGGCGCGGCCCGATCGGGACGGCAATCATGTCCTGCGCGATGACCTCGCCGAAACGAACGCCGGCGTCGAAACCCTCCGATACCATGTCGACGAGGTCGTTGTCGGTGACGATCTCGATGCTGATTTTCGGGTAGGCTTCGAGAAAACGCGCGACCAATGGCAGAAGCACCATCTTCGCGGAGGCGCGCGCCGCATTGAGTTTCAAGCGCCCGACAGGTGCGCCCCGGAAGTTGTTGAGGTCGTCAAGCGCATCCTCGATGTCGCGGAAGGCGGGTGCGACGCGCGCGAGCAGAAGTTCGCCCGCTTCCGTCAGCGCGACGCTGCGGGTCGTTCGGTTGAAGAGGCGAAGATCAAGCCGTTCTTCAAGCGCCTTCAGGGCATGACTGAGCGCCGATGGCGTGCAGCCGATCTCGTCGGCGGCGCGGCGGAAGCTTCGGTGCCGGGCCAAAGCCAGGAAGGAGGACAGGTCGGAAGGCGATACGGTTCTCATTGATGAATCTTACTCATCAGCTCAAGGAGAATCCAGTCGATTATCTCAGCAGATGGAGCGCGGTAAAACCTTCTCAGCCGCCGACGATGGAGCGGCGAAACAAACAGGAGGTTCACATGCATACATGGTTCGTTACCGGGGCATCCCGTGGATTTGGCGCCCTCATTGTGGAAAAGGCACTCGCCAAGGGCGATCAGGTCGTCGCGACGGCGCGCAATCCGAAGGCGATCGCCGAGCGTTTCGGCGAGCAACCCAACCTTCTGGCCGTAGCGCTCGATGTTACCGACGAGTCCCAGGCGCATCAGGCGGTCGGGCAGGCGATCGCCCGCTTTGGCCGGATCGATGTTCTGGTCAACAATGCCGGCTACGGACTGCTCGGTGCGGTCGAAGAGGCAAGCGGTGCCGAGATCGAGGCCCTGTATCGCACCAACGTCTTCGGCCTGCTGGCCGTCACCCGTGCCGTGCTGCCGCACATGCGCCGCCAGCGTTCGGGACGCATCCTGAACTTCTCGTCGATCGGCGGCTATCGCAGCGGCCCTGGCTTCGGGGTCTATTGCTCGACGAAGTTTGCCGTTGAAGGCCTGACCGAAGCGCTCGCAGCAGAGCTTGCCCCGCTCGGTATCCATGCGACGGCGATCGAACCCGGTTACTTCCGCACCGACTTTCTCGACTCGACCTCACTCGGCATCAGCCCGATCGAGATCGAGGACTATGCCGAGACGGCCGGCTTCGTTCGCAGCAAGGCGAAGGAGATCAGCCATAACCAGCCGGGCAATCCCGACAGGCTGGCAGAGGTCTTGATCTCGTTCGCTGATGCCGAAAATCCGCCGGTGCGGTTGCCGCTTGGCAGCGACACGGTGGCCGCGATCGAAGCCAAGCACGCATCGGACGCAGAAATCCTTGCCCAATGGCGTGCCGTGTCCCTCTCGACCGACTTTGAACCGGCCGCATAAGCGTCGAGGAGCGGCGGTCGACCGTTCCCTCAGAGGCCCCGCCATCGTGCGGGGCCTTCTCGTTGGCTGAGCCAACCTCGGTCCGCGCTGTCGCAGCTCACTCAACCGTTCAACGCTGCGCGTCTTCCGCATGCTTGGATCCCGTAGGTCTTGTCGCCAGCCAGAAGAGCAGCGAGGTAAGGCTGATCGCCGCGCCCATCAGGCAGACGCCGTTCCATCCCGCATGCGTATAGGCGACCGTGGACAGAGAGGATCCGATCGCGCTGCCGAGCGAATAGAAGAGCATGTAGGCTGCCGTCAGTCGGTTCTGCGCTTCCGGACGGACGCGATAGATCAGGGCCTGGTTGGTCACGTGGACCGCCTGGAGCCCGAAGTCGAGGACGAGCACACCGGCGATCAGCCACAGGATCGAGTGATGCAGCAATGAGATCGGCAGCCATGCGATGAGCATAAGCGCGAGTGCAATCCCCGTCGTCGCCTGGCCAAATCCGCGATCGGCCCAATGGCCCGCACGAGAAGCGGCCAAAGCCCCGGCGATCCCTGCCAGACCGAAGAGGCCGACCTCGGTATGCGACATGGAGAAGGGCGGTGCGCTCAGCGGCAGGACAAGCGGGGTGAGCAGGGTCGTCACGTTCGCGAAGATCAGCATGGCGATCACGCCGCGGGTGCGCAGCACCGGCTCTTCCCAGATCAGCTTGAAGGTGGAGCCGACAAGGCGGGGGTAGCTGAGCTTGCTCGTTTCCCGTCTCTGGTGCGGCAACAACCTGTACAGCAGGCCGGCGATCAAGAGCGTTGCGACACATGATGCAAGATAGACCGATCGCCAGCCGGAGAGATCCGTCAGAAGGCCCGCGACGGTGCGTGCGGAGAGGATGCCGATCACGATGCCGCTGGTGACAAACCCCACCACCCGGCCGCGTTCTGACGGTTGGGCCAGGCTGGCCGCATAGGCGACCAGCGCCTGTGTCAGGACGGCCAGCATGCCGACCGCCGCGATCGCGGCCATCAGCATTTCGGCGTTGGCCGAAAGGGCGACGAAGCCGAGCGCGACCACTGAAAGCAGGGATTGAATGATGATGACCTTGCGGCGATCGAAAAGGTCGCCAAGAGGAACAAGCAGGACCAGGCCGAGCGCGTAGCCGATCTGCGTCGCGCCGACGATCAAACCGGCGCTTATCTGCGAAAGGCCGAGATCCGCGGCCATCACATCCAGCAGGGGATGGGCAAAATAGGCATTGGCGACCGCAAGGCCAGAGGCAAAGGCGAAGAGTGTCATCATCGGGCGCGTCAACGGTGATGCCGTGGCATCTCCGGCATTTGGGCGCGCAGCGTCGTTTGCGGCGTCGATCGACGCCGCAGCAGCTCTACCATCCATTGGACTTCTTCCTTATTTCGGTTTAATAATGAAACCAAATTTATGGATAGCGATTTGGTTTCATAATGCAACCAAAATCTCGTGGGCGCGAGAGAGGAGAGTTCGCATGGTGGCGCGCAGAAGCCTCAAGGGAGACTACTGCCCCAGCGCGCGATCTCTGGACGCGATCGGCGACTGGTGGTCGCTGCTGATCGTGCGCGATGCGTTCGACGGATTGAGACGCTTTAGTGATTTTCAGAAAAGCCTCGGCATTGCCAAGAACATCCTGACGGAGCGCCTGCGCACGCTCGTGGACCGCGGCATTCTGGAGACGGTTCCCGTCGGCGAGGCGAAAGCGCGGGTCGAGTATCAATTGACGGCGATGGGCCGGGACCTCTTTCCTGTGATGGTCGCCTTGCGCCAGTTCGGCGAAAGGCACCTCTTTCAGCCCGGCGAGGAGCATTCCCTGCTGGTCGAAAAAGAAACAGGACTGCCTGTGAAGCTCGACATCCGCACACAGGATGGCAGGCCGATCGAGGCCGACGAGACGGTCCTGATCAAGGTGCCCGAAGACAGCGGCGAACCGATCTAGCTTTAGACGAATATTCAGTTTTCTCTGCTAGCTTGCTGGAGTCCTTCCGCAGCCGGGGAAATTGGTAATGGGCGTTGTCACGCTAGACCAGGTAGAGAACCAGATCGCGCGCGGCTTTCGTTATCTGCTGTTCTCGCCGGAGATCGAGGCGCTGTTTCGCAAGGAATATGCGGCCGAGCGTGTGCGGCTCGCGGTGATCTGGGGCGTGATCGGCGTTTTCATCTACGATCTGGTCTATTTCGGCGATCGTACAATGCTGCCCGACGTGTTCAGCGAGCTGCTCGTCGCCCGTTTCCTGGTGTTCACGCCTCTTTCGTCATCGGCTGTATCCTGGCCGTGCGCCGCTGGCCGGATGCGCTTCTCTACGACGTCCTGGCGGTGGCGATCGCGGTGCTGGGCGTCACCTTGCCGATGGCCGCTGCCACGCAAAGCACCAGTTCCTACCTCTTCGTCTATCAGAACGGCAATTCCGCCGCCTTTTTGTTCTTCGTCATCGCGCTGCGGCCGCGTTTCTTTGCCGTCGTGATCGGGCTCGCGCTGATGTGCGCTTCCCATTTCACCACCACGCACCTGACCGGCGCCTTCGACGATGTCACCTATTCCGGCATCATCACCTTCTATCTGACACTGTCGATCTTCCTGGCGGTCAGCGCCTATTTTCTGGAGCAAAAGGACAGGCAGAATTTCCTCAACCAGCTAAGAGGCAGCCTTCTCTACCGCCAGCTTGAGCGTAATGCCGAACGGGATGAACTGACGGGACTGTTGAACCGTCGCTCGCTGGCGCGGGTTGGCGAGATGCTGTGGAACGACGCGCCTCGCCTGGCGCCGGTTTCGGCGATCCTGCTGGATATCGACCACTTCAAGCGGTTCAACGACGTTCACGGCCATATCGAGGGCGACGCCTGCATCCGCGCCGTCTCGCAATGCATGCGCGACACGGTGGATGAGGCCTCCTTCGTCTTCCGCTTCGGCGGTGAGGAGATGCTGGTGCTCGTGGCGGATCGGGAGCCGCTGCAGGCGTTGGCGATGGCCGAGCGTATCCGCACGGCGATCGAACGGCTCGGCATTGCACATCGCGGACTTGGCAATGGGTGCGTGACGGCAAGCCTGGGCGTCGCTTCGGCGCTTGCGACTGAGACGACGCTTGAAAAGCTGCTGCAAAACGCAGACGCGGCTCTCTACGAGGCGAAGCACATGGGCCGCAATACCGTCGCGTTGGCTAGCGCGCCCAAGGTCGGCGCGCAGGTCGCCTGAAACACGGGGATTATCGCTCAGCCAATGATCGCCTTCGGCTCGAGAAAGGCTTCGAGGCCGAAGGGCCCGAATTCACGACCGATGCCGGAATGCTTGAAGCCGCCGAAGGGAGCCTGTGCATCTGCCGGCGCCTCGTTGAGGACCACGCGTCCGGCCTCGAGTTGGCCGGCCACGCGGCGCATGCGTTCCACATCGGTGCCGAGAACGTACGATTGCAGGCCATAGTCCGTGTCGTTGGCGATGGCGACAGCCTCGTCTTCGTTGCGATAGGAAAGAACGCTGAGGACGGGGCCGAAGATTTCTTCCCGCGCGATCCGCATGTCGTTGGTGACATCGGTGAAAACGGTGGGGCGGACGAACCAGCCACGATCGAGCCCATCCGGGCGACCTTCGCCGCCTGCCAGCAGTTTTGCTCCTTCCTCCTGACCGAGACGAATATAGGACTGGACGCGCTGCCATTGTCTGGCGCTGACCATCGGGCCGATATCAGAGGTCGGATCGCTCGAAGGGCCGATCTTCAATGCTGAGACGGCGGTGGCCAGACGCGAGGTCACTTCCGCTAGCCTCCGCTCCGACACCAGAAGCCGGGTGCCGGCAATGCAGGCCTGGCCGCTGTTGCGGAAGGCGGAAGCAAGCACGTGCGGAATGGCGTGATCGAGATCGGCATCGTCGAGCAGGATCTGCGGCCCCTTGCCGCCGAGCTCCAAGGTCACGCGCTTGAAGCTTTCCGCAGCGGTTCGAAGGATCGTCTTTCCGGTGGTGGTCGAGCCGGTAAAAGTGATCTTGGCGATACCAGGGTTCTGGCTGAGCTCCGCGCCGACGACATGACCATAGCCGTTGACGAGGTTGAGCACGCCACGGGGCAGACCGGCTTCGTGCAGCGCTTCCAGCAGAGTCTGGGTCTGGATGGCGCTCATTTCCGACGGCTTGATCACGATCGTCGTGCCGGCCGCGATTGCGGTGGCGAGCTTGGTGCAGATGAAGCCGATGTTGCTGTTCCAGGGGGTGATGGCGGCGGCAACCCCAACCGGTTCCATGACGACCGCGGCGTTGCCGATCTGCCGGGTAAAGGTATAGCCAGCCACGGTCTTCGCGGCGACCTCGAAAACGTGCGAAGCATGCGGCACCGAGAAAGCGAGGAAGGACTGCGGTGCGCCGTACTCGGTCGCCATGGCCTCATGCAAGGCATCGGCGTGCGCTGCGACCGCGTCGCGCAGCGCTTGCAGCATGGCGATGCGCTCGGCCGGTGTCGTGCGCCGCATGGCCGGGAAGGCGCGCTTGGCGGCTGCAATCGCCGCGCGGGCGTCTTCCGCATCACCGAGGCGGACCTCGCCGATCTTCTCTTCGGTGGCGGGATTGAAAAGCTCGAAGCGCTCGCTGCCCTCAGGGGTCACGAAAGCGCCGTCGACATAGATCTGCTCGATCATCTTCATCGTTCGGTTTCCTGTTGTGATGAAGGGGATATGCGCCGGAAGGGTCGCCAGGATAAGATCATCAATCATAGACAGGTTGATGAGGAAAATAGCGCAATGAGACCCAGTCTGTCCGAACTCGAGGCGGTGACGACGATCGCGCGGCTCGGCGGTTTCCGCGCCGCTGCCCGCGAACTCGGCGTTTCGTCCTCCGCGCTCAGCCATGCCGTGTCGGCGCTGGAGGAGCGGCTGGATGTCCGCCTGTTCAACCGGACGACCCGGTCGGTGGCGCTCACCGCGGCGGGCGAGGCCTTCGTGGCCGAGGTTCTGCCGGCTCTCGCCGCGATCGATGGTGCCGTCGAAAGGGTGACGGAATCCCGGGCGCGGCCGACCGGGACGCTTCGGCTGAACACCTCGCCCGGGGCGGCACGCATGGTGCTGCAGCCGCTGCTGATGGAATATCTCCGGCGCTTTCCGGACATGGCGGTGGAGGTCGCGACCGACAACGCGCTGGTGGACATCGTCGCCCTCGGCTTCGATGCCGGCTTCCGGCTGACAGACGCAGTGCCGCCGGACATGATCGCAGTGCCAGTCACGCGCCAGTCGCGCATGATCGTCGTCGGATCGCCGGATTATTTCCGGGAGAGAGCGGCGCCGCAGCGACCGGCTGATCTCATGAATCACACTTGCATTCGGGCGCGCATGGCGAGCGGCCGGATTTATCACTGGGAGTTCTCGCGTCATGGCGAGAGCGTGGAGATCGATGTGCCCGGACGGCTCATTCTGGACGAGAGCGGGCTGATGCTCGAGGCGGTACTGTGTGGCGCAGGGCTGGCCTATCTCTCCGACTATGCCGTCCAGGAGCATGTCGCTGCCGGACGGCTGGTGCGGGTTCTCGATGAGTGGACGCCACCCTATGACGGCCTGTGCCTCTATTTCTCCGGCCGGCGACACGTGCCGGCAAAACTCCGGGCGTTGATCGAGCTCGTCAGAGAGTTGCGTGTCGAGGGCGGGGGCGCGGGCGTTGCGCCTTGAATCTCGATGAGAAAGTGAGACGAACCGGACAGGTTGGGCGCTCGACTGCCGTTTCGTTGGCCATGGCGAGAAACCGGAAAAACCGCCATGTTCGCCATCCCTGCCGCGTCCGGTTGACACGGTTCGCGCTCAGATGGGTAATCGTCCTCGGAGCGAAAAGTTCCGCTTCTGCAACGGGATACGGTCTCCGGCCAAGGACGCTCAGGCTCGGCGGCCAGGCGTCGAGGCAATTGGCTGGAAAAATAACATGACTATTACAGACAAGTTTATTTACGCGTGCTAAGAGACGTCGCGTTCGTTTGGCCACCCGGTCCACCGATCGCGTCGCGGCAGGCAGTGCGAACGACGCTGGACGCCACATCAAAGTTGTTTTGATCGGATCAGACGCCTTGGTCGACATGGAAACGCGCCATCAGGTCTATTTCGCCAAGCGTACCGCTTTGGTCGCCTATGCCACGCGCATCGTCGGGTCGCGTGAGACTGCCGAAGACATCGTGCAGGAGGCGTTCATCCGCTTCGCGCCGACCAATACCGACAATGGTTCCCAGGGCCTCTCGCCTGCCTATCTCTACAGGATCGTCCGCAATCTGTGCCTCGATCTTCTCAAGCGCCGGAAGATAGAGGCGCGGGAGGAACAGGACGAGCCGCCGTTCTGGTCGATGCCGATCGAGATGCCGACGCCCGAAGACATCGCCGTGGTGACCGACGAGATCCGGCGCATTTCCGGCGTCCTCGACGATCTTCCCACGGACGTTCGTGTTGCCCTTGAGATGCACCGCTTCGGTGGATACACCTTGGAAGAAATCGCCGCCCACCTGAACATCTCGGTCGCAACCGTACATCGCCATGTTCGCACCGCCATGATGCGGGTGGCGACAATTCTGGCGGGCGATGCCTCCTAGAATTTTGAGCCGGCGTGAAAAAAAATCCGCAGTAATTCGTCTTTGTGACAGACCGAATGATTCCGCTTGTGCATGTTTCCTTGAATCGTACCCGATTAAAGGATGAAAACATGCAGCAATTCAAAGTGCTACAGCGACCTTTGCGCGTCTGATAAGACGCGCGGCGCTGTAGTGTCTCGTCGAACACGTAACCAGCAGGCAGAGCTTTGACCAAGGACAACCACATACCGGAGGTGTTGCTCGAAGAGGCCATGGACTGGTTCCTCGAACTGAAGGCGCGTCCGAACTGTCGGGAGACGCAAGCCGCGTTCCGCACTTGGTTGGGCAGGTCGGAACTGCATGTCCGATCCTGGGAGACGGCATTGAAGACCTGGCAATTGCTGGGAGAAGTGCCGCCGGTTCATGAGCAGCTTTGGCGCGGGGCGACGCCGTTAGTCTCATCGGCGGCAACCACCCGCCAGCCGAAGCGTTGGGCGGCCAGAACCTTAGTTGCCGGCACCGCAGTGATGGCGCTTGCCGCCTGCCTGGTGCTGTTCGTCGCGCTCCCGTCGCTACTTGTGTGGTGGCAGGCCGATCATGCGACCGAGACCGCTGAGAGCAGGACGATCACGCTGGAGGACGGCACGACCATCCAGATGGGTGGCGGCAGTGCCATCGCCACCGAGATCAACACCGCGGCCCGGCACGTCCGGCTTCTAAAGGGCGAAGCCTATTTCGATGTCGCGCGCGACCCGTCGCGTCCGTTCGTCGTCGATGCCGGCGGCGTGGAGGTTTCGGTTCTCGGCACCTCTTTTGACGTGCAGCTTGCGAGTACGGAGACAACGGTCGAGCTCGCCCACGGCACGGTGGCCGTTTCGTATAGCGGCGAAAACCATAAGCAGAATTTCGAACTCGCGCCGGGAGAAATGGCGACGGTGGCGCATGCGACGGGTGCTGTCACCCGAAGCGCGATCGCGACCGAAGAGATCGGCGCCTGGCGCAGTGGCAAGATGTTCGTCAACAACGTCACCGTTGCGGCTGCCGCCGAGCGGCTGCAACGTTACCATTCCGCCTGGATCTCCATCCCGCAATCCGAACTCGCGGCGCGACGGGTGACGGGCGTCTATGATCTCACGGATCCCGATCACGCTCTTCAGGCATTGGTTCAGCCGTTTGGTGGCAAGGTGCGCGAGGTGACATCCTATGGCCGCGTTCTGACGCAATTTTAATTTGGACTCAAAAATTCAAGAAAAAATCGCGGACCGGTGAAAAAAAATCCGGAGCCCGTCGTCTTTGGTCCGAAGCGCCTGCCGAGAGGCAGCGCGCGGATCATCGAGACGGGGGTAAAATGAGTTCGCCGAAATGCCGCAAGGGACATCTTTCTTTCAACGCAGGATATAGCCATGCAGGACTGCGCCTGCTGACAACGACGGCGATCGTCGGGCTTTCCTCCCTTGCCTTCATGCCCCTTTCCGTCGCCTCCGCCCAAGAGACGACATCGCGTGTAGGCACGGCCCGCACGTTCAACATTCCGTCGCAACCGCTTGCAAGTGCCCTGAATGCCTTTGGGCGGCAATCCGGCCTGCAGGTGACTCTGGCTGCAGCGACGTCCGAGGGCATTCGTTCGACCGCTGTCAGCGGCACGCTGGAGCCGCAGCAGGCCCTGGCACAGCTGCTCTCAGGCACCGGCATCTCCTATAGGGTATCGGGCGGAACGGCGCTGATCGGTTCGGCCACGGCGGCCGGCAGCGGTGACGGCGTGGATGCTTCCGGCGCCACCGTCCTTGATCCGATTTCCGCCTTTGGCAGTGGACCGCTCGGCGCCGGCGAGATCGTCATCTCGTCGGAGGACCTGAAGCTGAAGAACCCCGCCAACATTGCCGACGTCTTTTCAGGGGAGCCGGGCATCGCCGTCGGCAGCTCCTTGCCAATGTCGCAGAAGGTCTATGTCCACGGCATCGAGGAAACCAGCCTTGCCGTGACCATGGACGGCGGCCGCCAGAACAACAAGGTCTTCCACCACAATGGCACGAACCTCATCGATCCGGGCCTCCTGAAGGCCGTCAGCGTCGATGCCGGCGTTGCCCCGGCCGATGCCGGCCCGGGGGCGCTCGCCGGTGTGATCGCCTATGAAACGATTGATCCGCGCGATCTGTTGGATGCCGACGCTTTCGGTGGCTTCGTTACATCCAGCTATAATTTCAACAGCGACACGGTGACCACGGGGCTCTCCGCCTATGGTATGCATGAAGGGCTTGAGTTCCTCGGCTACTTCAACTTCGGCAATGGCAACGATTTCACCGCGGGTAACGGTAAGGAGGTTGAAGGCACCAGCACCAATCTGCTGAGCGGCCTTGGCAAGCTCGCCTACGAGTTCGAGAGTGGCGACCGTTTCGAGATCAGCCACGACCGTATCAACGACGATGCGCCACGGCCGTTCCGCGCCAATGTGGGTTCGATTTCGAACCCCAAGCCGTGGGAGCCGCGCATCCGCGAGTATACGCTCGACCGGCAGAACACCGTCTTTACCTATACCGACAGCACGCCGGAGGGGTGGTGGGACCCGAAGCTCCTGCTTGCCTACAGCAAGACAGAGGTCGATCTGCCGATCTTCCCGAAGCCGGGACCGGGCGTTCCGAAGACCTATGACGCCATCGGCACGTCGGATAGTTTCAATGGCAAGTTCGAGAACAAGTTCTCTTTCGATATCGGCAATGTGATCGCCGGCATCGACTTCTACAGCGACAAGGCGGAGCTTGAGGATCTCTACGATCCCGGTACCGAGAAGGCGCGCAATGTCGGCATTTACGCGCAGGCGAGGCTTGAGCCTTGGGAGAGGACGCGCCTTTCCTTTGGCGCAAGAGGGGACAACCAGCACTTTACCGGAACAACGGGTGAGAAATGGACCAACTCGGGCTTCAGCGGCAATGTCTCGGGCGAATATGATCTCATCGAGGATCTTCTGACGGCCAAGGCCGGGTATTCGCATGTCTGGGCGGGCATTCCGCTTGCCGAGAACTTCATCATCAATCCCAACTGGGACTATGGCAACGGTCCGAAGCCGGTAACGGCAGACAATTACGTCTTGGGGTTGGAGGCCAACTACAACGGCTTCATAGTCGAGGGCAGTGTCTTCCAGACCGATCTCGATGATGCGCGCGCACCGCGCTTCCGGGCAGACCTCGGCATCGCCGCCCATGGTGTTCGCTCGCGCGGCTTCGAAATCGGTGGCGGCTACAATTGGGGTGATGGCTACTTCAAGGTGAAGTACGCCAATATCGACGTCGAAATCGACGGTAAGCCCGCCGATTCCGACCTCGGCACCTATCTCGCAGCACCCGCCGGCCAGATCATCACGCTGCAGGCGGTCCACGCGCTGGCCGACTGGGGCGTCACCTTCGGTGCCGACGCCGAGATTGCGCTCGACTACGACGACGTCGCCGCCGGCAGCAAGCCTTTCGAGGGCTACGAGGTCTTCAACGCCTTTGTCGAATATGTACCGCCGCAACGGCCGAACCTGACGCTGCGCGCCGAACTCAAGAACATCTTCGACGAAACCTATTCGGACCGGGCGACCTACGGCCAGGAGTTCGGGAACGTGACGCCGCTCTACGAGCCCGGCCGTTCCTTCATTCTGACCGCACGAGCGACTTTCTAGGCCGACGGTCCGCGATCGCGGCTGCCGTGTCCTCCCCACGGCGGTCGCCCAAGACGCTCAGGCGGCCATCCCGGGCCGACTGGGCAACAAAAAGCCTGATGACAGGAGTTCCAGATGCAAGAAGCGACCACCCACTTTGCAACGGACGACGGCCAGAAATACCTGACGCAGCTCTGCAAGCACTTCGCCCACAAGATCGACGTCGAGCAGACGGGCGATCGCGCCGAACTCCGGTTTTCCTGCGGGACCGGCTATCTCCAGGCCACACCGGATGGCCTGAGCATCCGCGCCCGCTCGCCTGGCGAGGCCGATCTCGACGATACGAAATCGGTCATCGAAAGCCATCTTCTGCGCTTCGCGTTCCGCGAGCAGCCGGGATCGCTCCACTGGCAGGCCGCCGGCTGAGCACCACTTGCTGACAACGCTCTCAATAAGAAAATTCAATGTGTTGGTCGAAAACGTCCAACGCCATTGCGCGGCTATGCGTCGCGTGCCGAGGATCGACAGGATGCAATCGTCTAGGCAAATCGCAGAAATCGCCACCTTTCAAAGCTTCGCCAACTGCTATCTGCGCGAAGTGAACCCGGGTATCCGGGTCATGCATCGAACCGCCGGCGGCACTTTCGACTGCGTGGAATGGTCCCTTCCGAGGCAACACATGATCCTGCGCGTCGAGGTGACGTCGCCGTCCCTCTGCGGCCCGCATCACTTCGGCCGGGTCTGGGGCAGGGGCGTTTCCGACGGGACATGGCGCCAGATCGAACTGATCTCGGCGCTGCACATCCTCATCCACGAGTGCTACCGCCAGGGCGATGAAAACCAGGCGGATGCCTTGCGCGGCTTTGAGCTCGAACTGCTGATGCGGGTGCTCGAAAGCTATCAGCAGACCGCACTCTATATCGACAAGGCGGAGCCCGAGCCGGCGAGCGGCGGCCATTTCATCGAGGCGGAACAGTCACTCGCCTTTGGTCATTGGCAGCATCCGACGCCGAAGAGCCGGCAGGGCATGACCTACTGGCAGCAGGAATCTTACGCGCCGGAACTGCGCGGTACGTTCAAGTTGCACTATTTTGCCGCCAAGGCGGAGGGTGTGCGGCACGCGTCCGCCCGTTCGACGGCGGCCCATGAGATTGTCCGTTCGCTGTTGGGACCGAATGCGGATGGCGTCACGCTCGGCAGCGATGAATGCCTGCTGCCGATGCATCCGCTCCAGGCGGAAGCGCTGCTGCTTGATCTCGACATTCGGTCAATGCTCGAGAAGGGGCAGTTGCGCCACCTGGGGCCCGCCGGCCGTGCCTTTACGGCGACCTCATCAGTGCGCACGGTCTATGACGCCGATGCCGACTGGATGCTCAAGTTCTCCCTGCCCGTCCGCATCACCAATTCCGTGCGTCTGAACCGACGTCAGGAGCTCGAGGCGGGCGTCGCCATGGCGAAGCTGATCGATCGCATCGGCTTTGCTGCGCGGTCCCGAAATTTCCGGATCATCCAGGACCCCGCCTATATCACGCTCGACCTGCCTGGCCGGAGCGAAAGCGGCTTCGAAGTGATCCTGCGGGAGAACCCGTTTTCGGGCGCGAAGGGCAGGGGCGTTGTGACGGTTGCCGCCCTGACGGCCGATCCACTTCCGGGCCAGGGTTCCCGCCTGGAGCGCCTCGTCCGAGCCCTCGCCGCGCGCACGGGTGAAAGCCTGCCGGGCGCGGCCCTGCTGTGGTTCCGACGTTATCTCGATTGCGCCGTCGAGCCTTTGATCCGCCTCTATGACGATTATGGCATCGCCCTTGAGGCGCACCAGCAGAACAGTCTGCTGGACATCGCTAGCGGCTATCCATCCGTCAGCTACTACCGGGACAACCAGGGCTTCTACCTCTCCGAACGTTATCGCGGCCTGATCGTCAGCCATGTTCCCGAGACGCAAACGATCCCCTCACTCTATTTTGCCGACAGCGAAATCCGCGACCGCTTCGCCTACTACCTGATCGTCAATCAGGTCTTCTCAGTCGTCAGTCGCATGGGCCATGACGGCGTCTGTGACGAGAGCCTGCTCTTGCGCGAACTGCGCCTGCATCTCGAAGGTTATGCCGCCCGCATGACCGGAGCCGGACGCGAATTCGCGCGTCATGTCCTCGACCTGCCGACGATCGCCTCCAAGGCCAATCTGACGACGCGCCTCTATGACGTGGACGAGCTGCAATCCAATCATGCGCCGACGCTGTACCGCCCCGTGTCAAACCCGTTGCGGGCGCCGGCCGTCCTGACAGCGCCGAGGACCGATCATGCCATTGCCTCTTGATCTCAAGGGACGGCCGGAGGAGCGGGTGCTTCGCCAGCTCGCCGCCGCCCTCCTATACGAAGACATCGTCGATGCCAGTGAGCACGCCCACGGGGATGCGGTCGATTTTTCTTGGTCGCTCGGCGGCCGGGATTTCCGGTGCCGCGGCGCCATTGGCCCCTTTGGACGGCTTCGCTTGATGCCGGGTTCGGTGGAGATGCGCGAGGACACGGACAGCTGGGTCGCGCCGCCGCTGGCGCAACTGGTTGCCGCCTTGCCGGGCAGCGGCCCGACGCGCGGAAAGCTGCTCGACGAGCTCACCCAGACGATCGCCTTCTGCCAGTGGAACGAACGGCACCTCCCTGCGCGGTTGCGGCGCACGATGTCCTTCGCCGAACTGGAAGGCGCACTTGATGAAGGGCATCCGTACCATCCCTGCTACAAGGCGCGCACCGGCTTTTCCTTCGCCGACCATGCGGCCTACGGACCGGAAACGGGCCGGGCATTCCAGCTCGTCTGGCTGCTGGTGGCGCGCAAACATCTTCACCAGGCAATGCCCGGCGACGAGGATGCATTCTGGCGCGCGGAACTCGGACATGAGGTGTGGGTCGAGCTGCTCGCGAAGCAGCAGCAACGCGGCGTCTCGCCGGAAGATTTCGGACTTGTCCCGCTGCACCCCTGGCAGTGGCGCGAACTGCGCGAAACTGAGCTTGCCGGTTGGATCGCATCGGGGGACGTTCATTGCCTGGGGCCGGCAGGCGACCGCTACACGGCAACGCAGTCGGTGCGCTCGCTGCTGAACCAGGACAGGCCTCTTGCGGCGAGCGTCAAGCTGCCGCTCAACATCGTCAACACCTCGTCGCGGCGGACGCTTGAGCCGCATTCGGTCTGCACGGCGCCGGTGATCTCGCGCTGGATTGCCGGGATCGTCGGGAACGATCCGGCCTTCGGCGAACGCTATCCGCTCACGATCCTGCAGGAATATGCCGGGATTATCACCGATCGCGACGGACCTTTGGCGGGCCAAGTGGCGGCGATCTGGCGCGAGAGCGCTGAAGCCACCCTTGCAACGGGCGAGGCTGCCATTCCCTTCAATGCCCTGATGATGATCGAGGCGGACGGACGCCCGTTCGCCGACGACTGGATCCGCCGCTTCGGCCTCATGCCGTGGATCAACCGGTTGATCGAGATCGCCGTCCTCCCGGTCTGGCATCTGCTCGTCCACCATGGCCTGGCGGTCGAGGCGCACGGGCAGAATATGCTGCTCGTTCATCGCGACGGCTGGCCGGTCAGGCTCATCCTGCGCGATTTCCACGAGAGCATCGAGTTCTCGCCGGGCTTTTTGCGCGAGCCGGAAAAGGCGCCGGACTTCCTGGCACTGAACCCAGTCTACCGTGATGCCGAGCCGGACCAGTTCTACTGGACGGACAATCTGGATTCGCTGCGCGAATTGGTGATGGACACGCTGTTCGTCTACAATCTCAGCGAGATCTCCCATCTTCTCGACCACTGCTACGATCTGCCGGAAACGCTTTTCTGGCAGCGGGTCCAAACCGTGCTTGCGTCCTATGAGAGCGAGCAAGGGGCGACCGAGCGGCTGAGCCAGCTCGGCTGTGGCCAATCCCGCATTCTCACCGAATCCCTGATGACGAGGAAGCTCCTCGCGCTCAAGCCGGAATACCACCACACGGTGCCGAACAGCTTGGCCGCGAAAGCGCTTCAACGAAGGAGAAAGTCATGATCCGCATCGATGACAGGCTCTACGACGAGTCCTATTTCAGCGAAACATCGGCACGATTGGCCGCCGAGATCGGCCTTTCTGACCGTGACAACGGCCGCTACGCCGTCTGCTTTCCGGAAACTGTCGACTGGCTGGCGCTGTTTTTCGCCATCCGCAAGGCGGGTGCGAGCGTGCTGCCGATCCATCCCGGTACGCCCTATGCGGCCGCACGCAAGCTCGCAATCGGCGCCGGTTGCGACCGGCTGTTCTATAACAGCCTGACGGCCGAAGTTCTCGATAAGCCCGAGCTGGGGTCGCCGCAGGGCACGCTGTTGCAGATGAGTTCCGGGACGACAGGCGCGCCGAAATGCGTGGCGCGAAGCTGGGCGGAAATCGACGCCGAAATCGAAAGCTATGTTCGCACGTTCGGCGAGCCGGAGGATATGACGCCGGTCATCGCCTGCCCGACCACCCATTCCTACGGGCTGATCTGCGGCATTCTGGTGGCACTGAAGCGCGGCCAGACGCCCGTGATCGTCAACACCGGGAACCCGAAATATCTGCTGAAGGTGCTGCGCGAAACGGAGCGGCCGTTGCTCTATTCGTCGCCGGCGATCCTGCACACGCTTGCGCGGCTTCTGCCCCAGGGCGAACAGATCCACGCGACGATGACGTCCGGCACCCTGCTCCCCGATCCATGGTTTGCCGATATTCGCGCCAAGAGCCGGTTCATGTTCCAGCAATATGGCTGCTCCGAATCCGGTTGCATCGCCATCAATCCGGATGTCGCTGCCGCTGGCGACATGGGCTTCGTGCTACCGCATCTTTTCGCGGAAACGGGCAGAAGTGTCGAAGACTCCGGAGAGATTGTCGTCAGGAATGGCGATGGCGCGCCAATCCACACGCGCGATCTCGGCTATCGCCGCGCCGACGGCATGTTGGTCTTCGTCTCGCGTTTGGACGACATGATCAATGTCTCCGGCCTCAACGTCTACCCGAAGGACGTGGAGGATGCCGTCATGGCCATGCCCGCGATCACCGATGCGGTCGCCTTCCGCAAGAGCGACCGTTTTGCCGGGGAGCGCGTCGCGCTGCTCTTCAGCGCCGAGGTGCCGGTAGCGCCGCAGGCGGTACGCGAATGGTGCAGCCGCCATCTCGCCGGGCATCAGTTGCCGATGGAGATCCTGCAGGTCGATGCGGTTCCGCGTCAGGCGAACGGCAAGATCAGCCGTCGCGATGTCGCGGCGCGCCATCTGGCAGGGGAGTTCAACAGGCCAATGGCGGGAGCTGCATCATGAGCGAGAACGAAATCCTGGCGGCGATCGAGACTGTCCTCACCGAAAAGATGGCACATGGGCATATGGAGGGGTTCGGCCCGGATGCCCGCCTCAACGAAGACCTCTATCTCGATTCCGTGCTGATCCTCGAGATCTTCCTCAATCTCGAACTTGAATACGGGCTATCGGTGCCAGAGGAGGCGATCGCGAAACAGGAGATCGAGACGGTCGCCGATTTCGTCGCTCTCTATTTGCCGAAGACAACGGGTACCGTCGTTCCGGCCTTTCCGCTCACGGGCGGGACGACCGACGAGGGTGTTCATGGCGAGGCCTACTACGACATCAAGGTCCATTGCTTCGTCAGCTGCGTTTCCGATGGATTGAAGCGAAACGGGCTGGACCAGCGGCCGTTCTATTTCGGCGTCTGGGACGCGAAGTTCGCGGTCAGTGACAGTTTCGCGCTTCTCTACCATGCACCCGATATCACCCAGGAATTCTTCCGCGGCTGGTTCGAACGGCTCTACGGCGTCTCCGTCGTCGAATGGTACGATCCGGAGCGCACCAAGCTCGACAACCTCGCAGTCCTGCTCGGTCTTCTCAAGCAGCGTAGCGAAACCGGCTCGGTCATGGTCATGCTCGACATGTTCCACCTGCCGGAGCGCGAGAACAAGTTCAATCAGAACCCCTTCCCGCACTACCTCATGCTGCAGGAAACCGCCGATCCCGAGACCTGGTTCGTGCACGACCCCGACTATCGTTGGGAAGGCGAGATCGCCAAGGAAAAGGTCATTCACGCCATCATGCAGCCGACAGTCGGCGGCGGCTATGTCTTCGATAACGCCGAAGCGCGCGCGCCGTACGCGGAAGACCTGAAAGCCTATTTCGAAGCGTGCTTCGTTCGTGACCGGAACCCGATTGTCGATGCCGTCCGCGAAATCGTCACCGCGCACCTCGACGAACGAGACGGGCTCACGCTCTCGAATCTTGGCGCCGCGGTGCGCGAACTGCCCGTCATCACCATCCGCAAATATGCCTATGAGCATGGCTTTGCCTTCTACTGGCGGGCACTGAAGCTACCGGCGGCGGAATTCGAGAAATGGTGCGAGGAAATCGAGGCGCTGGTTCAGGCGCTGAAGACCCTGCACTACGCCTGCATGAAGCTGGCCCAGGCGGGGGATCGCTCCCTGGCCGGAGCAGTCTTCGAGCGCCTCGACGAAGCCGACCGGTTGGAGACGAAGCTTAAGGCAAAGCTCGCCGAGGTCTTCGATCTCTGGTCCGACCTCGTCCTTCCCGCAGAAGTTCCCCCATTGAAGAGGGTCGCACGATGAGAGTTTCGCTCTGCACCATCACCTTCCGGCATCATCTCATCTCGCTCGACGAGATCGCCACCTGGGCCGGGGCCAACGATTTCCAGGGCATCGAACTCTGGGGCGCGCATGCGCGCAACCTGGCGCCGCGCTCGGACCGCAACGCCGAATGGCTCGACGGCTACGGCCTGTCCGTGCCGATGATCAGCGACTACTTGCCGCTTGATGGCGATACCGAAGCGTTGCGGCACAAGACGGTGGAGCTTTGCAGGCTTGCCCGCCGTTGGCGCACCCGCAAGATCCGCACCTTCGCCGGAAGCCGCGGCAGTCTGGCCGTCGGGGCGGAAGAGCGGCGGCAGACCATCGCTCGCCTGAAGGAGATCTGCGAGATTACCGCCAGCTACGGCATTCACCTGCTTGCCGAGACGCACCCGAAGACACTGGCCGACACGGCGGCCTCGACCATGCAATTGATCGAAGAGGTCGACCATTCCCATTTCGCTGTTAATTTCGACACGCTGCATGTTTGGGAGGGTGGTGACGATCCGGTCACGGTTCACCGGGCCATGAAGCCGCATATCCGCCACTACCACCTGAAGAACATTGTCGATCGGGTCGACCTGTCCGTCTTCGAACCGGCCAATGTCTATGCCGCCGCCGGTAGCAGGCGCGGCATGACACCGTTGTTCGAGGGCACCGTCGACTACGATCGATTCCTCCGGGAGATTTCAGGCGATCCCCTGGCCGATGCATCGCTGGAGTGGTTCGGCAATGATTGCCTGGACACCCTAAGGCGCGACCGCAGGCAGCTGCGCCAGGCGATCGAAGGCGGCGAGCGCCCGCTGCGAACGGCAAACGTCTAACGACACCAAGGTAATGCGTCAGTCGGAAAGCGTGACCGCGGCCTTCTCAATCAGCGCGGCGACAGCCGCCGGCTGGGACATGAAGACTGCGTGGCTGGCTTTGACTTCGACCGGTTCGCTCCCGGCGCGCTTCGCCATCTCCCGCATCAGATCGGGATGAATGGCCCGATCGTCGGTGGCGATCAGCGCCCAGCTCTTCTTGCTTTTCCACGCCGGTGCCGTGATCTTAGTCTCGAAGGCGGCCTTCGCGGGGAAGACCTGGGATTGCGCCATGAAGCGAGCCTCGTCCGCGGGGATATCGGCGGCAAAATCCTGAGCGAAAGCCCTCGGGTCGAGGTAGAGATAACCGTCCTTCGTCGCCGCGATGCTCTTGGTTGCCGCGGGTGTCCGGGCGGCGAGGTCGAGCAGGGTCTCGCCTGCATCCGGCTGGAACGCCGCCACATAGACGAGGCCCGCGACGTTGTCGGCGCTTCCCGCTTCGGTCACCACCATGCCGCCATAGCTGTGGCCGACAAGAATGGACGGACCGGCCTGCAGGTCGAGGATGCGCTTGGTTGCAGTGACATCGTCGCCAAGCGAGGTCATCGGCGGCTGGACGACGGAGACGTTGAAACCCTTGGCACTCAAGAGGTCGAAGACCTTGCGCCAGCCAGAGCCATCGGCAAGTGCTCCGTGCACGATGACGACGTTCCTTATGGGATCGGCAAAAGCCTGCCCGAAGGGGGCAACCACCATTGCCAAGAGAGTGGCTGCCAGAATTCTTATTGTTCGCATTTCGAAAATCCTTTCCTGTTGGGTGCGGTTTCCCCTGGTACGGCGTCTTTTCCGGGACGGTGACGCTTCTCGGTTTTTGGAAGACGCAGGCGACCGCTCGCTGCCGGACAGGCAACGCGAGGCCATTCGTCTTCAAAGGTGTTAGTGTTCAGCCGGCGCTACGGAAAGAGGAGTGCCTCTTGCCCGGCGGCGGTCCGCCGCCCCGCGGTCAGCGCCATGACCGATGCGGCGATGGCGCTGCGGTCGAGACGGAAATGCCGGTAGAGATCGCCGATCGTCCCGGTCTGGCCGAAATGTTCGACGCCATGCGGGATCGTCCGGTGGCCGCCGACGGCACCGAGCCAGGAAAGCGTCGCCGGATGGCCGTCGATGACGGTGACGATGGCGCAATGGCCCGGCAGGGGATCGAGCAGTCGTTCGATATGGCTTCGCGCCTGCGGATTGCCGCGGGCACGTTCGCGCTGCGCCGCCGTCCAGCCGGCATTGAGCCGGTCGGCGGAAGTGACGGCGAGCACGCCGATGTCGCGGCGGACCTCTCCGATCATGCCGGCCGCCGCAATCGCCTCGTCGGCGACCGCCCCCTGATAGGCGATGACGACAGCACAGTTGGGCCCGGGTTTCCTCAGCCAATAGGCGCCGTCGATCGCTCCCTGGCGGAAATCGTCATCGACCCGCTTCAGCGGCTGTTCGAGCGGCTTGGTGGTGAGCCTCAGATAGACCGAGCCGCCAGTCTCGTCGCGCAGCCACGTGCGTTCGTCCGGGTCGTTGTCGCCGTCGCGCTGCATGTAGTTAAAGGCCCATTCCATGATGACCGCGAGCTCGTCGGCAAAGGCGGGCTCAAAGGCCGCCAGACCATCCTGGCTGATCCCGATCAGCGGCGTGCCGATCGACTGATGCGCGCCACCTTCCGGAGCCAGCGTCACGCCGGAGGGCGTGCCGACGATCATGAAGCGGGCATCCTGGTAGCAGGCGTAGTTCAGCGCATCGAGGCCGCGGCAGACGAACGGGTCATAGACCGTGCCGATCGGGATCAGCCGTTTGCCGAACAGCGAGTGGCTGAGGCCGGCGGCACCGAGCAGCAGGAAGAGGTTCATCTCGGCAATGCCGAGCTCGACATGCTGCCCTTCCGGTGTGAACTCCCATTTTGCCGTCGAGGCGATGCGGTGTTCGATGAAGGCATCGGCCAGCGGCTGGCGCGCGAAGAGCTTGCGTCGGTTCACCCAGGCGCCGAGGCTCGTGGTGCCGGTCACATCCGGCGATGTCGTCAAAATGCGCTCGGCGAGGTCTGATTTGCCTTTGGCAAGATCGTCGAGGATCTTGCCGAAGGCCATCTGCGTCGAGATCTCGCGCTGCGTCTCGAAGGCGATATGCGGCACCTCCAGCCGGTGATCGGCATGGCGACGCGTCTCTGAAGCGAAGAAGGGCACCGAGGCGAGGAACGTTTCGAGCGCTTTGCGATCCGGCACCCCGGCAAAGGGTTCCCACTCCTCGCCGGGCGCCACGCCCATATGTGCCTGCCACTCGGCGAACTGGGCCGTTGTCATCAGGCCGCCGTGGTTGTCCTTGTGGCCGGCGATCGGCGTGTTCCAGCCCTTGATCGTATAGGCGAGGAAGCAGGTCGGCCGGTCGTGGTCGATGGCGGCGAAGGTCTCCGCCATCGTCTCGACGCAGTTGCCGCCGAGGTTTTCCATCAGCGCTGAAAGCTCGGCATCGCTGCGCCGGTCGATCAGCGCGGAGACGTCGCCCTGGTCGCCGAGATCGTCGGCGAGGCGCTTGCGCCAGACGGCACCGCCCATGAAGGTAAGCGCCGCATATTCCTGGTTGGAGCAGCGGTCGATCCAGTCGCGCAGCTTCTCGCCGCCGGGCTCGGCAAAGGCCGCGCGTTGCAGCACGCCATACTTGACCCGCACCACGTCCCAGCCGAAAGCGCTGAAGATCTTTTCCACCCGCTCGAACAGGCCCTCGCGCACGATGCCGTCAAGGGACTGCCTGTTGTAGTCGATGATCCACCAGCAATTGCGCAGGTCGTTCTTCCAGCCCTCCTGCAGCGTTTCGTAAACATTGCCCTCGTCAAGCTCGGCGTCGCCGACGAGCGCCACCATGCGGCCGAGCTTGCCCTCTCCCCATTCCTTGGCGCGGACGAAATCCTGGACGATCGAGGCGAGCGCGGTGATGCCGACGCCGAGCCCGACGGAGCCGGTGGAGAAGTCGACGTCGTCGACATCCTTCGTCCGGCTCGGATAGCTCTGCGCCCCGCCATAGCCGCGGAAGTTCACGAGTTTCTCGCGCATTTGCCTGCCCATCAGATACTGCATCGCATGGAACACCGGGGCCGCATGCGGCTTGACAGCGACGCGATCTTCCGGCCGGAGCGCCGAGAAATAGAGCGCGGTCATGATCGAGACGACCGACGCGGAGCTTGCCTGGTGTCCTCCGGTCTTGATGCCGTCGACCTTCGGACGGATATGGTTAGCGTGATGGATCATCCAGTGGGAGAGCCAGAGCAGGCGCTTTTCGATCGTCTTGAGATGGCTGGTGTCGGTCATCGCCGTGTTCCGATGGAGAGAGACGAAAAGGTGACGGAGTGCAAGCGGCGCGTCAGCCGTCCTTATAGTAGTAGCTGTAGCCGTTGAGAGCCGGCGCGCCGCCGAGATGAGCGTAGAGCACGCGCGAACCCTCGGGGAAGAAGCCCTTGCGGGTGAGATCAATCATGCCCTGCATGGATTTGCCCTCATACACCGGATCGGTGATCATCGCTTCGGTTCGCGCCGCAAGCCGGATCGCCTCGTTGGTTTCTTCCGATGGTACGCCATAGGCGGGGTAGGCGTAATCGGGATTGATGACGATCTCGTCGTCGCGGATCGGCCTCTCGAGGCGAACCAGTTCGGCGGTAGCATCGACGATGTTGCGCACCTGCGTGCGGGTCTGTTCAAGCGTACCCGACGCATCGATGCCGATCACCCGCTCGGCGCGGTTCTGCGCGGCGAAACCGACGATCATGCCCCCTTGAGTCGAGCCGGTAACGACGCAGACGACGATGTAGTCGAAGGTGAAGCCGAGCGCCTTCTCCTGTTCAGCCACCTCTTCGGCAAAGCCGACGTAACCGAGCGCGCCGTATTTGTGCACCGAAGCGCCGGCCGGGATCGGATAGGGCTTGCCGCCGGCATCCTTCACTGACTGGATCGCATCTTCCCAGCTCTTGCGGATGCCGATATCGAAGCCGTCATCGACCAGCCGGCTGTCCGCCCCCATCAGCCGCGTCATCAGGATGTTGCCGACGCGGTCATAAACCGCATCATAGTGCGGCACCCATTTTTCCTGGATGACGACGCATTTCATGCCGATCTTGGCGGCGGTCGCAGCGACCATCCGCGTATGGTTCGACTGCACGCCGCCGATCGAAACCAGGGTGTCAGCGCCGGAGGCGATCGCATCCGGAACGATGTATTCGAGTTTCCGGAGTTTGTTGCCGCCCATGGCGAGACCGGAATTGCAGTCTTCGCGCTTGGCATAGATCTCGACTTTTCCGCCAAGTGCTGCCGTCAGCCGCGGCAGATGCTCGATCGGCGTCGGGCCGAAGGTGAGCGGGTAGCGTTCGAACTTTTCGAGCAGTGACATTGATCCAGGCCTCCGTGTGAAAATTGTGAGCGAAGGATAGGTGAAGTCGCGTGAAAGGTGCTCTCTAATTTCCTGTTCTGATTTTTGCAGATGAGATAGAGTTCTCAAACGATTTCGTGGTTCTTCAAGATTTTGGCTCAGAAATGAAAGATTCTTCCAGCGAAGATTTCGACAGGATCGACATCAAGATCCTGCGCGCCCTGCAATCAGAGGGCCGGCTGACAAATGCTGACCTGGCCGAGCGGGCGAATGTCAGTCCGGCCACCTGCCACCGGCGGACGCAAAGGCTGTTCGACGAGGGTTACATTACCGGCGTTCGGGCGGAAATCGCACCCGCTGCCGTCGGTCTCGGCGCTTTGGTGATGGTCGGCGTGGTGCTCGACCGTTCGACGCCCGAAAGTTTTGCGGCCTTCGAAGGCGCGGTGATGGAGATGAAGGAAGTGCTCGACTGCAACCTGGTCGCCGGCGATTTCGACTATCTCCTGAAGATCCGCGTCCGCGACATGGCCGATTTCAACAAACTGCACGGCCTGAAGCTGATCGCCTTGCCCGGAGTGCGCCAGACGCGGACGTTCTTCGTGATGAAGGAAGTCAAGGAGAACGCGCGGCTGCCGTTCTGACGGCCGTCATACGGTTGGCCGCCCGCGCAGGAAGGTGCGCGCGGCTCACCTGTCTCGATCGAGAAGGATGCGACCGGCTTGACGCAGTCCGCCTAGACCTGGACGAAATGGTCCTCGGCGACCTGTTGATAGCGCCGCTCGACCGGAACGTAGTCGGGCGCGCGCAAGGGGCTTTTGAGCTCGTCGCTCGCAACGCCACGGCGCGTGTGGCGGCGGGTCGGGTCGGCGATCGGGACGGCGGCGATCAGCTTCCTGGTATAGGGGTGCTGCGGGTTTTCGAACACCTGTGCGCGTGAACCGATCTCGACGATTTCGCCGAGATGCATGACCGCCACACGGTGGCTGACGCGCTCGACGACCGCCATGTCGTGCGAGATGAACAGGTAGGTGAGGCCGAGGCTCGCCTGCAGGTCGAGCAGCAGGTTGATGACCTGCGCCTTGATCGAGACGTCGAGTGCGGAAACGGATTCGTCGGCGACGATCACCTTCGGGTCGAGCGCCAAGGCGCGCGCGATGCAGACGCGCTGGCGCTGGCCGCCGGAGAATTCATGCGGGTAGCGCGCCGCCATGTCGGCCTGCAGGCCGACGCGTTCGAGCAGGTCGGCAACTCTTTCGCGGGCTTGGCGCGCGGTACCGAGCTTGTGTTCGAGATAGGGTTCGGCAATGGCGGCCCCCACGGTCATGCGCGGGTTGAGGCTTGCGAAGGGATCCTGGAAGATCATCTGCATGGTGCGGCGCATTTCGCGCAAGCCCTTGCGGTCCATCGCCAGCACGTCCTTTCCGTCAAGCATCACCGAGCCGCTTTCCGGTTCGATCAGCCGCATAATGGCACGGCCGGTCGTCGACTTGCCGCAGCCGGATTCGCCGACGAGCGACAGCGTCTCGCCCGGCTGTAGGCTGAAGGAGACGTCTTCGATCGCGTGCACGCGGCCCTTGAGCTTGCCCAGCAGTCCGGCGTGAATGTCGAAGCGCTTGACGAGGTTCTTCACCTCAAGGATCGGCTTGCGGTCGGATTGAACCGTGTCGGTCGCTTCAGCCACGGCACCCGGAAGACCGGTTGCCGCATCGATGACCGGAAAGCGCATCGGCTGGGGCTCGCCCTTCATCGCCCCGAGCATTGGCACGGCCGAAAGCAGCGCGCGGGTATAGGGATGTTTCGCCCTGAGGAAGATGTCTTGCGTCTTGCCGGTCTCGACTGCGTCGCCGCGGAACATCACCACGGTGCGATCGGCGATCTCGGCGACGACGCCCATGTCGTGGGTGATGAACAGCACCGAGGTGCCTTCCTCCTCCTGCAGCACTTTGATCAGGTCGAGAATCTGGCCCTGGATGGTGACGTCGAGCGCCGTCGTCGGCTCGTCGGCGATCAGCAACTTCGGACGGCTTGCAAGCGCCATGGCGATCATCACGCGCTGGCGCATGCCGCCGGAGAACCGATGCGGATACTCGTCGAAGCGCGAGGCGGCCGAAGGGATACGGACCTTTTCCAGCAGCCGAATGGTCTCTGCCCGAGCGTCTGCCTTCGACATGGGCTTGTGGCAAAGCAGTGCCTCGGAGATCTGGTCGCCGATGGTGAACAGCGGATTGAGGCTGGTCATCGGCTCCTGGAAGATCATCGCGACGTCGTTGCCGCGCACATGGCGCATCTCGGATTCGGGCAGGTCGAGGATGTTGCGACCGCCCATCATCACCCGGCCCTCGACGCGGCTCGTTTCCTTCTGCAAGAGCCGCATGATCGAGAGCGAGGTGACGCTCTTGCCCGAACCGGATTCGCCGACAATCGCGACGGTCTCTCCTGGCGCCACCTGGAAGGAGATGTCGCGCACGACGGGCTTCCATGCGCCATCGACCAGGAACGAAGTCGTCAGGTTCTCGACGGAAAGAACAGGCGTCGTCGAGCGGGCCTCTGCGATTGCGGTGTCGGTCATGTCGGCTCCTCCGCCTGTTGCTATGCGTCTTGTCGTTTTCGGTGTCCGGTCAGTCAGGCCAGCGCAGCAGGCCGGCGAAGCGCCGGGCGTTGCGCTCGCTGAGCGAGGTCGAGATGATCTCGTTCGAGGCGCGCGCCTTGTCGAGTTCCTCGGCGAGACGGCTTGCGACTACCTTCTCCTGGCCCGGATGCAGGTTGCACGGGTCGAGGTAGAAGTAATTGTGCTCGGCTTCGTGGTCGCGTACGATGATCGGCGGTGTGCCACGTGCGAGCGCGTCGGCGAGGTCCCAGGCGGTGATGTGGGCTTCCTGCGGGTCGATGTTGACGCGCAGGCGGTCGAGCGGGTTGTTGGTCGGATCGGCTTCGATCACCGGCCTGATGCCGGGGCGGCCGCTCAGCGTCTCGTGCCAGAGGTTCAAGTAACCGGTTTCGCGTTCGCGGATGCCGGCGTGGTCGCGCGTCTCCCAGGCTTCGAGTGCCGCCATCGCGCCGAGCATGCTTTCCTTGCCAACCTTCATGCCGCGGCCGATGCCGAGGTTCTGCAGGAAGGTGTTGCGCACCATCTCCTTCTTGCCGGCGACGATGCCCGATGTCGGGCCACCGAGGAACTTGTGGCCGGAATAGAGCACGATGTCGGCGCCCTCATCGAGGAAGATGCGCAGATCATATTCCGAGGCCGCATCGACGATGACCGGCACCCCCATCGAATGGCAGACCTCGGCAAATTCCTTGAGGCCAATGAGCCCATACTGCACCACGTGATGCGAGACGACGTAGACAGCGCAGGCCGTGCGCTCGTTGATAGCGCCTTCCAGATGGTAGCGGTAAGCCGAGGTCGCCTGGCCGACCAGCACCGGCTTTGCGCCGGCGATGCGGATCGCCTGATCGACGGGCGCGCCGTAGCTCACCACATGGCCCATCTGGATGAGGACCTCGTTCTTGAGGCCGTTCGTATCGGGCAGGCGCTCGATCGCGGCAAGATCGCTGCCGGTCATGGTTCCCGCGACGGCAAGGCTGATGCCGGCGGAGCAGGACGCCGTGACGAAGCCGGCTTCCGCACCGGTCAGCCGCGCGATCACGGGGCTCACCTTGCGCTGCAGGTCGTTGATCTCGACGAACTGCGGCAGTATGCCAGTCATTGCGGCGATCGCTTCCGGGACCACGATCGATGCGCCGAGCCCGGTCATCGTGCCGGAGACGTTGATAACGGGACGAAGTCCGAGAGCTTCGCGAATGTCACGGTCAGGCATAGTGGTCTCCATGTAATTTTCTGGCAGGCGATTTTCTGGCAGTCGAAACGGATAGACTATTCCGTTTTCGCGGAATATCTACCATAGTAATGAAGTATGCGTGAGGCCTTCCGCCATCTGTCACAGCCGCCATCGAGGGCGCGGCAGCAGCGGGACCCAACACATTCCCGGCAGTGCGCAATTCGAGCCGCGCAGGAGTTGAGCAGTGGACAAGACGATGACCGGCGTCGAGCCGAACGATGACATTGAAACGACCGGCAAGCCGCGCCGTTCGCGCGTGAGCGGTATGGACCGCGCCTTGCAGGTGCTCGATTTCCTTTACGAGACGGGTTCCCCGAGCGGCGTCTACGCGATTGCCAAGGCGGTCGGCGCGCCGCTGTCCACGGCCTATGTCATCGTTGACGACATGGTCGAGAAGAACTTGCTCAGCCGCGATGCCGATGGCCTCGTCTGGCTTGGCGACCGGCTCTACCACTATGGTCTCGCCTATGCCCGGTCCCTCGATTTCCTCGGTGTTGCCACCCGCGAGATGCATGACCTTGGCCGGGAAGTGTCCGAAACGATCCAGCTGTGCGGTCGCGACGGCGACTACATGCAGGTGCTCGCCATGGCCGACGGTCCCGGCCATTTCCAGGTGACCTCGCGCGTCGGCACCCGTGTGCCGCTCAACTGGACGGCATCCGGTCGCCTGCTCGTTGGCCATCTGCCGGCCGAGGAAAGGCTCGAGCTTTTCCGCCGCTGCGCCCGCACCTCGCCCACCGGCCGCGCCGACATCGATCCGGCGGCACTTTCCGACCAGGCCGGCAGCGCGCTTCAAGCAAGGCTGTCGATCCAGGCCGGCGAATCCGATTATGCGGTCGCTTGCGTTGCCGCTCCCATTCTCGACGACAAGGGCAATTGCGCCGCGACGATCTCGATCGTTCTGCCGGAGCAGAAGATCCTCGACGACCGGGCGTTCTACGCCGATCACGTCAGGGTATCCGCCGAGCGGATCGAGAAGATGATGGGCTGGCGCAGCCATTGATCCAACCTCCCGTCGTTAATCGTGCAGAGCGACGATCGCTTCGATCTCGACGGTGATGTTGCCGGGTAGCGACCCGAAACCCACCGCCGAGCGCGCATGGCTGCCGGCCTCGCCGAAGACATCCATCATCAGGTCCGAGCAGCCGTTGATGACGCGCGGGTGCTCGGCGAAATCCGGAACGGCATTGACCATGCCGAGGATCTTGACGATGCGCTTGACCCGCCCGAGGTCGCCCAGTGCATCGTGCATGACGGCAAGCAGGTTGATGCCGGTCAGCCGGGCGTGATCATAGGCGCTGTCGATATCGACATCGGCGCCCACCTTGCCGGCATGCAGATGGCCATCGACTTCACGCGGGCCCTGGCCTGAGAGGTAGAGGATGTTGCCTTCGCGCACATGCGTCACGAAATTCGCGATCGGCGGCGGCGCCGGCGGCAGGTTGATGCCGAGGGCCTGAAGCCGTTGATAGGGCGAGGCGGCGGCAGGGCTGTCTTTATTCTGGTCCAGACTGTTCACGCGATGTCCTGTCATTGCTGTATTCTGTCGTCTCGAGTCAGCGATAGCCGTAACCATGGCTGTGATCGGGGCACTCGATATGCGGCGGCTGATAGCGGTTGGCCGCGACCACCTCGGTGCCCATCACCGCGTAGCGTGGCTCGAAGAGGCGGTTGAGATGCGCCTCAGCACCGAGTGAATCGAAGACCCTGAGTTCGCTATCGACGAGATCGAAGAGGGTGAACTCGGCGCGGGCGCCGACGCTCAAGAGATTGTCCATCGGCAGGCGGATCACCGAGGCTGGCGCCTGGGTCACGGCCTCGACCACCTTTTCAAAGGGCATGCCGACGCTGAGCAGCTTCGACATGGTGGTGCCGAGATCCCAGACGGACTGGTTCATGCTGCGCAGATGTACGTCGGTGGAGATCGAGAAAGGCAGGAGCCCGCGGGCGATCGCGACTTCGGCGACGCGGAAGGAGAAGGAGGCGCCGCCATGGCCGATGTCGAGGCGGATGCCTTCGCCGGCGCAACGTTCTGCAAGCTCGAACAGGTCCTCGTCCTCGATGATGCTGGAGCCGGCCTTGCCGTTGAAGCAGTGGGTGACGATGTCGCCGGGACCGAGGATTTCGAGCACCTCGTCGTAAAGCGCCGGCGGCTCGCCGACATGCACCATCATTGGGATCTTCAGGATCTTGGCAATCTTCTTGCCGAGCTTGACCGGCGTCACGCCCCAGGAGCCGGTGATCACATGGCTGGCGCGGACCTTCAGCCCGACGATGTGCTCGCGGTTTTCCTGGTAGCAGGCGATGATGCGGTCGATGTCGATCGAGCGGATGTCGCTGAGTTCACTGACGCGGTTGCAGGCGACGAGACCGATCGAACCGAGATTGAGGAATGCCTTGATGCGCTCGCGCGAGGGCTCGATGATGTACTCGCGAAAGCCGTGGAAATTGGCTTCGCCGGCCGATCCGGCGTCGACGATGGTGGTAACCCCACGCTCCATGCCGCAAAGCTGCGGGCGCACGGAAATGTCGGTGCCACCATGCCAGACATGGGCATGCAGGTCGATCCAACCGGGCGAGATCCAGGCGCCATTGCCCTCGATGCGGCGCACGCTGCCTGATGCCTCCAGGTTAGGACCGAGGGCTGCGATGCGGCCTTCGCCATCGACGAGGATATCGATCGTTTCGGCCGCTGCGGCCATGCCGAAGGCGACGGATTTCACCTGCCGGATCAGCACCGGACCTGCGCTGGTGGTTGCGTTCGTCATGACTTACAGGTCCTTTCTGAGGCGGGGATCGAGCATGTCGCGCAGGCCGTCTCCGACCATCTGCAGCGACAGGACCGAGAGCACGATGGCGATGCCGGGGAAGAGCGTCACCCAGTCGGCCTGGCCGATGTATTGGCGACCCGAGGCGATCATCGTGCCCCAGGTGGGAATTTCCGGGCTGACGCCGACGCCGAGGAAAGAGAGGCCGGCTTCGGCAAGCATCGCATGGGCAAAGAGGAAGGTGCCCTGGACCAGGACGGGCGAGAGCAGGTTGCGCAGCACGTGGCGCGTCATGATGTGCGGGGTCGAGATTCCAAGCGCGCGCGCCGCCTCGACATAGGGAAGCTCGCGGATCACCAGCGTCGAGGCGCGCACCACGCGGGCAAGCCTCGGTGCATAGACGATGCTGAGCGCGATGATGACGGTGGTCAGCGACGGTCCGAGGGCGGCGACGAGCGCGATCGCAAGCAGGATATCCGGGAAGGCCATCATCGCGTCGATGACGCGGGCGATCGGTGTGTCGAGCTTCGGGAAGAAGCCGGCGAGCAGGCCGAGCACGACGCCGATCACGGTTGCGAGCGTGACGACGGCCGCACCGACGAGGAGCGACAGCCGGCCGGCATAGATGGTGCGGGAAAAGACGTCACGGCCGAATTCGTCGGTGCCGAAGAACCATTGCAGGCTCGGCGGCGACAGACGGTTGACGATCGACAGCTTGCCGGGCGCATAGGGCGCGATCAGTGGCGCGAAGACGGCCAAGAGCACGAAGACGGTCAGCACGATGAGGCCGAAGGCAACGGTCTTGCGCTTGAGCAGCCGGCGGATGAACTTGCGGCCCTCGCTCTCGGAGGGGGCAGATACGGTGATAGCCATCAGTAACGTACCCTTGGATCAACGAGGAGATAGAGCATATCGATCGCGAAATTGATCAGCACATAGAGCGCGGCGATCACCAGCAGGGCACCCTGGATGACAGGATAGTCGCGGCGAAGCACGGCGGAGACGACGAGGTTGCCGACGCCCGGCAGGCCGAAGACGGTTTCGGTGACGACGGCGCCCGAGATCAGCACCGCGGCCGTCAGCCCAATGATCGTCAGGATCGGGATCAGCGCATTCTTCAGCGCGTGTTTCATCACCACCTTGCGCTCGCCGAGGCCCTTGGCGCGGGCTGTGCGGATGAAATCGTCGCCGAGCACATCGAGCATCGAAGCGCGAGTGAAGCGCAGGATCAGCGCGGAGGAAACGACGCCGAGCGCGATCGCCGGCAAGGTCAGGTGATACATGCGCTCGGTAAAGGAGGAGCCGGGCCCGCCATAGCCGGAAACCGGGAACCAGCCAAAGCGCACCGCAAACACCTGGATCAGGATCAGGCCGAGCCAGAAGCTCGGTATGCTCGCCGCCAGCATGGCGAGGGTCGTTGCCGCCTGGTCGACGAAGGAGCCGCGCCTATAGGCGGCGTAGATGCCGATCGGCAGCGCGATGGCGCAGGCGATCACGATCGAGAACAGCGTCAGGAAGAAGGTCGGCTCGGCGCGTTCCGCAAGCGCCGAGGTCACCGGCTGGTTGAGGAAGATCGACTGGCCGAGGTCACCCTGAAGCAACTGCCCGATATAGTAGACATATTGCAGGCCGAGCGACTGGTCGAGGCCGAGCCGGGTGCGCAGTTCAGCGATGTCCTCCTGGGTCGCCTCCGGGCCGAGCATGACGGCAGCGGGGTCGCCCGGTGTCACGCGGACGATGACGAAGACGATCGTGACGACGATCGCCATGACGACGATCATGCCCATCAGCCGCTGGAATATGTAGCGTAACATGGTGGCCTCGAACCTTTCCTGTGCACCTTGCCCACTGGTGTGAATGAACAACGGCGCGCCCTTCCGGCGGACGCCAGGCCAGTGGCTGGGCGTCCGCCGAAGTCCCTGGGAGGGTGGGAGCTTACTTCTTGATCGAAGCGTTCCAGAAATACGGCCATGGCGCCGGTGACACGCCTTCAAGCGTCTTCGACTTTGCCGAGAGCGCGTTGAAGTCGCCGATCTTGATGAAAGGCACTTCTTCGAAGATCACCTTCTGCACATCGGCCCAGAGAGCCACGCGCTTGGCCGGATCGGATTCGGCGTTGAAGGCATCGACCGCCTTGGCACGCGCCGGGGTATCCCAGTTGCCGGGGGCCTTGGTCGACATCATGCCGATGAGCGCCGGTTCCGGCAGGAAGGGGCTGTGGGTGATGTAGATGTCCCAAAGCGTCGGGTCGGCGCGGCGCTGGGTGAGCGTCGCCCAGTCGACCACCTGCAGATCGACGGTGAAGCCGGCGAGCTTCAGATATTCGGCCGCGACCTGCGCCATCTTGTAGTGGAACTCGTACTGGCGGCTGGTGAGGATGCGCAGCGGCTCTCCCTTGTAGCCGGCGGCTTTCAAGAGTTCGCCAGCCTTTTCCGGGTCGGCGATGTTGTAGGCGCCTTCGGTGCCGGCATCGGTGCGCCAGGTGAATTGCGACGGATAAAGTGCGGCATCGAGCGCATAGAAGTCGGTGGTGCCGAAGGCGGCCGCCATCATGTCTTCCATGCTGAGCGAGGCGCGGATCGCCTTGCGCAGATCGACATTCTTGGTCATGCCGTTGCCGGAGTTCAGCACGAATACCGGCCAGCCGAAGGGCTGCAGCATGACAGGATCGGAGGCGCTGGACCCCTTCACGCGGTCGAAGGATTCGACCGGCAGCGAATCGACATAGTCATACTGGCCGGAGACGGCGGCCTCGACGCGGGTGTTCGGGTCCGGCACCGGCACGAAGCGGATTTCGTCGGCATACTGGTGGCGGGCGCCGCCGTAGCCGTTGGCGTCGCCTTCCGGCGACGTGTAGGCGTCGTAGCGGGTCAGCTGGATATACTGGTCCGCCTTGCGCTCCTTCAGCTGGTAGGGGCCGGTGCCGACGAAATCGGTCATCGGTTCAGCCTGCTTTTCCGACGGAAGCACGATCGCCGCGGAATTGTTGAAGGCGAGCAGCGAGACGAGCGGCGCGTAAGGGGTGTTGAGCGAGATCTTGACCGTCAGCGGGTCGACCGCCTCGATGCCCGAGATCGTCGTTGCGGTCTGCTTGCCGCGCGAGGCGGCCTTCGTCCAGCGCTCGAGCGAGGCGACCACGTCCTTGGCATCGAGGTCGGTGCCATCATGGAACCTGACGCCGGAGCGCAGCTTGATCGTGTAGGTCTTGCCGTCAGCGCTGATCTCCGGAAGGGCGCTCGCCAGAAGCGGCGTCGGCTTCCAGTCCTTGTCGAAGGTGTAGAGCGTTTCGAAGATGTGCTGCGAGACGATGCCGACGAGGTCGGCGGTCGACGCCATCGGGTCGAGCGTCGGCGGTTCGCCGACCGTCGCGACATTGATGACGCCACCCTTTTCCTGGGCAAAGGCAAGGGTTGCCGATGCCACGAGCGCGGTTCCGATTAGCAATGCAAGTTTGGTCGATTTCATATTTGCTCCTCCTCTTATTCCATAGTTGTGCTATATCGTTCTTTATTTTGGAATATAAAAGTCCACGAAACCGGAAATGTCAATCGGTTGTCGTCGTCACGTCACGCAGCTTTGCGGAAAAGTCCTTTGATGGGGGCGGGAAAGGGGCTCGTCGGAGACCGGCGTTGAGCCCCGCAATGGCCTTCTGCGCCGGGCGCTTGCGGTCGCTGGAGCTATCGCGATGGCTCGCGATTTGTTAGCTCAGAGTCCGGTTCGAAAATGGAGCGCGCAAAGTGAAGGTCATCGGCCTGATTGGCGGCATGAGCTGGGAGAGCTCGGCCGAGTACTACCGCATCATCAACGAGACGGTTCGCGGCCGCCTGGGCGGCGTGCATTCGGCAAAGTCGCTGATGTGGTCGATGGATTTCGGCGAAATCGAACGGCTTCAGCATCATGGCGACTGGCCGGCTCTGACAGAGGAAATGATTGCGGCGGCGCGTCGCCTGGAGGCCGGCGGCGCCGATTTCCTGATGATCTGCACCAACACGATGCACAAGATGGCAGCCGACGTTTCGGCAGCCGTTTCCATTCCGCTGCTTCACATCGCCGACCCGACGGCGGAGAAGATCAAGGCCGCAGGTCTCCGCAAGGTCGGTCTGCTTGGAACCGCCTTCACCATGGAGCAGGATTTCTACAAGGGCCGTTTGAAGGACACGTTTGGTCTCGAGGTGCTGGTGCCGGAGGCGGACGACCGCGCCAAGGTACACGAGATCATCTATCGAGAACTCGTCGCCGGCATCGTCAAGGACAGCTCGCGCGACGCCTATCGCGGCGTCATCGCGCGGCTGGTCGATGCGGGCGCGGAAGCGATCATCATGGGCTGCACCGAGATCATGCTGTTGATTTCGCAGGCCGACAGCCCGGTTCCGGTGTTCGATACGACTGAGATTCATGCGCTGGCCGCGGTCGACCTCGCGCTCGAAGGCGCGTGAGACGCCTAATGGCCCGCTGAGCAGCCGCCGCGGCCGGTCGAGGATAATCATCATCGACCGGTGCAAAGTGGCAACGGCCGGCTGATCGCCGGCCGTGGTCGTAAGCTTTAGTGCAAGGTGAACTCTCGGGGCTCGCCCTGAAACAGGCTGATCAACGCGATACCCTGCTGCAACAGAAGTTCGGCCGCCGGCAGATCGCCAACGACCAGGTCGTCAGCACAGCTGATGATGATGTTGGCGAGGCTGATCGAATTCTCTGCAAACCGGTCATCGCCGATCTCGTAGGCCTTCTCGGCCGTTGCTTCGAGTGCGTCTGCGACGAGCGCCATCATGTCCGAGCGCTCGTGGAGCGTCATCTTGTCCAGTGTCTTGGCGTCAAGCGTCTTGGCAGAAGTCTGCATGATTACCTTCCCTATTGTTCAAGCCGGAATTGGCCGCGCCGGCCAGTGGCCGGGGGAAAAGTCTACGACTGGGATGGAGTGCTGAAGGGAGCCGGCGTCGAACGCGGCTTCATCATTAAGATCGTGAAAAGCGGCGCGGGATGCAAGGAATGGCTACTATGCGCCCTGCGCATGGGTCTGCGGATCGAAGGCGAAGAGGTGCCTTCGAGACGCACTAAACGCTCATATGGGTGGTGTTCGTCGGTTATGCCAGACTCTCGTTCACCGTCAGGCGATCGGCAGCGCATTCCTGGGCGAGAAAGTCGATGAAGGTGCGAACCGACGGCAGAAGCCCGCGCCTTGAGGGAAAGACGGCGTGCACGATGCCGGATGCAGGCCGCCATTGCGGCAGCACCGGCACCAGGGTTCCGGCCGCCAGGTCCTTCCAGATCATCATCGTCGGCAATTGCACGATTCCGGCTCCGTCGAGCACCGCTTCGCGCAGCGCTGCCATATCGTCCGTCAGGAAGCGTGGCTCGTGCCGGACGACCGCCTGCTCTCCCGTGGCACTTTCCAACCGCCATTCGTAAGCGTGTGTGGCCGAAGTCCAGGCAAGGCTTGCGAGCCCCGTCAGTTGCTCGGGCGTCTGGACCGGTTCCTTCAGGAACCCCGGCTTGGCAACGAGATATTGCGAGCTGTCGTCGAGCTTGCGCATGACCAGCTCGCTTCTTTCCAGCGGCGGAAACCGGACTCGGAACGAGACGTCGAAACCCTCGGCGATCACGTCCACGCGGCGGTTGGTGCTTTCGAGCTGCAGGCTGATTTTCGGATGCGCGGTCATGAACCGGGCGAAAAGCCTGCCGAATTGGAAGGAGATCAGCGCCGTCGGGCAGCTCACCCGGATAGTCCCCTGAGGTTCTCCCTGCTGCTGTGCGATAAAGGCATCTGCCGCTTCGGCTTCGATTAACACGGCGACGCACCGCTGGTAATATTCGCGGCCGACATCGGTGACAAAGAACCGGCGCGGCGAGCGTTGGATCAGCCGGACGCCGATCCGGTCCTCCAGCATCGCGATGCGCCGGCTCAGTCGGGATTTTTGCGTTCCCGTCGCCCGTGCCGCTGCCGCAAAACCGCCATGCTCGACGACTTGCACGAAATAATAGAGGTCGTTCAGGTCTTGCATCGTTCTATTGATAGGACACTGCGTCGGATTCCACAATCTTTTTGCATGCGTGGTCCTGAAGTAGCCTACGTTCAATCACAGCGGATCAGACAGCAACAAGGACGCTGCCGGCCGTGATGGAACTAAACGAAAGAAAGGACTTCCGATGACCAAGCCCTACGTACGTCTCAACAAGGATGATGTTGCCGTCCTGTTCGTCGACCATCAGACCGGCCTCCTGTCGCTGGTGCGCGATTTCGATCCGGACAAGTTCAAGAACAATGTCCTGGCGCTCGGCGACCTCGCCAAATACTTCAAGCTGCCGACGGTCCTGACGACCAGCTTTGAAGATGGTCCGAATGGCCCGCTGGTGCCTGAACTGAAGAAACTGTTTCCCGATGCGCCCTTCATTCCCCGTCCGGGCCAGATCAACGCCTGGGACAATGAGGATTTCGTCAGGGCGGTGAAGGCGACCGGCAAGAAGCAGCTCTTGATTGCCGGCGTGGTGACCGAGGTCTGCGTGGCGTTTCCGGCGCTTTCGGCGATCGAGGAAGGCTTCGAGGTTTTCGTGGTCGCCGACGCTTCCGGCACGTTCAATGAGGTGACCAGGGATTCCGCCTTGTCGCGCATGACCGCCGCCGGCGTTCAGCTAATGACCTGGTTCGGCGTTGCCTGCGAATTGCACCGCGATTGGCGCAACGATATCGAGGGGCTTGGCACGCTGTTCTCGAACCACATTCCCGACTACCGCAACCTCATCACCAGCTACAACACGATGGCGGCGCGCAAGTAAGCCACGTCTGCCGATAAACGACGAAAACCCCGGCCGAAAATCGGCCGGGGTTTTCACGGTTCCATGGATCTATCGCCTTGGCTGTTACGCGCGGCTCGCGGCTTGCTGGGCGTCCTGCGCGCTCGCGCGGTTGGCCGGCTTCAAACGGCCGGTCAAAAGCAGGCTGACGGCGAGGAAGGGCACGAGCACGCCGAGGCCGAAGCGCATGTCGCTGTGCTCGGCGATCAGGCCGATCAGTGGTGGTCCGAGCAGGAAGCCGAGCAGAGCGATGAAGGACAGGATGGCGACGCTGGCTGCGGCCGGTCGGTCCTTCTGGTCGGCGGCCGCCGTGACGGCGAGCGGGAAGCCGACAGACACCCCGAAGCCCATGGCGGCAAAGCCGAGCAGCGCTGCCCAGGCGGCGGGGCTTGCAACGACCAGAAGCAGCCCGGCAATGCTGGCGATGCCACAGGCGCGCGCAACCGCCACCGGACCATAACTCGCCTTCAGCCGGTCACCGGCAAAACGGCCGGCTGCCACCATGAAGGCGAAGATCGAATAGCCGAAGCCGGCGCTGGCGCTGGAGAGCCCGAAGACATCGCGCAGGAAAACGGCCGACCAGTCTGCCACAGCGCCTTCGGTCATGGTGATGCCGAAGACGAAGAAGCAGACGCCGAGAAGCGCAAAGCTCGGCAGCCGTCGCCTGGACGGCGCCGCCTCCGCAGCCGCGGCCTCGCCGGTTTGGAGGAGCGGCAGCATTCTGGCGAAAAAGACGCTGATCGGCAACATGACCGCGGCCGCCAGCGGCACTGCCCATTCCGGCGCAACATGGACCGCGGCGAAACCGACGCCGATCAGGCTGCCGGTCATGATGCCGAGGCTCCAGAAGCCGTGACAGGTGCTCATGATCAACTGTCCGGAGTGCTTCTCGATCGCATCCGCCTCGATGTTGAGGCCGAGCTCGAGCGTCGTCAGGGCCGCACCGACGATGGCGAGCGTCACGAAGAGGATCTCGATATTCGAGGCCCATGTCGGCAGCCAGACGAGCGCCAGAAACACAATGAAGCCGTAGAGGATGGTGGCGCGACCGCCGACCCGGGCGACCAGGCGTCCGGCAAACGGCAGCGTCAAGAGAATGCCGACGGGCATTCCGAGCAATGCGATTGCCAGTTCCGCCGGTCCGAGGCCAAGCCTTTGCTGCACATCGGGGATGCGCGGCAGCCAAGCGCCGAAGGCGATCGGCTGAAGGAAGAAGATCAGCATGATGAGACGTTGATTGGTCATGCGCATTGGTCCCCAACAGGTATCGCATCGCGCGATCAACCACGGCAGCGGCGGCCGGGGTGATGTGGTCTATGATGATATTCTGATATTCTGAAAATCGTTTTCAGAGCTTGTCGCGCACGACAGGAGTCGTCAAGGCTAGAAAAAGTCGCCAAGCCGGAAAGCTATGTCCTTTCGGTCGAATGGGCGGAAGTGTTGCGGATGTGTCGCCACCAATTCCGCCATTGGTCTGGTCGCGATGAAAAAAATGTACATGCTGGACAAGGAGGTGAGGTTAGTGCCTTCCGCGCCGTTGCGGGACTTTCGCTTCATCGCAGCAATTTCAGGGATCCCGTCAGCGATTTGACCCACTTGGAGGCACCGGCCAGGCCAATGCCGTCGATCGTTTCCTCCGAGAGATCACGCACGGGGAATTGCGTTTCGTAGTCCGCATAGCTGTGCAGAGAGCGCGCAAAAGCCGGAAACGGCACGATGATGCGGTCTTCCTCTTTCGGCAGCGCCTTCAGGAGCAACGCGCCGATCGTCCTATTGTCGGCCTGCAGGATCGGGATGGGTCGGTTGGAGCTGATGTCGATCGTATTTTGATTGCTGTCGGTAAGGTGCTGATTGCCAAGAACGGGCATGGCCGCGCCGATGCCGATGGAAATCGCCGCGATGGTGTTGGCGAGATGACCCGGCGGCAGCTCCGGATTGACGATAATGGCGAGGCGGATGTCCTGAAGCACGGTGGTCTATTCCTCTCTGTTTGTCGACGGGGAGAATAGAGCAGGCCTTGAGGTAAGTTCTTTCGGATGTTGCGGAGATTTACGAATATGCGGTAGGTTCTACCTGCATTGACAAAGAATGAGGTAGGACATGCCTGCGATCTTGACGCCCGCCGATGTGAAGATTTTGACCGCGCTGCAGAATGACGGGCGCCTGAGCAACCAGGCGCTTTCGGAGGAGGTGGGCATGTCGACCTCGCCCTGCTGGCGGCGCGTGCGCCAGCTTGAGGATGATGGCGTCATTCAGGGCTATATGGCTGTCCTGAACCGGAAGGAAATCGACTTGGGAGTGCTCGCCTTCATCCGGGTGAAGATCGACAGCCATACGGAGGCGGAAGCCGATGCTTTCGCCGATGAAGTGATGAAGCTCGACAGCGTTGTCGCCTGCTACAGCATAGCCGGCGACGCGGACTTCCTTCTGCAGGTCGTTTCATCCGACCTCGATTCCTATTCGGATTTTGCCATGAAAGTGGTGCGGCGGCTGCCGTGCATCAAGGAAATGCAGACGACCTTCGTGCTGAAGGAGATCAAGGCCTTCAACGGACTCCCGTTGCGCGCAACGACCGGACAACGCTGAGCGGCGTTCCGCTGTTAGGAGGAGGCGGACGCCATCAACGGATCTTCCTTCACTGCCTCGACAAGAAAATCGAGAACGGTTCGCACACGCAGCGGCATGTTCCGGCGCGACGGATAGACGACGCTGATCGGCAGCCGCGCTGGCGGAAAGTCCGGCATCAGGTTCACCAGCCTGCCAGCTTCGATGTCGGGGCAGGCGAGGATGTGCGACAGGATCGCCAGGCCGCTTCCCGCAAGCACCGCACGGTGCACGGCCACCGCATTGTTGGCGACGAGACGCGGGGCGATGCGCACGAAGATGTCGTCGGATCCATCGGAAAAGGACCAGGAGCGTCCGTCACCGGCGCGACTGTAGCAGATACATTCGTGGCCGCTGATATCATCGGGCGTCCTGAGCGCACCCCGCTGTTCAAGGTAGCTCGGTGCGGCAACGAGGAAGGCGGTCGTCCAGCCGATGCGCCGGCACATCAGGCTGCTGTCCGACACCGGACCGAGGCGCACTTCGAGATCAATGCCTTCGCCGACCAGATCCGACGGCTCTTCCCGGAAGATCAACTCGACCGACAGGCTGGGATGCCGCTCGAGAAAGGCGGCGAGCCGATCGCTGACATAAAGGCCGAGGGGTGCGGGCAGGGTGAGCCGGACACGACCGGAGACCAAGGCAGTCTCGGCAGACGAGGCTTCGTTCAGGGCGTCGACCGCTTCCACTACCCGGAGCGCCATCGGGATCATGTGCTCGCCCTCGGCGGTAAGCGCCAATGCGCTCGTCGTCCGGTGAAGAAGGCGCGTGTTCAGGTGCTCCTCGAGAGCCGATACCTGCCGCGAGACCGCCGGCTGCGTCAGGTTGAGATCGAGTGCTGCGGCGGAAAACGAGCCCGTCTCCGCCACGCGCAGGAAGGCTCTCAGCGCTGAGACAATATCCATCCGGTCCCTCAAACGTTTCGGCATAAGCCTTATGCGCCGAGTGTATGACCGTTGCGCTTTACTGTCCAGTAATTACGGATATCTTGTATCCATAAGGATAACAAATGTCCTTAATTGTGGAGCGAACCCATGACACAGCGCCTGAACTACGCACAGCATTCCCCCGAGTTCTTCAAGAAAATCTCCGACCTCAGCCTCAGCCTGAGGGACAGCGTCATCGAACAGAAGATCCGCGACCTCGTGAACATAAGGGCCTCGCAGATCAATGGCTGCGCCTTCTGCGTTGACATGCATGTGAAGGAGGCAAAGATTCACGGCGAGAGCGAACTGCGTCTCTACCACGTCGCGATCTGGCGTGAATCGAACCTCTTCATCCCGCGCGAACGCGCAGCGCTTGCCTGGGCCGAGGCGGTTACGAAACTGCCCGAAGGCGGCATTCCGGACGAACTTTACGAGCGTGTACGCGGCCAGCTTTCGGAGAAGGAGATCTCCGATCTCACCTTCTCCATCATGGTCATCAATGCCTGGAACCGCGTCAGTGTCGCCTTCAAGGCCGTGCCGGGCTCGGCCGACAAGCTCTATGGCCTCGACAAGGCAGGACTGAACTAAACCCTGTTCCTGAGTGATCGAACAACGCGGCCAGTCGCCGCAACGATT
Source organism: Ensifer sp. 22460 (assembly GCF_052044935.1). NCBI lineage: Bacteria > Pseudomonadati > Pseudomonadota > Alphaproteobacteria > Hyphomicrobiales > Rhizobiaceae > Ensifer > Ensifer sp. 22460. Next base: position 149,250 of record NZ_JBQENZ010000005.1, read on the forward strand.
GGAGGATCTCATGAAAATCGTCATTATCGGCGGAACGGGCCTGATCGGCTCCAAGACGGTCGAACGCCTGCGCAAGCAAGGCCATGAGGTGGTTGCCGCCTCTCCGAATACGGGCGTCAACACCATCACCGGCGAAGGTCTCGCCGAGGCGCTTTCCGGTTGCGAGGTGGTCATCGACCTCGCCAACTCGCCCTCCTTCGAGGACAAGGCGGTGCTCGAGTTCTTCGAGACCTCCGGCCGCAACCTGCTTGCGGCGGAAAAGGCTGCCGGCGTCAAACACCATATCGCGCTTTCGGTCGTCGGGACCGAGCGTCTGCAGGAAAGCGGCTATTTCCGCGGCAAGCTCGCCCAGGAGAAACTGATCAAGGCCGGCGGTATCCCCTATACGATCGTGCATTCGACCCAATTCATGGAGTTTTTGGGCGGCATCGCCCAATCCGGGACTGTCGGCGACACCGTGCACCTCTCGCCGGCCTATGTGCAGCCGATCGCGTCCGATGACGTCGCCGATGCCATGGCCGCGGTCGCGCTTGCCGCCCCGGTCAACGGCACGATCGAGATTGCCGGACCGGAGCGCTCACGCCTCAGCGATCTCGTCGCCCGCTACCTCAAGGCAAGCGGCGACAACCGCAAGGTCGAGGCCGATCGGGAGGCTCGCTACTTCGGCGCGCTGCTGCAAGACGGCTCGCTGGTCTCCGACAACAATCCCCGCCTCGGCCGGATCACCTTCGAAGAATGGTTCGCCACGGCTCCCCGTAAGTGAGCACATACGGCTGCGCCGGCGGCGCACCCCCAGCCCCCTGAAAGGACTTCCGACATGATCAAGTCTCTCATCACCGCCACTGCGGTCACCGCCGCATTGTTCGGCACGGCCGCTGCCGGCGACGCTGCCAAGGTCACCCTGGTCTATGAGCACGAGTTGCCGAACGTGCCGGGCAAGAGCATCAAGGGCGTTCTTGTGGAATATGGGCCCGGCGGCTCTTCGGAGGCGCATACCCATCCAAGCACCGCTTTCATCTATGCGACGGTGCTGGAAGGCTCGATCCGAAGCCAGGTCAATGATGGACCGGTCAAGGTCTACAAGGCCGGCGAGAACTTTTCGGAAATGCCCGGCGACCGTCACGGCGTCAGCGCCAACGGCAGCGAGACAGAGCCCGCCAAGCTGCTCGCGGTCTTCGTCGTCGATACCGCCGAAAAGGAACTGACCTATCCGATGAAATGATCCTGCAGGACCGGCTGCACAAGCGCCCGGTCCTGCAATTTGCCTGCAATCGTTGGAGCCTGCCATGTTCGCCGACCAATTGCCGTTGCCGCTCGTGCTGATCAATCTTCTCGGCATCACCGGCATTGTTGTCTGGCATGTGCAGGGGCGCCGTCGCCCGCTCGCCAGGCTGATTGTCCAGATCCTCTTCTTCTGCATGATGACGACGGTTCTCCTCCTTTCCGGGATCATGCCGCATCGGAGCGACGATCAGCATCTTCAGGGAGCGCTCGCCTTCCTGGCGACGTCGGCGCGGGTGCTGTGGTGGACGCACCTCGCCTGGTCGCTTATCGGCTTCGTGCGTCTCTACATCGTCCTTGAAAGGCGGCCGCAGGAGGCCCGCCTGTTGCAGGACCTCATCGTCGCCATTGTCTATCTCGGCGTCGCACTGTCGATACTGGGCTTTGTCTTCCGGGCGCCGATCGGCACGCTGGTTGCGACCTCCGGGGTGGTTGCCATCATCTTCGGTCTCGCGCTTCAAAATACGCTCGGCGACGTGTTCTCGGGTATCGCGCTGATACTGGGGCGGCCCTTTGCCATCGGCGACTGGATCGTGCTTGGCGACGGCACCGAAGGCCGTGTCATCGAGAACAACTGGCGCTCCACCTTTCTGCTCACCGGAGCGCACAATGTCGTCGTGCTGCCCAACAGCGCGCTCGCCAAGGTCGGGCTCACCAATCTCAGCCGTCCGGACGAGACGCACCAGATCGCTTTGTCGATCCGTCTTGCCGCGGATCATCCGCCACGCCGGATCGAAGAAACGATGCAGAGAGCTCTGCAAGGGTGCGGCCTGATCGTGCGCGAGCCGCCGCCGGTCGTCTCCCTCAAGGCGATCGACGCCGTGGCCGTCGAGGTCGAGCTGCAGTTCCGCGTCAAGAACCCGGCTGAGCGGACGCCGGCACGCAACGAGGTGATCGACCGCGTTCATGAGCAATGCCGTCTCGAGGGTCTCTCGCTTGCGCCGCCGGCTCAGGCCTATTTCTACGTGCCGCCTTCAGGCACAGACGCCGGGTTTCGCTCAACCGGCGCGCTCTAGAACCCACGCGAAACTCCGTTTCCAGAGATCCGAGGGAATTTCCTGCGAGAGGATCTCGATCAGGTCGGATAGGCGCACGCTGCGCAGCTTGTCGCGCCAGGCTTCGTCGGCCTCCCACATAATGCGCGCCACCGCGCACGGCGTCTCTTCGCAGTAGCCGGGTGCGCGACAGGGATTGTTGGCCCTGATATTGGTGCAGACGAAGGTTCTCGATCTGCCTTCGACCGCCTCGACGATTTCGAGAAAGGTCAGCTCGGCCGGCGCTTTTGCCAGCCGGTATCCGCCCGATGGACCGAGGGTCGTGTGGACGAGACCGGCCTGCGAAAGGCTCTGCAGCGCCTTCGACAGATACTCCTTGGGCAGCCCGTGGAACTCCGCCAGCGCCTTGGTTGAGAGATAGCTGCCTTCAGGCAGGCCGGCGAGAATGGCACAACAATGCAACGCCCATTCGACTTGGCTTTTGAGGATCATGTCTTCGTCCGGCGGATGCCAATGCGCATCTATTAAGGATAACAAATATCCCTATTTTTCTGCTGTGTAAACAGTGTCAAACCGATGCGGCCGGTCCCGTCTTCATGGTGCGGTACGCACGACGCGGAAAATCAGGAGAGGTTCGGCGATCTCGGCGCTGAGCCGCCCCTTGAGGATTTCAGCGAAAACAGCGCCGCCGCTGGAGTGCCGCCGGTGGCAGGCCCGGCGGAGAACCGAGGCACACCGGTTATATCCATCGACCACACGGCGTTTCGGCCGGTTGTCTTCGCCGCATAGAGCGCCGCATCGGCGGCCGAAATGAGCGCATGCGAATCCTCATGGCCATCGGCGAAGGCGACGCCGATGCTGACGGTCGCAGACAGGACGCCCTTGGCCGTGCCAAGCCGGCGCGCTTCGAGCGAGGCGCGGATACGCTCGGCAATGGCGATCGCGCCCGGACGGTCCGCGTGGGGCAGGCAGGCGGAGAATTCCTCTCCGCCGATCCGTGCGATGAAAGCGTCATCGGGCACAGCCTTGGAGATGATATCGGCAAATTCGATCAGCACCTGGTCGCCGGCCGCATGCCCAAAACGATCGTTGATGGCCTTGAAGTGGTCGATGTCGAGATAGAGTAGCGCCCCTTTCACCGAGCCTGCGGTGAGATGGGCGTCAAGCCGCGCGAGGAAAGCGCGACGGTTCGGCACGCCCGTTAATGCGTCGGTTTCGGAGGCGAGTTTGTAGCGTTGCTGCGTTCGTTCCTTCACCAGGGCGAAGAAGGCGAAGCCGCCGGCGAGGCTGTGAAGAAACAGCTCGAAGGTCAGAAGTTGATACCAGAGCGGCTGTGCCGTTCCCGCCGCCGTGTTGCCGGCGAGCGGCCACAACACGATCAGTGGAATGCGCGCGAGATAAAGCACGCCGTGCGTGGCGAAGACGAAGGCGACGATGTAGGAACTCGGAAGCCTGCGGAAGTTGTCGGACCGGAAGATCTCAAGCGCGATCAAGGCCGAATAGGCGAAGATCAGGACCGAGTAGAGAACGATCCTGCTCGTGACGCTTTCACGGAAGAAATCGGAGAAGTAAGTCACAGCGATCCAGAGGATCGGTCCGAAAAGCGCAGAGGCGATCTTCAGCGGCTGATTGTCGAAAGCGCGCAGGCCAAGCCAGATCATCGCGAGCGCCAGCACCGCAAGCGCATTGCCGAGCGAGATGGTAACAAAGTTGTAGCCATCACCGCGCAGCGTCAGCAGGACGAAGCCGACCGCGCCGATGGAGAAGGCCGAGGACCACAGAAGCAGTTCGAGGCTCTTGCGTTCCTGCCGCCAGGCAAGGCCGAAAAAAACGGCGAAGACCACCAGCGTCGCGAACGAACTGAGCATGATCGTCGGGGTATGCAGGATGTCCACCGTCGTCTCCTGATGTTGGTGCGGAACCTTGCCCGACAACCGTAAAGCTTTCGCAAATGGCTGCGCTCTCGACCTGCGCTTGATATTAAGCAGCCAGTAAGCGGCGGCCACCGAGGCAGGAAACGGGTTGAATTCGCAGCTCTCCGGCACGATTTTGATAGTAGAGACACAGGGAGGCTATACGGATGGGCCAGGCAGGACATCGCTATTTCATCTTCGAGACTGCGGCCGGCTTCTGCGGCATCGCCTGGAACGATGTGGGTATCACGCGATTCCAACTGCCGACCCCGGCGGCACAGGCAACCGAGCGGCTGCTGTTGCGGCGTCTGTCGGCCGCCGAGGCTTCCCAGCCGACACCCGAAATCCGGGAGGCAGTGGAGGCCGTTCAACGCTACTTCGATGGCAAGGAGGTCGACTTCACAGGCTTTGCGGTCGATCTGGAAGGGCAGGATGAGCTTTTCCGGCGCATCTATGCTGCGACCCGCGAGCTGCGCTGGGGGCAGACGACCACCTATGGCGCGCTGGCAAAGGAACTGGGCGCAGGCCCGGAAGTCGCGCGCGACGTCGGTCAGGCGATGGCCAAGAACCCGGTGTCCCTGATCATCCCCTGTCACCGGGTGCTTGCCGNCCGGCGGCAAGATCGGTGGGTTCTCGGCGCCTGGCGGTTCCACCACCAAGACCCGCATGCTGGAGCTGGAAGGCATACATGTGGGGCAGGCGCCCGAACCGACGCAACAGTCCTTCGGTTTTTAAAGATATCGACAATCGTCAGGCCGACTGGAGACTCAAAGCGCTTTTGCTCAAACAATTGTACGCGGCCCGCGTGCGTGCGCGCGTGAATGTTGACTGAGGGTTGCGCGTTGCTGCCTTCTTTCCGAGAGGTTCTCAGGCTCGCTGCTCAATATATGTTACAAGCTTTATCGGCGCTTCGAGAAATATATAGTATTTTCAATCTGTTGCTGATGCAGCCCGATCGGATTAATTCTGATTTTCTCATGACAGACTATCAGAACGGAAATATTTTAGGCACCGCAACTTGTCGCGAACGAATCCTGGGGGTGACGCATGTCCATCAGTTCAGGAACGCCGTGCCGCAAGGACCGTACGCCGACCGGGATTGTGATAGAACACCAGACGCTGGTGCGCAGCGTCATCGTTGCCGTTCTCGAATACGAACTCTCCGGTTGGAATTTTATCGATATGGTCTCGACCGACAGCCTGGACCAGGCGCTCGGCTACGACGTGCGTTTAATCGTGCTGGACCTGAGCGCTCGCAACGACGGCGGGTGCAACTTGCATGATGAGCTTGCGGAAATCCGCAAGCGCTTTCCGGACGTGCCGGTTGCGGTGCTCTCGGACACGGACGACAGGACGACCGCTGCCGATGTCCTCAAGCTTGGAGTTCGCGGCTTCTTCACGACGTCCTTGCGGATCGAGCTTGCGCTTGCCGGCTTGCGGCTGGTCCTTGCCGGCGGCGTCTTCTGTCCAGACCCGCTTGCCGCGCTCACCGATTGTACGGCTGCCGCTCGTCATAGCGAAAGGGTGCCGATCAGCGCTTATCGAAGCGAGTTTGCGCTCGCCGACTTCACGCCGCGCGAGGCGGATGTGCTCGCGGAGTTGCGATGCGGCTCTTCGAACAAAGTGATCGCTGGAAAGCTCAATCTTTCCGACCATACGGTGAAAATGCATCTGCAGCACATCATGCGCAAATTGCAGGTGCAGAACCGCACCGAGGTCGTCGCCTTGCTTGCAGACCGGGGAACCGCCGGCAACGGTCATGGCGTCGCCACCAACGGCAGCAGCGTCGTCAACGTGATGTCTTTTCGAGCATCTCGCTGAGCGTTGCGGCCGTCAGCATGGCTTCGGCCAGTAGCTTCTTGAGCTTCTGATTTTCCAGTTCGAGCGCCTTTACGCGCTCCGCATCGAAGTTGGGGCCCCTGCTTTGCAGCGATTGCCAGCGATAGAAAGTCGGCTGGCTGATGCCATGCCGGTGGCAGACATCGGCGACGGTCGCACCGTACTGATGCTCCTTGAGGATCTCCAGGACTTCGTCGTCATTGAACTTACGTTTGCCCATTGCGGCTGTCCTTCCGGGAACCGACTGGCACATGTGATCGCGGGGCCGGATAACAGAGCCCATGTGGTACGCCCACGGTGTTCCGCGCGGCACGCCTCAGTTCTCGCGAAATGCGGTGTTGAAACTGTCAAGCAACGGACGCAGCGCGTAAAGCGCCACGCTGCTCGTACCGGTCTCTATCATGGCCCGCACCGGCATGCCCGGTACCATCTCCACGCCCGGCATATGGCCTAGCCTCTCATCGGTAACGCGGATCGTTGCCGCGTAGTAGGTGTGGCCGGTTTGCCGGTCGACCAGATGATCGGCGGACACATAGGCGACCGTGCCCTTCAACAGCGGAACCCGCCGCTGGTTGTAAGGAATGAGATGAACCTGTGCCTCGAGCCCGGCATGGACCTGGGCGATATCCTCCGGCTTCACCCGCGCCGCGACGACCAGTGCGCCGGCGTCCGGCACGAGGTCGGCCAGCGGCTCTCCGGCGCCGATGACGCCGCCTGTCGTATGAACACGCAGATCCATGATCACTCCGTCGTCGGGCGCCCTGATCTCGGTTCTCGCCAATTGATCATCGATGGCGTTCAAACGCTCACGCAACTGCGCCAGCTGGTTTTCCGTATCGCGCAGCGTGAGCGCGACTTCATTCAGCCGGTCGCTGCGCAGCTTGACGATATAGGACTGTGACTCGCTGATGACCTGGTGGGCGCGGGATATGCGCGCGGAGACTTCGCCGATCTGACCGCCGATGTCGGCCCTTTCCCGCGCCAGGATGAGAACCCGGCTCTTGCGTTCGAGACCCTTCGCGGTGAGCGCCGAAACCGTCTCAAGCTCCTGGCGTGAAATGGCACTCCTCTCCATCAGGGACGCCTTCTGGGCGCTCAGTCCGGCGACTTCCTCCAGCACTTCCTTGATCTTCTGCTGCGTGATCACGATGTCGGACTGCATCACCTGGCGACGGGCATCGAATATATTCTGCTGACCGTCGAGAATGTCGTGGATCACCCGGTAGTTGCCGGCTTGCTCCATGAGATCGGGGGGGAAGGCGACGTGATCCCAACCGTTCTGCTCGGCGGTGAGCCGCGCCTGTCGCGCCTCGGCATCCCAAAGTTGGCCGCGAAGGCTGTCCCGTTCCGAACGCGGCTTCGTATCGTCGAGCTTGATCAGCACCTGGCCGGCGGACACGGCATCGCCGTTGCGAACAAGGATCCGCCTGACGATCCCGCCTTCGAGATGCTGGATGGTCTTGCGGTTCGCCTCGGTCTCGACGACGCCGGACGCGATCGCGGCGCTGCTGAGCGGGGCGAGAACCGACCAGATCCCCAGACCAAAGACGAAGACGCCGATAAGCAGGTTTCCCGTCCATGCCACATGGCGCAGCCGCGACATCGGCGAGGCTTCGGCAAGCGTCACCGGAAGGCGTGTGGAGACCGCTGTGGAGGGCTGGGGCCCGGCTATCCCTTTGGCGTCGCAGGCGTAGCCATCGATTTCCGGTCCGCGTCGGGTCAGGTCGGATTTGATGAGCTCCATCGTTTTCTCGCCTCCCTCCTCAGGTGCCCGCTCGGGCCGGTGGCTGCAGATAGGTATCGAAGACCCAGTCGCTGTCGCCGAAGGCTTCGATCGTGCCATTGCGCATGATCGCGATCTTGTTGGTCACCGGGAGAATGCCCATGCGGTGCGTGATGATGATGATCATCATCCCCATGGCGCGCATGCGGGCGATTGCTGCAAACAATCGGCGTTCGCCGTCATAGTCCAGACTGGAATTGGGATCGTCGAGGACGACGAGGGCGGGATTGCCGTAAACCGCGCGCGCCAGTCCAAGCTGCTGGCGTTGGGCCCGAAGCAGGGTCGCGCCGCCATCACCGACATCCGTCTCGTAGCCCTGCGGCAGTTGCATGATCGCATCGTGCAGCCCGACAAGCTTTGCCGCTTCGATGACCTTGCCGACGTCGGTTCCGTCGAGCCGGCCGACGACGTCCTTCACCGCGCCGCCGAAGAGTTCGATGTCCTGCGGCAGGTAGCCGACATGACGCATGCCGCCGCCGAGCCGGAGGGTGGCAATATCAACGCCGCCGAGCAGGGCGCTGCCGCAGGTCGTCGGCTGAACCCCCGCAATGATGCGGCCAAGCGTCGACTTTCCGGAACCGGATGGACCGATCAGCGCAAGACAATCGCCCGGTGCCAGCCGCAAAGTAACGGCATTCAGTATCTGACGGTTGCCCGAAGGAAGCATGTAACCGACGCGGTCGAGCACGAGCCCACCCGCTTCGGGCATCGGTATCGTGCGTGCGCTCTCCTGCGACGCGATCGATATCAGCATCGCGTTGATGCGATTGAATGCGGCATAGGCGAAGGCCACGGCGCGCCACCCGCCGATCGCGCCCTCGATCGGGGCAAGCCCGCGACCGAGAAGCAGGCTGGAGACGAAGATGATGCCGGGGTTTCCGCTTTCCTCCAGGACGAGCCAGGCTGCGGACCCCATCATCAGGATCTGCGCCAGCATGCGCACCGATTTCGAGAGCCCGAGAATGGTTTCGGTGCGCTTCATCGCTTCGTCTTGCGCTTGTCGTGCGGTCTCTGCGTCGCGATAGACGAGTTGGGCGGCGCCGTTTTGCATATTCATCGCGCGGATGACTTGGATATACCGCAATGCAGTTGCGAAACGCATGTGGCTGCGGGAGAGCGCCAGGTTGGCTTTCATCAATGGCTGCCGGGTCGAGAATTCCGTCGCGATGGCGAGCAGCAGCAAGGTGAGCGCGGTGAATAGCCCGATGGTTCCGAGCAACGGATGGACCAGGAACAGAAGCAGCAGAAAGATTGGCGCCCAGGGAACGTCGAAAAGCAGCGAGCTGGCCGGTGCGTCGAGAAACTGGCGCAGGATCGATAGGTCCCGGTAGCAGTCGTTGGCGAGGCCCGCTTCGGTATGGGCTCCATATTCGAAGCAGGCCGTCAGCACGACGGGCCGCAAGCGGTGATCGAGCCAGCTGCCGATCCGCGACAGCGCGGCGCGCCGCACGATATCCAGAATCGAGCCGACCAACACCGCTGCCGCGATGATGAGCGTCAGCATGAGCAGCGTGTCGGCGCTGCGGCTCGACAGGACGCGATCGTAAATCTGCAACAGGTAAATGGAGGGAGCCAGCAGGAACAGGTTATAGGCGCAGCTATAGAGAAAGACCAGCAGGAAGGCTCCCGTGCAGGCCTTGAGAGCCAGGACCAGATGGGTTGGAAGATGCTGCGCCCCTGTCGGATTCGTCGTCATTATCGGATCTCGATCGGATCGGCATGATCGATGCTGATGCGGTCGGCTTGGCTGCTTCAGGCTTCTTTTGCTCGGGCTCGATCCGTGGCCAAATGCAACTCAAAGGTCCCGTAGCGTTCTTGCACGCCGCGACACAGGTGAAAGGAGGATCGCCGGCCATGGCCGGCGATCCTTGTCGAGCGACTCAGATACCGATGTCGCTGATGTTGCCTAAGGTGTTGTCGAAATTGTCGAGAACATTCGAGACCGCCGTGGTGGTGGTCGTCGTGGTGGTTTCCGAGATCGGGTTCGAATGAACCAGAGCGGCGGAAATATCGCCACCGAGGGCCGCATTGCCGCTGCCGCCGGCACCGCCCATGCCCGAGATGATCGTCGCACCTTGGTCGGCGAGCAACGTCGTCGTCTGCGTGGCAGTGGTGCTCGCGTCTACGCTTGCGGTGTTACCGCCGCTCGTGCTGCTCTGATCGCCACTCGAGGTCGGATTGCCGCCGGCGCCGCCAGCACCGCTGTTGGTAAGCGAGGCGAGGACAGCGATCGGCACCTGGACAAGGCCGCCGCCGTCAGCGCTGCCGGTTCCCCAGGCCGCACCCTGACCGACGTCATCGCCGTTGTCGACAGTGGGGATTGACCCGATGACGGTCTGCGTCGGCGCTACGGTGACAGTGGGATTGAAGTTGATATCGCCGGAGTTGGTGCCGTCGCCACCGTTACCTGCATTCGCGTCGCCCGCAATGGGATTGGTCAGGTTAATCGTGTCTGATGTCGCGAAGGTAATAGGCATAGCGTCGCTCCTCTACTTGTTGCCCCGTAGTCTTGGACGGTTCGATGCCACAGCACACCGCCGCAGCGGGGGGTCAGCGCAAAGCTATGGTGCGCGTGATCACCGGGGCGAACCAGCCGGACATTCGGAGACGTTCCTTTGGGTAGGGTCTGCCCGCGTTTCAGCTTGGCCGGCGTCAGGCGGACCCGGAGGCGCTCGATTCAGGGAGTAGATTGTGAGGGATGGCAGCGGAACGCCATGAATCCGCGGCGCCAGGGCGCGCTTGCTGCGCTTGAGCGGGAATGCGGGGGGTCAGCCGTGCAGGACGTCGTCGATTAGCGCGGCATTGGCCTCGGCGATGTTGCCTTCGCCGCCAGCTCCCCCGATGCCGCCGATCTGCAGCGTATGCTGGTCGACGAGCAGGTGGTTGAGCTGCTCCGCCTCGGCGGTGCCGCCTGCGGGCACGGCGATGTTGATCGGGTGGAAGTAGCCGATGTTGACGTCGACGGCGCTGCCGTTCGAATAGCCGTCACCGCCGCCGCCAGCGACCCCGCTTCCGGTGAAGATTGTGTCCGAGGAGAGGTTGAAGCCGCCACCCTTGCCGCCGACGCCGGCGATCTGCACGCCGCCCTGGTCGAAGATCACGTTGTTCGTCTGCGTGGCGTGGGCGTCGCCGCCGGCGGCGCCGACAGCAATGTTGATGGGCGAGAACACCGCGACGTTGACGTCAACCATGCTGCCAATGAAAGTGCCATCGCCGCCATGGCCCGCATAGGCGTCGCCATTGAAAATGAACGTCGCGCCCTGCGGCTGGGCCGGCGCGGTATTGCCGGCAACGTTATGATCCCCGCCGGAGCCGCCAACACCGCCGATCTGGGTGGCGCCCTGAAGGAAGGCGGCATTGTTTGTTTGTCCGGCCGTGGAGGTCGAACCCGGACCGGCCGCGACAGCCAGGTTCAAAGGCGCAAACACCGCGGTGTCGGTGCTGACGAGGCCGCCGAAAAAGGTACCATCGCCGCCACCGCCGGCCACGCTGCCGCCGCCATGGCCGCCGGCAACATTACCATTCCCGCCTTCACCGCCGATGCCCGCCATCTCGGTGACGTGCTGATTCATCAGTGCGGTATTGCCTTGGTGCGCATCGGCGTCCGTGTGCGAGCCGGCGATTGCCGCGTTCGACGGTGTGAACATTGCCAGCGTGTTGCTGCCGATCGTACCCAGGCTTGTGCCGTCGCCGCCGCTTCCGGCGGAGTTCTGCGCCGGCGCTATGTCGAGTGGAAGCCACGTCGGCACCAGTGCGAGATGTCCGCCGGCAACTGTGCTCTGATTGGAGTTCGCGTTCGGTGCCTCTTCCGACAAAAGACGAGTTTCCGCCATCGCCATCACTCCCATAGACTTCATCCCTCGCAGCACGATCATGCGACGTGTACGAGCGCGCATCGCGAGCTATTTTGAAGGCGGTTGCGGCAAAAGGTGAGCCTGCAATTCGGCTACGTCCGTTCGGGGAGGTTGCTAGCCGATCGGCTATCGTGGCCGGCTCACTTCGGCAGTGTCGCGCGCATCTGGCGCGGCGACTGGCCGAAGGTCTTGGCAAACGTCCTGGAGAAATGCCCCGCGCTTTCGAAGCCGACTTCGAGGGCGATCTCGATAAGCGAGGCATCGGTCTGGGTAAGAAGGTGCTTCGCGCGATCCAGCCGGAATTTCCTGTAAACGTGCGCGGGCGACATCTTCGCTTTTTCCATGAACAGGCGTTCGAGCTGCCTGCGCGACAGACCGACGGAGGCCGCCAGTTCAGGGATCGAGATCGTGTTCTCGGTATTCTGCTCCATGATGATAAGCGCGGCGTTCAAGCGAGGGTCGTTGCTCTCGATCGCGAGCGGCTTTCTCGGCTGTACATGAAGATGGGAGCGGGCCTTGTCGATTTGCAGAACTTCCAGCGCATTGCGCTCCGCCTCCCTGCTGATGTGGAGGCGCACGATGTGGGCGGCCATGTCGGCCGCACTGCTGCCGCCGGCGCAAGACCCGCGGGTGCGGTCGAGGTTGAACAGGCGGTCCGAGCGAACCTTCAGATCCGGGAAGCGCTCGCGGAACGCCTGGTAGTGGAGCCAGCTCACGCAAACGACGTGCCCCGCCATCAGCCCGGCTTCCGCCAGGATGAAGGTGCCGGTGCACAGGCCGATCAACGGCACTTTCTTCGCGGCTGCCTTCTTCAGGAAAGCGATCGTCTCGTCGTCGATCGGGTGCTCGTTCTTAAGCAGGCCGCCGACCATCACGATGTAGTCGAACTGGCCGGGATCGACGAGGTCCGACGTGGGCGCCACTTGTACCCCGCAGCTGGATGCAATCAGATGGCGGGTGTTGCCAAGCACCTGCCAATCGGCACGCACGCGGCCCGATTTATCGAGCTCGTCGCTTGCCAGCCGAAGCGTATCGATGAAGAGAGCGAAGGCCGAGAGTGTGAACGACCGGGCGAGCACGAAACCGATCTTGAGGCGATTGGCTGCAGCATCGTTGGATTTCGTGTTCATCGTCATTGCGAACCCACTTTAAACTCGTCATGCCCTTTGGTTGGCGCGCAGTCACTTGTCGCGGCCAAGACGCGTCCCGACGGTCGTCGCGCGACTTTGCAAGCGCCGATAACAGGAACCGCAAGCCTCCGGTTCCGCCGACCCGGGTCCCGATCCGTTATCCTATCTGAAATCTGCGTGCCAGGGGATCACAATCATCCACGAAGATCAGCCGGCGCCCTATGCGCTCTGTTTTTTCGGTCCCCTGCTGGCCGTTGCTCATCGTGGGATGAAGCAGACCTGCAACGGGCACCATGTCGCATGACGACGGCGCACGCTCGCCGGCCACGGCAACATTGCCGGCATCAGGGATTCCGGCGGTGCAAAGGAGAGGCTGGAGGCCTATCTGCAGGTTGCCAAGGGGGGCGACGGTTTTCAGGTCTATTCCGGCCCAGAACACCTCGTGCTCTGGGCGCTGCAGAACGGCGCGGCCGGCTGCATTTCGGGCCTCGGCAACGCCATGCCGCATGTACTTGCAGGCATCCTGAAGGCGTTCAATGCGGGGGAGATCGGCGAAGCCGAAAAAGCAGCAGGCGATCTTTATCGCTTTTCGCACCGACCTCTACGCGCTGGGCTTCGCCCCGGCCATGCTCAAGCGCGCGCTCTTCCTGCAGGACGCCTCCATCGGCGCCAGCCGCCAGCCGGCCCTGCTGCCGAACGCCGAGCAGGACGACCAGATCGCGGCAATCCTCCGCAGATACGAACTTCTGGGGTGATGCCACCAAAGCCGGCGACCGCACGACCGCCGGATCGGCGATGGAAGGCTATTCACGCGCCGGCTACTGCAGAAGCTGGTTGAACAGTTTTCCCAAGGTGCCGCTTTCCTCGGCAGGCTGCTCCGTGCCAGCGGCTGGTTGCTGGTCGGGCTGCTGCCCCTCCGGCGCCGGTTGCTCGGCGGCAACGTCGGGCGTCACGGCTTGTTCTTCAGCCGGTGGAGCGGGTGGCGTCTCGCCGCCCTCGGTCGCCTTGCCACCGATGATCTCTTCGATGGAGAGTTGATCGCCCCCGTCTTTCGCTGGCTTGCCGATGGCGCCACCAATGATGTCGCGGATTGATCCGGCCTTTCCTTCGCCGGAGAGAAGCTCATCGAGCTTCAGCTTCCCGGTCGGCAATCCCAGCTTCTTCAGCGCCGAGAGAGCGGCGTCCGGGTTCTTCAGCAGGCCTGAGAGATCGGGATAGATGCGCGGGGCAGCAAAGGAACCCTCGATCATCACAGGCACGCCGATGCCTTCGGTCGCGATATCGGCGCCCTGACCTTCGAGCGAGGCGACGACGCGCGGATCCAGGCGGAAGTTCAGCTGGTCGTTCGGAAGGTTTGCCTCACCGCTGCCGCTCATACGCACCAGCGGGCCGACGAGCTTGATATCTTCGGTGCGCGCGACACCGTTCTCGATGGCAAAGGATGCCCCAAGCTCGGTGAAGCCGGTCGCCTTGTTTTCGTTCTGCTTGAAGCCAGACGACATCAGGCCGACGAGGTTGTTGTAGACATCGGCGACGTCGATGCCGCGGATGGCGCCGTCGGAAAAGCGGACGTTCGCCGACCCCTGAAGCGCGCGCTTGAGCGCTCCGGCCGTAGCGCCTGCGCCGGTGATGTCGAACTGGGCTTGCAATGCGCCTTCGAGATGCTTGAAATTTGCAAGGTCGATCAGCAGCGGGGCGGCCGAAGCGCCCGCGATCGAGGCCTTCAAGGCGATAGAGGCCTCCTCTCCCGTGCCGTCAGCTCTAAGGTTCGCGGCCATCCGCCCGCCATAGAACGGGCTTTCGGGAAGGTCGAGGCTGGCCACACCCTCGGAGACCACCAGGGTGGTTGCTACCGGTCCGGCAAAGACGCGGCCATAGCCGAGCTTCTCCGCATCGACCTTGATGGATGCATCGATCGTTCGAAGCGACGACAGGTCCAGCGGCGCGTCGGGAGTGGGGCTGCCTGCTTTGCCCTTCGCTTGCGGCGATGCGGGGCGTGCACCGGCAAGCCGCGCGAGGTCCAGTTCGGCGAAATGGAGCGCACTGGATATCTTGAGGGGCGTGCCCAGCTCTACGGAACCGTTGCCGGTTCCTTCGACCCCGTTGACGGACAAGGTGGCTTTTTGAAACGCAACGCCGGTGGGGCTTGCGTTGACATCGCCCTTGAAGGCGAATTGCTCGATGCTGTCGCCGCCGCCCTGGCCGATCCAGGCAAGAAGCGCGCGCAGATCCGTGGCCGCGAACTTCACCTTGCCGGCATAGCTGCCCGCGAGCGCCGCCTTGCCGTCAAGGGAGAGTGTCGCTTCTGGCATGCGCAGATCGAGCTTCAGGGGCAGCTCACTCGGGACCGAGCCCGAGAGCAGTTCGCGGACCGGCAGTCGCAAATCGACATCGGCTGCTTTCCCGCGCCAGGCCAGGTTGCCGGATAGGAGCACGGGCTTGGTAAGATCTTCGATCTTGACCGCCAGCTTCTTGATCGTCACTTCGCCCATCGATGGGCCGGTGACACCGGGTGCTACGAAGGTGGCGTCGCGCAGGCCCGCAGTGCCACTTAGGTTGACGGTCTTTCGGAACGCATCTCCGCCGAGCCCGCGGAACGCAAACCCGGTATCCATCGCAAGCGTTCCCGACAGTGAAACCGATTGGCCGGCGAGGCTCGCGAGCTTGGAGATGTCGAGCCCTTTGCTTGCGACGCGTCCCTTGAACGTCGGCTCGCTCTTGCGGACGTCGGCGGTGATTTCGGCCGAAATGCCGCCGGCGTCTATGCCGAGATGTTCAAGCCGGGTCGTCAGCAGCCCATCCTTCAGCGTTGCCGTCAGTGCCGCATCGGAGGCGGAAATATCGTTGACGGTAATAGCACCCACAGTGACGCTGACATCGGCATCGAAGCCGGCGAGTGCCTGCAAGCCGGTCGAGGCCGACTGCTTTTCCGATTGCCCTGCCGGTTGTGACGACCCCGAGGCGCTGGTTCCGACAAACGCGCTGAAATCCAGCTGATCGGCACTGAGGTCGGCCAGGAACCGCGGCCTGTCACCGGGAATGAACAGCGCGTCGAGGCTGAGCTCTTCGTCCCCCACGAGCAGCTTGCCGCCGCGGATCTGGTAGCTGCCGTTGCTGTTGAGCGCTACCTGCCCGCTGGCCTTGAGCTCGGTCAGGCCCGGCGCAAGCAGCGGGTCGGCTTCCACCGAGAGGCTGAGGTCGGCGGGCTTGCGCTCGAGGAGAGGGCGAAGCGGGGAGACGGAGAGAGCGATCTGGTAGCGCCGGTCTTCAAGCCGGGCACCGGCCGAAAGCGAAAGCTCGCCGTCGATATCAGGGGCTTGGAGTGTAAGGTCGAGATCGCTGACAACGTCAGCCGCCCCGGCTGCATTCTCTTGCCTCAGCGTGCCCTCGGTGATCGAAATCGTATCGATGGCGCTTCGTTCGAGGAAGGCGACCAGGGCCGCGAGTGGGTCGTTCTGCTTGGCCTCGCCATTGCCGCCGTCGCCGTCTTCCGCCGTCGATGCGTTCTCCGGTTTCTGCCGTATCACCACGACCGGCCGCGTGAGCCTGACCTCTTTGACGTGCAGGCGGTTCGACCACAGCGAGGAGAGCGTCACGGAGCCCGCAACCTCGCCAATCTCCGCCGTCACGCCATCGCTTTGCGCGTCGAGCGAAACATCCTCGGCCACAACAGCCAGATGGGGGATGACGGAGAGCCGGACGGGACCCTTCAGCGCGATCGAACTGCCCGTCGCGCTCGAGAGCTGACGGCTGAGCTCGGCGCGCATCCAGTCGCTGGAAACAAAGCTCGGCAGGACAATGAGAGAGACGACTGCGAGAACCCCGAGCGCCAGCAGGCCGAGAAAGAAACGCCGCATGTGTCTCTCCGTTGCGATAGCAATTGATTCGGTATCGTTTTCCACGGAGGCGTGTTTTGCAACTCTTGCGGCGTGATCACTTGGATGCCACGGCACTTCCCGCACCTAAGGTGAGGTCCGTCGTCGTCTGTGCATCGGTATTCGTTGTCCATAGGTTTCCAGCCGCTGCCACGTAGTTTCGCGGGCGGTGGACGAGCGTAACCAGCACGAAGGACAGGATCATCAGCAGGTACCAGGCGCCGAGCTTCTGGAGAGAGAGCGGGGTCCAGCCATTGTGCTGCGAGGGATAGATCCAGGCGCGCGACCAGGTGCCGATGTTTTCGGCAAACCAGATGAACAGGGCGACGAGTAGAAAGCCGAGAAGCAACGGCATGCGGTGCCGAAACTGGAAGACGCGATAGTGCACTGTCGTGCGCAGAAACAGGACCGCCGTGATCGCAAACAGCGCGTAGCGCAGGTCGATGACGAAGTGGTGCGTAAAGAAATTGGCATAGATCGCCAAGGCGAGCAGCATCGTCGCCCAAAGCGGCGGATAGTTGCTGTAGCGCATGTCGAGGATGCGGGTCACGCGGGCGAGATAGGAGCCGACGGCGGCATACATGAAGCCCGAGAACAGCGCAACGCCGCCGATGCGGAAGATGCTTGGCTCCGGGTAGATCCAGGACCCGACCGACGTCTTGAAGATCTCCATCACCGTGCCGACGATGTGGAAGATCAGAATGACCTTGGCTTCGGCGATGGTCTCAAGCTTGAAGACGAGCAACGAAATCTGGATGACAAGGGCCGCGACGAAAAGGAAATCATAGCGGGCAAAGCCCATGTCCTCTGGCCAGAACAATTTTGTCGCGAGGATCAGGGTAAGCATGGCGCCGCCGAAAAGGCAGGCGAAGGACTGCTTGATGCCGAACACCAGGAACTCCGTGAGGCCGCCAAGGAGGCCGGCCGCCGGCAGCCGATCGAGCAGGCGGTGCGCCGCAGCGTCGATGCGCGCTTCCCGGCTCGTGAAACGCCTATCGTCCGACATTCGAGCCATCAGTACCGCCTCCGCTTCGCCGTTGGGGACGCGATGCCGGGACAATGCGGTTGAATTGGATGGACGACAACTGCCGGGTGGGCGGATATGCGGCCGGCCCGTTTTATGGCATGGGCGCCTTCTGGTGTTTCAGTGGCCCTTGCGGTTAGTCGCCTCAACGGGGGAAGGAATAGCGCTCGACGATCGACCAGATTTCCCTGTTGACCCCCTGCAACTGCTCGATGACTTCGTTGATCCGCGAAATCTCCGCATCGTTGATCTGCTCGATCTTGCCGTATTTGATCGTGTCCTTGCTGTCGAAGATCGCCATCAGCTGGGTGCTTGCCTGGTCTCCGGTCTCGTCGAAAGAATAGATGCAGTGGCTGTATTTGTTGCGAAGCTTCGCTTGCCGGCCGAGCTGCTGGGTCAGCGCGAGGATTTCCTGCCGTTGGTTCAGAGGTGTCTTGTTTATTTTGGCCAATCGCTCGACCAGCTCGATCCGAGCCCGCGTCGTATTCAACGTCAGGAAGATGATGATCGCGGTTTCCTTGTCCACGCGTGCAAGACCGGCGATCAGATAGATGAGCAGGCTTTCCGTGTTGGTCCAGGTGTAGTTGAGCTGTCCGATCAGGAGAAGGATGTCGTGAAATCTCGCCATGGGCACCTGCCGAGCTTCTGTTCAAGAACAATAGTGTTTCAGAATAACGCATTCCCGTCGTCAGTACATTCTCCCAATACGGCTATGCGGCGCACGCATTCGGTGCCGGTTGATCTGTGTGCAAGGAATCCGTTTAAAAGCAATTTCTAATAGGTACTACATTGGGCGGACCGGCGGCGAAGTCAATGCTACCCCGGCAAGGCTAGCCCGAAGTGGCAGCTTACAACGCATGTCTGTTTGCGACAGACTTGCCTCCGTAATCGGCGAGCAGGACGTGTTCAGGCCTTTGAGGGCTAGTACTGCAGCGAACGGGAGAATGCCCTTTTCAGAACCTGAAACCGCTGCTCTCCACCAAGTGAAGGGAGAGGCAGCCCAATATTAAATTGATTGCATATTAGAGCATATAGGCGCGCAAGCGCCTCGGAGGATCCAAACTTTCATCAAATCCAACCGCAGCCCGCCAATGGCCCAAATCCGCGTAAGAGAAGAATGCGGTTCGGCTATGGCGGCCTCAACTTGAGGTGATCGTCATGAGCAAGGACAAGAATATTCTGTTCCCATGGGACCCGAGCCAGGATCAAAGCCAGGACCAGGACCAGGGTCAAGGCCAGGGTCAAGGGCAACTGCAAGCTGAGCTCCAGGCCCAGCTCCAAGGCCAGGGACAAGGTCAGGGCCAGGGACAAGGCCAGGATCAGGGTCAAGACCAGGGTCAAGGCCAGGGTCAGGATCAGTCGCAGTACAGCGAATCCTACAATGGCAACCTGAACGGTAACGGCAACCTGAACGGCAACGGCAACGGCAACCTGAACGGCAACGGCAACGCCAACCTGAACGGCAACGGCAACGCCAACCTGAACGGTAACGGCAACCTGAATGCCAACGGCAACCTGAATGCCAACTTCAACGAAAACAAGACCGACGTTGATGTCGACGTCGACAGCAAGACCAAAGTCGACGTGGATGTGGACATCGACCTCGACGGCTACAAGCCGTCGGACGACGACTTCAACGACATCGACCATTCCAAGATCGACGGCATGGCGAGCACGAGCTTCAAGGACATCTTGAACGACTCGCTCAACGGCAACAACAACATTGCCAATGTCTTCAGCCAGAACGCCATCATGTCGGACGACGACAAGGCTGAAAACATCCACAACAGCGGAACGCTGAACCAGAACGGCAGCGCCTGGGGTGGTATCGCCAAGTCGGGTGACGGCATCCAGTCCGGAGCAGACGGTGGCGAGGGCGGAAGCAAAGCTTATGCCGATGGTGGCGCCGGTGGTGACGGAGGTCACACGGTCGGCGGCTTTGCCGCTGGCGGTAAGGGTGAGGGCGGTGATTCCGACAACGACGGCGACGCAACTGGCGGGCACGGCCTTGGTGGTATTGCAGCCAGCGTTGGCGTCGGCGCCGATGGCACAAGCGGTGACGCGAACGGTGGTGCCGCCACAGGTGGTGCCGGTGGTCAGGGTGCTGCTGGTCTCGGCGTAGGTCTTGGCCTCGGTCTTGGCCTCGGTGTCGGCGCAGCAGGCGGCGGTGATGGTGGCGACAGCACAGCCGGCGCCGGCGGTCAGTCTGGCAACGTCCAAAGTGGGAATGGTGACGGCGGTGACGGCGGTGATGCTGGTGACGGCGGCGACGCTGGCGGCTTCATCCTGCCGATCCTGAACTTCGCTGGCGACGGCGGCGACGGCGGCGACGGCGGCGATGGCAACAGTGTTGCACTCGGCAGGACCGGCAGCGCTGACGGTGGCGAATCGGGCGATGCCGGCGACGGCGGCAATGCTTTCGGCGCAGGCCTCGGGGCTGGTGGCGGCTACGGCGCAGGCGTTGGCTACGGCGGTGACGGCGGTGCCGGCGGCGGTGCCAGCGCCAACGGTGGAGCCACGGGTGATGCCTATGGCGGTGACGGAACCGGTGGCGCGGCGGCCGGTGGCCATGGCCTCGGCGGTCTTGCTCTCACGGGCTCGTGGGCCAGTGGCGGTGAAGGCGGTGCTGCCTATGGCGGCGACGCCTGGGGCGGAGACGGTGGTGCCGGCGGCAACGGCGGCTTTGCCACGAATGGCGATGGTGGTGCAGGTGGCAATGCCGGCACTTGGGGCTCCTTCAATGGCGGCGACTCTGTGGTCGAGGGGCTCTCCCAGGCGACGGCAGATGCCGTGATCGACACCAACGCCTTCAACCAGCAGATCGTGCTCGGCGCGAACCTGCAGGGCAACACGATCGACATGACAGTCGTCGGTGGCGACTACCATGCCGACGTAATCGGTCACGACGACAACGCTTGATTGTAGTCGACGCGGCCGGTTGCGATCATTCGCAATCGGCTTCGAACAGGGCTGCGCGGGTCTCCCGCGCAGCCCGTCATGACCCGATGCGCTTAGGGGCACTACCGGCGGCAAAAAGGAGGCCCTGACCTTGTATTCCGCAAAAATCACCGAAACGATTGCCCATTTTATCGGTCTCTTCCAACTCTCGATCGAAGACGCCCGCATGCGCGAGGCACACGAGAAGTTCGACCCCGACCGAGAGGTTCACAAGGATCCGAAGGACCTTGAAACCGCGCCCGTCAAGGTGACGGCGCCCTACGACCTCGACGACTTCAATCCCGACGTTCCCTACCGGCCGCTCGATACGGACATTTATATGCCCGAGCCCTACGGATACGCTGGCTTGCCCTTCCCGGAGTACCCACCCTCTGAAGGGATGTACGGTCGTCCGGAAACCGATGGCGCCGTGCAGAACACGTCGTTCAAGTCGACCTACTTCAGTACCCCGCAAATTCAGCCGCCCGGCTCGGTCGTGGTCTACAGTCAGCAGACCGCCGAACTCTCGGACAACGACTATGTCAACATGGGCGGACACGGCCTGAAATCCGTCCTGCACATCGATAGCAGTGCGGTCATGGCCGAACTCATCGAAGGCTCGCTGCAGATTTCGCCGTTGGGCCTCGTGGATCCCGCAGGCTCTGCCGAAACCGTCGCCAGCCTGGTGACGACCACCGCTGCGACGCTCGATGCCTACTCTGCCGGCGGTGAAAGCCAGGTGGGCGGGCTGGCCGCCAGCACATTCGTCGCGAAGGCAGGAACGCTTGAAGGCGTTTATGTCAACGGCGAACTCGTGGAGACCGCACCCGTTCTCAAGGACCATTTGCCGAACCAGGACGAAACCGAGGAAACGCCGGAACCTAAACTGACGGAGGGCCCGAAGGAGGCGAGCGGTGCCGTTGCGCACGGCGAAGGCGCCGTTCCGATCTCAACCTCGGTCGAACTGGAGGCCGGCAGCAACACGCTGGTCAACGAGGTTGTCATCACAAACAATTGGCTGCAGTCGAACGTCCTCGCCGTTGCCGGCGACCATGTTCAGCTCAACGCCATCGTCCAGACCAATGCCTACTACGACAGCGATCTGGTAAGCTCCGCGCTTTGCGGCGGCAGCCTGGCGGCGGACAAGGCGACCGAAGCGCTCAACATCGCGTCATTCAAGCACGTCGCTTCCACGGGAACGACACATAACGAGTCGGGTGTTTTCCCAAAGGCATGGGCGATCACCGAGGTCAAGGGCGACCTGATGATGGTGAACTGGCTCCAGCAGTTCACGTTCATGTCCGACCACGACACCGCTATCCTGGCGGCCTCCGGCTCCAAGCTTTCGATCATCGCCGGCGACAACACGTCCGCCAATCAGGTGTCGCTGCTTGAACTGGGGTTCCGCTACGACCTGATATTTGTCGGCGGAAACGTCTTCGACGCCAACATCATCCACCAGACGAACATCCTGCTCGACAACGATTTTATCGGCGCCGTCGGCGGATTCCAGATGAGTGGCAACGGATCCGTTTCGACCGGCGGAAACCTGTTGTGGAACCATGCCAATATCGTCGAGGCCGGTGGCGCCAGCGCCGTCAATCCGATGTCGGAAGGATATCTCTCGGCCCTGCAAGACTTTGCGGAAGGCAAGGACCCTTCGTTGAAGGACTTCATGCACGACGCCGCATTTGCCGGACTGCTGGGGCTGCGTGTGCTCTATATTTCCGGCGATCTGCTCAGTCTCAACTACATTTCGCAGACCAACATCCTCGGCGACAGCGACCAGGTGACGCTGGCAATGAACGCGCTGGCGGCGCGTCCGGATGCGGATTGGACCATTTCGACCGGATCGAACGCTCTCTTGAATTATGCCGGGATCGTCGATGTCGATACCGGCAATACGATCTATGCGGGCGGTGGCATCTATTCGGATGAGGTTCTCATCCAGGCCGAATTGGTCAAGAGCGACCCCTTCCTCGGCGGGCAGGATCCGAATGCGCTCGCGAGCGAAGCGGTGGTCTTCCTCGGCGACGGCATGCTCACCGCGGACACCGGTGATCAGGCGCAGGACCACGGGTCGCCGAACCCGACATCACACACGATAGAGACGGCGAGCTGCGATCCCATGCATAGCATGGTCGCCTGATCGGGGCGCGGGGGATAGTCATGACCGACCGCATCAATCCCGTCCGGCTGGTACGAACCGACGCCGACGACAAATTTTCTCCGAATGACGACGAAGCGGGCCGGCAGCCGGAGACGCCGGATGCGGACGCTGCGCGGCAGCAGTTCCTCCGCAGACTTGACCAACAGGAATACATTCTGGATCGCGCTGTTAAGGAGATCGACGGGGTGGCGGACCAACTGCGAAGAGCGGCGGCAAACGGCGCCAATGAAAACGAGAACTGGGCCAATAAGGCAGCAGTCCCGGTTCTGGGACCGGGCGCCAGGGTCGCGAGCGTCACGCCCGCGCCCATCGACACTACCCCCCCGCCGACAAACATCGCACCCGCGACAGTGAAATCCCCGCCTGCATCAACAGCTACTGAGGCAGCCAGCGTCACATCGCGGGCCTGGCCTCCAAGAGCCGAGCCCAATTCCCGGGTCGAGACGCCTCCGAAGAACGAGACACCGGCCAAGACGGAACCCCTGTTTGCACTGCGCGATCGGATATCGGTGGAACGGCAACCGTCTCAGGGCGAGCAAAAGCCGGAGCGACGCGCTGAGCGGCCGGTTATCTGGCCGACGGCCGAGATGAAGGAGAAGAGCTCGCCGTCGGGCATGGTCGTGATCGATGGCGATCGCGGTCCCATCAAGGCCGACCAGCGGTCCCCCGGCAATGGCGGCGGCTCGTCGAGCGGCAATGGCGGAGGCGGAGGCGGAGGGGGCGTCTTCCACAAACGCCTCGGACCGGTCGATTTTTCCGCAAGCCTCAGGGCCGGCGTCAAGGCGATCCGGCAGAACCTGATGATCGTGATGATCTTCACGATCGTAACCAACATCCTCGTACTCGCCATCCCGGTGTATCTGTTCCAGATTTCGGACAGGGTGCTCACCAGCCGCTCGCTCGACACGCTGGTGATGCTGACCGCCCTGATCGTCGGTGCGGTGTTGCTGCAGGCGATTTTCGACGGCATTCGCCGCATGATCCTGATGCGGACCGCGGTTGAGGTCGCTGCCCAGCTCGGGGCTCCGATCCTCAGCGCGGCAGCCAGGGCAGCACTCCACAGCAATGGGCGGGAGTATCAGACGCTGGGCGATCTGCAGCAGCTCCGCTCCTTCCTGGTGTCAGGCACGCTGCTTTCCTTTCTCGATGCCCCGATGGCGCCGCTCTTTGTCGTTGCGGTGTTTCTGATTCACCCGCATCTCGGCGCCATCGTCATCACATCGGCATTTCTGCTTCTGATCGTCACGCTGTTGAACCAGAGAGCGACGGCCGCCGCCTTCGGCGAAGCCACCACTTTCCAGACGAAGGCGAACCTTCATCTTGATTCGATGTCCCGCAACTCGCAGATCATCAATGCGCTGGCAATGATCCCGGAAGCCGTCCACCTCTGGGGTAAGGACATGGCCGGCTCGCTGAAAGCGCAGGTTCTGGCGCAAGACCGCAACATCGCCTTTGCGTCACTCTCCAAGGCCGCGCGACTGCTCACCCAGGTGACGATGCTCGGTTGGGGCGCCAATCTTGCTCTCCACGGTCAACTGACGGGTGGCATGGTAATCTGCGCCTCGATCATTGCCGGCCGGGCGCTCGGCCCGATTGAAGGCGCGATCGAGGGGTGGAGCCAGGTTATCCAGTCGCGCGCCGCCTACGGGCGCATTGCCTCGCTCCTGCAGACGTCGCCGCTCAACTTCGAGCGGTTGAAACTGCCGCGTCCGGAAGGGCGCCTCGACGTCGAGCGGTTGCTCTTCGTCCCACAGGGCACCAAACGTGTGGTTCTCAACGGCATCACCTTTGCGCTCGAACCCGGTGACTCTCTTGCCGTGATAGGCAGTTCCGGTGCTGGCAAGACGACGCTTGGCAAGATGCTCGTTGGCTCCATTCTGCCGACCTCTGGCAACGTCCGGCTCGACCTCATGGACCTGAGGAACTGGGACCAGCGTCAGTTCGGCGAGAGCATCGGCTATCTGCCGCAGGATGTGCAGCTTTTCCCCGGAACGATCAAGGCCAACATCGCCCGCATGCGCGAGGATGCAACGGACGCGGAGATCTATGCCGCTGCCAAGCTCGCCGACGTGCACGACATGATCGCCATGCTGCCGCATGGATATGAGACCGTCGTTGCCGCTGACGGCTCGCCCCTGTCGGGTGGACAAAAGCAGCGCGTGGCGCTTGCCCGTGCCTTCTTCGGCAATCCGCGCATGGTGGTGCTGGATGAGCCGAATTCCAATCTGGACACGTCAGGCGAAGCGGCGCTGACCCGGGCGCTCGCGCATGCCAAACGCGAGAAGATCACGGTCATCACCATTACCCAGCGGCCCGCTCTTCTCAACAGCGTCGACAAGGTCCTGCTCCTGGTGAACGGCACGGTTGCCCTGTTCGGCCACCGACAGGACGTTCTCAAGGCGCTTGCTGCCCGCGGCGTGAATACTGAAGGCAACCCGATCGACCAACCCCAGCTTCCGTAGGCGATGATGACGGACATAGCCAAAGTACATGACCTGACTTGGTACGCAGAGGTGCCGCGCTCGATCTGGAGGCACACCATGATCGGCATGGTGTTGATGGTGGCTACGGTGGGCGGCTTCGGCCTGTGGGCCTTCACCGCCCCGCTGGCCGCAGCCATCATCGCGCAAGGCAGCTTCGTCGCCACCGGCCAGAACAAGGTGATCCAGCATTTCGAAGGCGGGATCATCAAGGACATCCTGGTCAGCGAGGGCGATCACGTGACTGTCGACCAACCGTTGGTGCTGCTGGACGAGACGGCGGCGCTCGCCAATGAGCGCCAGTTCTTTCTGCGGCGGGCAAGACTCGAGGCAATCGTCGCCCGCCTCAACGCGCAGACGCACGGTCTGAAAGCGATCGTTTTGCCCGAGATCCTGACCCCGCACCTTAAAAATGACCCGGAGATCGGCCCGATCGTGCTAAGCCAGCAACTCAGCTTCCAGACCTGGAGGAGCAAGCTGGAAAGCGATCTCGGTTTGCTGAGACGCAACATCGAGAGTCTGGAATTCCGGTCGCAAGGCTTCCAGGAGCAGCTGAAGTCGGTTCGGGAGCAGCGCCGGCTGCTGCAGGAGGAATATGAAGGCAAGAAGACGCTGCTTGCGAAGGACCTGATCCGCAAGACGGAGATCAAGACCATCCAGCGGGCAATCGCCGACGCTGAAGGTCAGATCGGCAGGCTGATGTCCGAAGTCTCCGAAACGGGCTCCCAAATCCTCAAGCAGGAACAGCAGGTCAACCAGACTGAACAGAGTTACCGCGAGGCGGCGCAGGACGACTTGCAGAAGGCAGAGGCTGAACTGGACACGGTGCGCGAACAGCTGCGCGGGGCCACCAATGTTCTTCGCCGTGCCACGATCAACGCACCGGTGACCGGTACAGTGATCAGGATGCACTACCACACGTCCGGCGGCGTTATCGAAAGCGGCAAACCGATCATGGAGATCCTGCCAGCTGACGTGCCGCTGATCATTGAGGCCCAGGTGCTGCGCACCGAGATCGACAACATCAAGGTCGGCGAGAAGGCAACCGTACGGTTGACGGCTCTCAACCAGCGCACGACACCAGTGCTGAACGGCCAGGTCTTCTATGTATCGGCCGATGCCCTGCCGGTGCAGACTCAGGAGGGGACGCGCGAGGTTTACGTCGCCCGCATCAGCCTACCGACAAGCGAGCTTGCAAGGGTGCATAACTTTGCCGTGACGCCGGGTATGCCGGCCGAAATCCTCATCCAGACCGCTGAACGGACCTTCTTCGACTATCTTACCAAGCCGATCCGCGACAGCATGGCCCGCGCCTTTATGGAAAACTGACCGAGGCCTTCGCGTTCTGCCTTGCCGACTGCCCGAGATTTGAAACGATCTTGGGAGGGAGGTTACATTGGTTCTCCCGCAAGGCTTCAGTTCGCGGCGAAGCAATAGAAGAGGCCTTCGCCGCCCGTACCCTTGAAGGCTTCGACGGTGCAGCCTCCCCGCGTCGTGTGTGACGAGTTCCAGGATTTGGCCTCGGCGGAATCGTTCAGGCCCGTACGGTCGCTGTGACCGACGATTGCCGCGCCGTCGGCGCCGCCCATCGTCCAGTTGCCACAGGTATCCGGCGCCGCAGTGCCATCGGCCTTCGAGCCGGTCAGGATGTCATGACGGTTGGGTGTGTCGCCACGCCCGTTGATGACCTCGCCTTTTTCATTGAGCGCGGTCTGTTTGGTGAGGTTGTTCTTGTCGCTATGGAGCGAGGCCACGTCGTCGGCGATCTTCTCGCCCTTGGCGTTGTACCATGGCCCCTTGCCGATCCGGTCATTGGCATTTTCGCCGTCGGTGGACAGATAGGCTTTCCACGTCTTGCCGGTCGAGCCGGCCGCCTTTGCCAGGGTGTCGCAATAGGCGTCAGCGCCCGTAAGCCCGCCAAGATCGCCACCCTTTCCGGGGTTCACGCTGGTGACGAAGAAACTCATGCTGGTGTCCTGGGCATGGGCCGCTCCGGAGCAGGCCAGGACGAATGCGAGAGCTGCAAGTCCGCTTTTCATTGGTCTCTCTCCCGTCAGGTTTACGAGAAGCCTATCGGTCGCGCCTGGCGGAGTAAAATCGAAATGGCGTGATGAACGAGGGGAAGTGTCCCTCTGAGACGCAGGCGCCAGGCATCGTGTTGCGCGCCGGGCGCATGGCTGGCTTGCGAAATCCCATCTACGATTTCGGCGCGGTCGCTGTATATTCAAATCATCGAAGCGATGCACCTCCTCCCGCAAAGCTTCGACAGGTAAACGACCTTCTCCTCCTCCCAAAGGTCGTTTGCGAGATCAGCGCCACTCCTCCTCCCAAGGTTGCTGATCGGTTTTCTAAGAGCCTGCCGCTCCTCCCGCGGCGGGCTCTTTTGTTTTCACCGGATGGGACGCCAGCTTGCGCACGTCGCTTTCTTCGGAAGCGGCAGCTACACCCGCTCGATCATGGATCGCGTTCTGCCGCTTGCATAGGCGCAGGGCTACGAAGCCGATAATCTGGTCTGTGCAGGCGACCGGCAGCACGGACGCCCCGACACCGATGAACATGTACAAATGCTTCCTCGACCTCGACCTCGACGTCCGGCCG
Organism: Ensifer sp. 22460; assembly: GCF_052044935.1. Taxonomy (NCBI): domain Bacteria; kingdom Pseudomonadati; phylum Pseudomonadota; class Alphaproteobacteria; order Hyphomicrobiales; family Rhizobiaceae; genus Ensifer; species Ensifer sp. 22460. Next base: position 177,129 of record NZ_JBQENZ010000005.1, read on the forward strand.
GCGCAAGCGGTGGTCAAAGTCGACGATACCGGCGTCGGCATCGACGAGGGGCGCGAGGCTGGCTGCTGGACCGTCGGGCTCAGCCTGAGCGGCAAGGATGTCGAACACCGAAAAGAATGCGCTTCGGGAAAAGGCGTCGGCGGCGCTGAAGAGACACCGGCCGGATTACCTCATCGATACGGTCGCTGACCTCCTGCCAGTGCTCGAGGAAATCGAACAGCGGCTGGCGAAGGGAGAGGCCCCGGACGTGAGCGATGCTCGCGCCCTGGACGCGGCGCTCCCCGCAGCATGCCCAGAGCGAGCGCGCATGTGACACGTCCCAACTCTGCGGAACAAACCGCCGGCTAGATAGTTCAGCGTCCAGGAGGTTCCAATGTCTATCCGGCACTTGAAGTCCAGTGTGGAACAGAAATCACCGCGGTGGGCGTTCCACCATGGCGCGGGACGTCTCCGCCGGACGGAAGGTGACGGTGCACACAGCCGATCGGTCGCGGAAGGAAGCCGAACGCAGATCGTCGACGCGGGTGACGGCGGCCTGGTGGCGCCGGACCTCGAAGCCACCCCTGCACCCGATCGTAGCCGCCAACCGGCTCCTCACGATTACAGCCGTCCGGCGACGAAGATCGGCAAGCTGCTTTCCGTCGAGCCTATGCGCGATGAAGACTGTTCTGGCGGGCCGGTCTGGTTGGCTGTGCTCGGCGACAACACCAGTGAAGCCATGCGACAATTCATGGGACTGGTACTCGCCTTCATCTTCCTGTCGGCAGTCTTCTTCTGGTTTCTTACGTAGCGCGGCAACGTGTGTCGCATGACTGGAAGTCACCCTATCTCTGCAGCGCCGCCACTGTTGACGACCGACGGCCACACCCTAGATAACCCGCGACATCCCTCCTCCCAAGTCTAGTGAGCTTATCATGCACTATCGAACATTCGGCCGTAGCAGCCTTCGCATATCCGAGATCGGCTATGGCGCCTGGGGCATCGGCAAGAGCCAGTGGAAGGGAGCGAGTGATGACGAATCCGCTCGGGCCCTCAACCGGGCGGTCGATCTCGGCCTGAACTTCATCGATACCGCACTCGGCTACGGCCAGGGTCACAGCGAGAAGCTGATCGGGGCCTTGCTGCGCGAGCGGTCGGAGACGATCCATGTCGCCACCAAGATCCCGCCGAAGAACATGCAATGGCCTGCCCACGCCGGCACGCCGGCCGAGCAGACTTTTCCGGCCGATCATGTGATCGCCTGTACCGAGACGAGCCTGCGCAATCTTGGCGTCGAGACGATCGACGTGCAGCAGTTCCATGTCTGGTCGGATGAGTGGGTCGGTCGCGGCGACTGGTTGGAGGCGGTCGAGCGGCTGAAACGCGACGGCAAGATCCGTTTCTTCGGCGTCTCGATCAACGACTACGAGCCGGACAACGCACTGAGGCTGATCGAAAGCGGCGTGGTCGACAGCGTGCAGGTGATTTACAACATCTTCGAACAGGCGCCAGAGGAAAAGCTGCTGCCGGCCTGCCTCGAAAACAATGTCGGCGTCATCGTCCGCGTGGCGCTGGACGAAGGCGGCCTGACTGGCCAGATCCGGGCCGACACCGTCTTCCCCGAGGGCGATTTTCGCGAGACCTATTTCCGCGGCGAGCGCAAGCGCGAAGTCGCGGAGCGCACGCAGAAGATCGTCGAAGACCTGGAAATCGCGCCCGATGCGCTCGCCGAAACGGCGCTGCGTTTCGTGCTCAGCCATCCCGCGGTCTCAACGGCTATTCCCGGCATGCGCTCGGTTCGCAACGTCGAGCGCAACTGCGCCATCGGCGACGGCCTCGGCTTGCCGGACACTCAACGTGCAAAGCTGAGCGCCCACCAGTGGCGGCGCAACTTCTATCGGGATTGAACGGCCCGGCGGGCATTGGCTGCCTGGCTGCCGTTCAGACACTCACCCTAGAGATCATTGCCGACGGGCGCCTTCTCTTTCGGTGCCCCCGCGGGCCCGGATGTGCTATCCATATGGTTTCAGGAGTACGACGCTGCTCGCGCGATATGTTGAAGGCTTGCGAGGTTGCCGGAATGAGGCCCGGTGGCGCCGCACCGGCCGTGCTCAGCTGGAGAAAAGGCAATGTCGGAAACGGTCAACGTCCGCTACATGGTCGACAATGTCGAGGCGGCGATCGCCTGGTACACCACCCATCTCGGCTTTTCGCTGCTGTCGAGCTACGCGCCGGCCTTCGCGGATGTACAGCGAGGTGCACTGCGGCTGCTGCTCAGCGGGCCGACGAGCTCGGCGGGCAGGCCGATGGCGGATGGCGAGAAGCCGGGGCCCGGCGGCTGGAACCGCATTCACCTCATTGTCGATGACCTCAACGCCGAGGTAGAGCGGCTGCGCCGCGCCGGCGTCAGGTTTCGCAACGACATCGTCACAGGCCCCGGAGGGGCGCAGATCCTTTTGATCGACCCCTCCGGAAATGTCGTCGAACTGTTTCAGCCGGCGCGCCGGTAACTCTGGCGCCCTGGACACGTTCCTTGACGCCGCGCGTACCGTTGGAAATGCGAGAGGCGGATCTGGTCTAGGCGGCGCTGGTGTCGACCACTTCGAAATCGTGCGTGATCGTCGCGGTCTTGGCGAGCATGGCCGAGGCCGAGCAGTATTTTTCGATCGAGAGCGATATGGCGCGTTCGACTTTGTTGACCGCCAGCCCACGTCCCTTGACGATGAAATGCATGTGGATGCGGGTAAAGACGCGCGGTTCCGTCTCAGCGCGGTCCGCATCGAGTTCGACGATGCAATCCTCCACCGGCTCGCGACCCTTTTCCAGGATGTGAACGACATCGTAGGCCGAGCAGCCGCCGGTGCCGATCAGCACCAATTCCATCGGGCTCGGACCCGGCGTGCGCCCTTCCTCACCGAAGGCGCTTCCCAATACGACCTTGTGGCCGCTTCCGGACTCTCCGACGAAGGTCCGGTCTTCCACCCATTTGACGCGTGCTTTCATGTGTCTCGTCCTGTTGCAGCAATGTCCGGATCATTGACCCGCGCGGCCGATGACCTCCAGTTCACATACCGTTTCGAACGATTTTCGCAAATGCCTCGCTTCCGGTAAAATGCCAAGCCTGCGCCATGTGCGCGCGAAATAGGCGAGGATTGATCGGATGAACGAGACGACCGGAAATGCGCCCGACAGTTCCGGCGCGGTGGTGCACCCGCCGATCGCCTGGGTGCTGGCGGTGGGTGGCGGTCTCGTGCTCGACCGGCTTTACCCGTTGCCGTTCGTGCCGGAGATGGTGCCTGATGCTTTGGTTGGCGGCCTCGTGTTTCTGGCCGGTCTCGCGCTGCTCGTCTGGGCAGCGATGACCCTCGGCCGTGCAGGAACCGACATACCGGTCAACCGCCCGACGTCAACGATCGTCGAAGCGGGTCCCTACCGCTTCGCCCGCAATCCCATCTATACCGGCATGTTCCTCGGCCTGATCGGCTTTTCCATCGCCTTCGACAGCCTGTGGCTGCTGATCCTGCTGATCCCCTTCTACCTCGTCATCCGCTATGGCGTGGTGGCGCGCGAGGAGGCCTATCTCGAGCGCAAGTTCGGTGACGTCTATCGGGCCTACAAGACGCGCGTCAGGCGCTGGCTTTAGCGGCGCGGACGAAGGACGGAGAGCTTGAAACCGCCCGGAGCGCATCGGCCAGCCGCTCGACGTCGCGCGGCAGTAGACCGGCGATGTTGATGCGTCCGTTCGCCGTTCCGTAGACGCCAAAGTCCTCGCGCAGCCGGTTCATCTGGCGCTGGTCGAGTGGCAACAGCGAGAACATGCCTTTCTGGCGCCGCAGCGCCTGAAATTTATCCGGAGCGCCGCATCCGGCGAGCGCATCGGCGAGGGTGCAGCGGATTTCAGCGACGCGGCGGCGGCTCGCCTCCAGTTCGGCAAGCCACATCCCGGGGTTTTCGAAGAGGTGCGCGGCAATCGCGGCGCCGTGCTCCGGCGGCATGGAGTAGTTGGCTCGCGTGATCCGCTCCAGTGTCGCGCGAATGTTGGCGAGCGGGTCCCGGTCAGGCGCGATCACCATCGCCGCGCCGGTACGTTCGCAATAGAGACCCATGTTCTTGGAGCAGCTTGCCGCGACGAGCACCGTATCGAATTTTTGAGCGAAATGCCGCAGGCCCGCGGCGTCCTCTCCGATCCCGTCGCCGAAGCCCTGATAGGCCATGTCGATCAACGGTATCAGCCCCTTGTCTTTGCAGAGTTTGGCAAGGAGCCGCCACTGCTCCGGCGTCGGATCGATGCCGCTAGGATTGTGGCAGCAGCCGTGCAGGAGAACGACGTCTCCCTGGCGGGCCTCCCCAAGATCCGCGACGACGGCGTCGAGATCGAGGCCGGCCTCGTTCTCCTGCCAGCGGAACGCCCGCACGGCGAGGCCCGCGGCCGTCATGATCGGACGGTGGTTCACATAGCCGGGATTCGTGTTCCAGACCGTCGCGTGCGGCGAGACGAGTGCGATGAAATCCGCGAGGATCCGGAGCGCGCCAGTGCCGCCAACCGTCTGGATCGTACACTGGCGGTTGAGCGCCTCGGCGCCTTCACCGAGAAGGAGCCTGGACATCCCGTCGTTGAATACCGGGTTCCCGGACAGTGCCCTGTAGGACTTGGACGCGGCGGCGGCGGCGAGACTCGCTTCCGCATCCTGCACGGCCTGCATCACCGGTGTTTGGCCCGAAGCATCGCGATAGACGCCGACGACGAGGTCGATCTTGTCGGTGCGACGATCCTGCCGGAACGAGCTGATGAGTGCCCACAACGGATCGGGTTCGGCGATTGGCAGAGCGGCGAGCATACTGGGTTCCCTATCGTTCTTGAAACTAGTGGCGGTTTGCCAGGATCACGCCCGTGGTGATGACGAGGATGCCGATGGCGGTCGCGAAGGCGAGCGCCTCGCCAAGGATCGGAATGGCCATCAGGCTTGCGAGCGCCGGCGCGAGCGAGCCGATCGTCGCGCTCCTAGCAGCGCCGAGCCGCGAGATCGCGAAGGCGTAGCCGACGGTCGAGACGAGGCCGACACCGAGCCCCTGCACCAGAATGAAGGGCAACGCCTGGTGCCAGGAAAATTGCCCGATATGCGTGGTGACGGCGCCGGTCAGGAGCAGGGGGAGGAGGATGACGAGCGAGCCGATGGAGAGCAGCAGTCCATTACTGATCGCATCCACTCCGGTGCGGCGCAGGCCGATCGTATAGGCGCCCCAGATGAGGCTCGCCACAAGCAGCAGGCCGACGCCGCGGAGGGTTTCGGTGGTCACCGCATGCTGCTGCCCGGCGACAATGCCGATGACGCCGGCAAGGATCAGCGCGAGCGGCAGCCAGCGCTTCCTCGGCACGCCCTTTCGCTCAAGCAGAAGGACGAGCAAGGCAACGGATAGCGGCGTCGTTCCGGCAACGAGTGCGCCAACATAGGCCGCGGAGGTTGCTTTGGCACCTTCCGAGACGATGAAGAAGAACGGCACGCCGCCGAGCAAGACGAGGGCCGCATCCATTGGCCTGACCTTGCGAAGTGCGGAAAGGCGCTGGGGGATGGCCGGCAGTAAGGCGAGGATCGGGATCGCGAAACGAATGAGGGCGACGTCGGCGGTGGCAAGCGGCGAGGCCCCGATCGCCCGCATGGTCAGCGCGAAGCCCGCCCAGACCAGCACGACGATGGACAGCACGATGTAGCCGACTGTCGCCGGTGTCAGCCATCCGCTTCTCGATTGCTGAAAATCTGACGTCACGTCGGTCATGCGGGGCCTCATCGCTAGGATGGCTCACATGATATGCTTCTCGCGCAGTCGATATCTTGCTATTTCACTCGCCGTTTGCATAGAGTTTGGCAGAATCTGCCATCGGGGAGGGGCGAATGGACGAAAAGGACATGCAGATCATCTGGGCGCTGCAGAAGGACGGCCGCCTTTCCAATCAGGATCTCTCCGAGAAGGTCGCGCTGTCTCCGTCTCCGTGCCTCAGACGGCTGCGCCTGCTTGAGGAGGCGAAGATCATCAAGGGCTATACGGCGATCGTCGACGAGGAAGCCTATGGTCTGCCGATCACGGCTTTCGTCCGCATCCGGCTTGAGCGTCATTCCGAGGCTTCCGTCGCTGCCTTCGAGCGCAAGGTGAGAACGATCGACAACATCCAGGATTGTTACGTCATGACCGGCGAAGCCGACTACCTGCTGCGGGTCCTGGTGACGAGCCTCAAGGACTACGAGCAGTTCGTCCGCACGCAACTGCACAATATCGAGGGCATTGCTGCGATCGATACCAGCTTTGCCTATGGCACGGTCAAGCGCGCGACCGTCTTTCCGCGCCTGTGAGCGGCCAGCGAATGCCGCGCCTCGTCACTCCGCCCAACGTCGGAAGACAACGCTGGCATTGACGCCACCGAACCCGAAGCCGTTGGAGATGGCATAGTCGAGCGACAGCTTTCGTGCTGCGCCTGAGACAAAGTCGATACCGTCCGCAGCCGGATCCGGCGTTTCGAGATTGAGCGTCGGCGGCGCGATCTGGTCGCGCAGGGCGAGCACGGTAAAGATCGCCTCCAGACCGCCCGCTGCACCCAGCAAATGCCCGGTTGCGGATTTCGTCGCGCTGACGGCGATTTCGCCGTTGCGGCCAAAGACCGACTTGATCGCCTCGATTTCGCCCTTGTCGCCGACCGGCGTTGAGGTCGCATGAGCATTGAGATGGCGAATATCGCTTGGCCGAATGTCGGCCTGGGCGATGGCGATTTCCATCGCCCGCCGGGCGCCTGCACCATCCTCCGGGCCTGAGGTGATGTGGTGGGCATCGGCCGTGGTGCCATATCCGACGAGTTCGGCGATCGGTGTGGCGCCGCGCGCCAATGCATGCTCGAGCGCCTCGATCACGACGATGCCTGCGCCCTCCCCCATGACGAAGCCGTCACGATCGACATCGAAGGGCCGTGAAGCGCGATCGGGCGTCTCGTTGAAACCCGTCGACAGGGAACGGGCAGCGGCAAAACCGCCGAGGCTGATGGTGTTGATGCAGGCTTCCGCCCCGCCGCAGATCGCGATATCCGCCTCTTGCGCGCGGATCAGCCGGGCCGCGTCGCCGATCGCCTGGACGCCTGCGGCGCAAGCGGTCACCGGCGCGCCGATCGGCCCCTTGAAACCGTGACGGATCGAAACCTGGCCGGCGGCGAGGTTCACGAGAAACGATGGCACCGTGAAGGGCGAGAGCCGCCGTACGCCGCGCTGATCGACGGTGCGGACCGCCTCCGAGATTGCCGGGAAGCCGCCAATGCCGGACGCGATCACCGTGGCCGTGCGCTGCTGTTCGATCGCGGTCGCGGGCTTCCAACCCGCTTGCTCAATTGCCTCTTCCGCCGCGGCCAACGCCAACAGGATGAAGCGATCCATCTTGCGCTGGTCCTTCGGCGGGATGATCCGATCGGGATCGAAGCCAGCCGTTGCGTCGTCCGCAGGGGTAGGCACCGTCCCGCCGATCTTGCTGCCGAGTTCGGCGACGACCTCTTCCGGCAGACGACGAAGCCCCGAGTTTCCGGCAAGAAGCCGCGACCAGCTTGCCTCTACGCCCGCTGCCAAAGGGCTGATCGCCCCCATTCCCGTTACGACGATGCGACGCATCGGTTCTCCTGACCTGGGTTACGCAATCCGAACGGAAAGCCGCTCGTGTTGTTCCTGCCATTGCTCGCGGATCCGAGCCGCAAGGCGCGAACGGCCGCAGCACGGATGACCTCTCTCCTGTGCATGGTCCTCAGCGAGGACGCTCGATGGCGATCGCGGTCGCTTCGCCGCCGCCGATGCACAGGGCGGCGACGCCGCGCGAAAGACCCCGCCGCGCCAAGGCGTGAAGCAGGGTCACGATCAGCCGCGCGCCGGTGGCACCGATCGGATGGCCGAGCGCGCAGGCGCCACCGTTGACGTTCAGCCGGTCGCGGGCGATGCCAAGATCCTTGGCGGCGGCCATAGCCACCACGGCGAAGGCTTCGTTGATTTCGAAGAGATCAACGTCATCGACACTCCAGCCGGTCTTTTCCAGCAGCTTGCGGATCGCAGGAATAGGTGCTGTCGTGTACCAGGCGGGTTCCTGACTGTGCGTCGCATGCGCCTTGATTTCGGCGAGGATCGGCATGCCTTCGCGCTCGGCAATCGAGCGGCGGGTCAGGACGAGCGCCGCCGCACCATCCGCATTGGCCGACGCGCTAGCGGCCGTGATCGTGCCATTGGCGCGAAAGGCGGGCTTCAGGTTCGGGATCTTTTCGGGCGACACCTTCCGCGGGTGCTCGTCGGTATCGATGACCGTGTCTCCGCCCTTGGCCGCGACGGTGATCGGCGCGATCTCGTCGGCAAAGGCCCCAGTTTCGATCGCGGTGCGGGCGCGTGTCAGCGTTTCGACCGCATAGGAGTCCTGATCGGCACGGGTAAACCCATAGGCTTCGGCCGCTGCCTCGCCGAAATCGCCCATCGGTCGGCCGGGCTCATAGGCATCTTCCAACCCGTCGAGCATCATGTGGTCGAAGATCCGGTCATGCCCGGCGCGATAGCCGGCTCGTGCCTTGGGGAGCAGATAGGGCGCGTTCGACATCGACTCCATGCCGCCGGCGACCACGACATCGGTCGATCCGGCAAGAATGAGATCATGCGCCAGCATGGTCGCCTTCATGCCGGAACCGCAGACCTTGTTGATCGTGGTGGCGCCGACGGCATCGGGCAGACCCGCGCCGCGGGCTGCCTGCCGGGCCGGGGCCTGTCCCTGGCCAGCGGGAAGCACGCAGCCCATCAGCACCTCGTCCGGGCGATCGGGTGAGAGGTGTGCCCGTTCAAGTGCGGCACGGATGACGTGGGCGCCGAGCGCGCTCGCCTGGGCCGGCGCAAGATCGCCGAGGAAGCGGCCAAGCGGCGTGCGCACCGCCGATACGATGACGATGGGGTCGGATGTGCTGGACATGGTCCGGTCCTTTCCGGCTGGAGGGAAACCCTGAACGTTTCGTGGGGGATCTTTGCCTGCTACTGCAGTGGCGACGCCTGCGACGCCCCTTCGTCGGCAAGCAAGCTCTCGGCCGCCGCCTTCAGGAACCGGTTCGAGAGTTGCTCGTCATCGACTGCGCGCGAAAGCACCAGCGCACCGACCATGGTCGAGAGCGCGACGATCGATTGGTCACGCACTTCCTTGCCTGGTTCGGGTGGAACCACCCCATCGAGAATGTCGAGATGACTGTTGATGCCGGCCTCGAAAGCCTGGCGCAAAGCTGGGCTGCGGCGGGCGGCTTCCGGTGCGAGCGCGGCCAGCGCGCATCCGTCGGCCTTTTCGTGGCGATGCGCATCCGACAGGTAAAAGCGGAGCAGGGCGCGAAGCGGCTTACCGGCCGCCTTAGAGACCACCCTAGCCCAGTTCGCCACGCCGCTCTCCAGCGCCTTGGAAGAAGCCTGAGCGATGAGGTCGTCCTTGGATTCGAATTGCTTGTAGAAACCGCCTTGGGTCAGGCCGGCGCCCTTCATCAGGTCGTTCAGACCGATGCCGTCGAAGCCTCTCTCCCGAAAGAGGCGACTTGCGACGTCGATGACCGTTCGACGGTTTTCCTCCGCCTGTGCGCGGCTTACTCTCATTGTCTGCTCCCATCAGGCACATGCGACAAGGAGAATATATGTCGATCACCATCTATCCGTCAAGTATAGATGGTGATCGAAATCTTAATGGCGGGTTGAGCGGTTGCGACGAAGAGGCTCAGGCGCCCAGAGCATCCTGCTCTCAAGTGGAATCACTTGAGGCGGAAAGATGCTCTAGAATCAGAGTGCTAGAGCGTCCTTTGTGCGTTCAATTGAATGCACGGCGCTCTAGCCGAACGCCCGTCATCGCCTCGCTGATGGCCCAGAGCCGCTCGGCTGCCTCCTGATCGACGGCATAGGCCTCGACGCCAGAGACGCGCGCGGATGTCGTATGGCGCGCGATCGACCAGGGCGTGTCCGGGGGAAGCAGCGGCGCGATATCGGAGTCCAGGCAGAAGACCCCGCCCTTGCCGTCAAGCTGCGGACTGGTCGCGCACCAGACCTGAGTGGCCGCCCCTTGCTCGGGGGTTTTCAGGTCACGCGACGGGTCGAGGATCGGTTCGCCCTTATCGTCCAGCACGCCATGCGCCTCAAGGGCGCCGGCGGGGAGGTGTCGAGCGAGCCCGGTTGCGACGATGCCGCCCGGATGCAGCGAAAAGGCGCGGATGCCATCCTCCTTGCCGCGCGCGTCGAGCGCGGTGGCAAAGAGCACGTTCGCCGTCTTCGACTGGCCATAGGCCAGCCATGGATCGTAGGCGCGGCGCTCGAAATTGATGTCGTCGAACATCACCGGCGAAAATCGGTGGCCGGCCGAAGACACGGAAACGACGCGAGCGCCCCTCGCGCGCTTCAGCGCCGGCCAGAGCCGCGCGACCAGCCGGAAATGGCCGAGGTGGTTGGTGGAGAACTGCAGTTCGTTGCCGCGCGCGTCGCGTTTCAATTCTTCGACGGCCATGATGCCGGCGCTGTTGACGAGGATATGGAGTGGAAGTCCGGAGGCTAGGAAATCATCGGCGAAGGCGTCGATCGAAGCGGGATCGACAAGGTCCATTTTCCGGACTTCGATGCCTGCGGCCACCGCGTCGATGGTCTGGCGCGCGCGGTCGACATCGCGGGCCGGCACGATCACCTTGGCGCCGGCCTGCGCAAAGCTTCGTACGGTCTCGAGGCCGAGGCCGGAATAGCCGCCGGTGACGATGGCGATCTTGTCCTTGAGGTCGATGCCGCGGATAACATCTGCTGTGGTCGAGGCAGCGGTGAAGCCGGAGTTGATGGGCTGTTGCAAAGTGGACATGGTGGGGTCTCCAGTTGATGCCCCCTGGAGATATCCATCATCAACTGAATTATGAATGCTTGATAATCCGTAGTTCTTTCGTCATAGTTCAGAAATGGACCAAGATCCGCTTTCCTCCATCCTGTCGCTGATCGAAGCCCGCGCGGTTTATGCCGGCGGCTTCAGTGCCGGCGGCAATTGGGCAATCCGCTTTCCGCCGCCGGATAAGATCAAGTTCTTCGCCATTGCCCGAGGCGCCTGCCTGCTGGCTGTCGATGGCCTCGGCGATCCGTTGCAGCTTGATTGTGGCGATGTCGTGCTGCTGTCGGCGCCGGCTCCGTTCACGATCGCCAGCGCAGATGGAATTTCTCCCGTTGATGCCTATGAGCTCTATACCGAAGGCAAGCGCATGGCGTCCCTCGGGCAGGGGGACGACTTCCTGTCTATGGGTGGTCATATCGACCTCGGCACCGCAAGCAGCCGCCTGCTCATCGACAATCTGCCACCGGTCATTCACCTGCGCCGCGATGATGCTGGGGTGGACCAGTTGCAATGGCTCATCCGCGAGTTGGTGCAGGAAACCATGGCCGCAGCGCCCGGTGCAGATGCCGCGTGCTCGGGCCTTGCCCATCTGATGTTCCTGCAGATCCTCAGGGGCTATCTGTCACGGGAGCGTGGCGTCGATGTCGGCTGGCTGCGCGCCGCATGCGATCCGAAGCTGGCGCCGGCGCTCTCACTGATGCATGGCGACCCGACACGCAACTGGCATCTGCCGGAACTGGCCCGCGCCGCGGCCATGTCGCGCACTGCCTTTGCCACCTATTTCAAGGCCGTCGCCGGCATTGCTCCGCTCAGCTATCTCGCCGAATGGCGCATGCGGCTGGCGGAGCGAAAGCTGCAGGATGGTGGTCAGTCGGTGGCGATGGTCGCGCAATCCGTCGGCTACGCCTCCGAAGCCGCCTTCAGCACCGCGTTCAAGCGCATCATGGGCCGCTCGCCACGGCAGCGCGCGAACACTGGACGTCAGGTCTCGCCGGATCAGCTGTTGTCGGTCACGCTCTGACCCTTGGCCGGAGTGCCGTCAGGCATCCGGCAGGGTGAAGACGGTGCAGGGCGCTGCGATCCCGCGCAGCGTATGGTCGCCGAGCGGTAGGAGCAGCGTGGACGTCACGCTGGCGACGGCGCCTGAGATCAATACGGACCGGCCAAGCGGCCGACACAGGCCCTCCAAGCGGCTGACGAGGTTCACCGCCGCGCCGATGGCGGTAAAATCGAGCCGGTCGGCTGCGCCGATATTGCCCCAGAGAATGTCGCCGAGATGCAGCGCCACGCCGAAGGAGAGCGGCGGCAGACCCTCGGCCTGCCGTGCCGCATCGAGATGCGCCATGCCGGCGCGGGCGGCGGTCACCGCGCGCAAGGCCGCGTCGCAGGCCTCGGTCGGCGAACCGCTGACCGGAAAAATTGCCAGGACGCCGTCGCCGATGAATTTCAGCACCTCGCCGCCGAAGGCGTGGATCGCGCCGGCCACCCGATCGAACCAGGCGTCGAGGGCCGCAATCACCAAAGCGGGCTCCGTTGTTTCGGACAAACCCGTGAAATTGCGAAGATCGGCGTAGAACAATGCGGCGCGAATGGTCTCGCCGGTGCCGCGGGTCAGCTCCCCGGCTCGGACGCGGGCGGCACTGCGACGGCCGAGATAGGCTTCGAGCAGGGCAGCGAGCGCCGCCCGCTCGGCAAGCGCTGCCAAGGGCGCAGCCGCAAAGCGCGTGACCTGACGAAGCTTTGCGGTCTCGTCCAGGTCGAAAGGGCGGGTTCCAGCCCAGCCGAGCGTCGCTCGGTCCGTTCCCGAACCGGTTGATTGTTCCAACACCGGTCCAAGACCGGTCAGCCAGTCATGTCCTGCACGGCCGGAGGCCGCGCCCGCAAAGCCAAGGCTCTCGATCACGACGCCGGTCTCGGCCCGCCACAACCAGGTGCGGTGGGCGATGATCGGATGCGGCACGGCCAGAGTGAGCGCACCGCCGGCAAGCGGCAGGTCGTCGGCGACAAGCAGGCGCCCAAGCCCGGACAAGAACCGGTCCGGCTCGGGCGAGGCGCTCGCTTCATCCACGAGCCAGGCGAGGGGCGCAGACAAATCCATGGCGAAGAGGATAGCGCCGGGGCCCATTCCGGCAAGGGGCTGGCCTGCAAGGTGGCGCCAAAAGGCGCGCGGAGCTATGATCGCGGCAGCCCGGGTTCCGTGCTTCACCTCTCCTGAACCGGCGGGCAGGCCCAACAGCAAAGGGAAGACCGATGCAAGAAGCCCTCGTCGTCCGCCGCGAAACGCGTATCCAGGCGCCGCCCGCCGCGGTGTTCGCTCTCCTGACCGATCCGGAAAAGATCCTCCGCTGGATGGGAACGGAGGCCGACACCAAGGCGGAGCCCGGCGGTCTCTATCTCGTCAACGTAACCGGAGCGCGTTTCGCCCGTGGGTCTTTTCGTGAGGTGGTGCCGGTGCATCGGCTCGCCTACAGCTTCGGCTGGGAGGGCAGTGACATCGTCCCGCCCGGCTCCAGCCTGATCGAGATCGACCTGATCGAACAGCCGGATGGAACCTTGCTGCGTCTCACCCACACGGGATTGCCCAATTCCGAGCAATGCGCCGGCCATGCGGAAGGCTGGGCGCATTATCTGGAACGGTTGGGGCAAGTCGCGTCCGGGCGCGATCCCGGGCCCGATCCCTGGCTCGGCCGTGACGGCAGCAGCAGCTGACGACCTGTCCTGATTGCTTAGATCGGCAGGAGCGCATCCGGCTTCACGTCCCCGACCGACGCGTAGGTGTGCGTCTCTCTGACGCCGGGAAGCGGCAATATCACCCGTTCGAGAAAGTCCTGGAATAGCGACATTTCGCCAATCCGCGCCTTTACGAGGTAGTCGAAGCCGCCGATCACCATGTGGCATTCGAGAACCTCCGGTGCCTTTGCGATCGCCTCGGAGAACCGCTCGAAGATATGCGGCGCCGTGTGGTCGAGGCGCACCTGAATGAAGACGACGGTGCCCCGGCCGATCTTCTTCGGATCGAGGATTGCTCGCACCGCTTTCACATAACCCTCGCGGAAGAGGCGCTTGACGCGCTGGCTGGTGCCGGTCGGCGAGAGCCCCACCCGGTTCGCCAGTTCAAGCGTCGTGCGCCGGCCGTCTTCCTGCAGCAGCCTCAGCAGGTTGCAATCGATGGTGTCGAGACCTGCGATTTCCTGATTCACGCAAATTGATCCTCGATAGAGTGCATTTCGCTCAGATTTGGCGAAATCAGCATATTTAGCCACGTTCATTCGAGCAATAGCATGCGGCTTCCGCAGTCCGATAACCGTTTCTGGCCGGACCGATCTCGTCGTCATGGAGGCAAACGTGCGTGTTCTGTTGGTCGGGGAAGAGGCCGGAAGCAAGAGGTTAGCGATCCTGGCGGGCGTGGTCTTCGTTGCGATCACCACCATCCAGTTCGTCGCCGCTCGATTCAGCCTGCGCGAACATCTGACCGCCGCCGACATCGTCAGTTTGCGGTTTGCCGGCGCTGCTTTCGCCTTCCTGCCGGTGGTTTGGAAGACCGGGGCTGCAAGGTTGAAGGAGCTCGGCTGGCGGAAGGCTGGTTTGCTGGCCCTGCTGACGGGGCTACCCTATCCGCTGATCATCAATCAGGGGCTCACCCAGGCGCCGGCCGCCCATGCCGCGGCCCTCTCTCCCGCCTTTATCGTCTTCTTTTCGTTCCTGTTCTCGCGCATCGCGTTCAAGGACAGGGTTTCCGGCCAACGGGTGATCGGCATTGCCGTCATCATGGCGGGGCTCGCGCTGTTCGTCTTTCACGCAGGCATCGGTTCCGGCGACATCTTGCGCGGCGATCTTCTTTTTGCAGGTTCGGGCATCATGTTCGCGGTTTATGCGGTGCTGGTGAGGCTCTGGTCGGTCGACGCGGTCACGGCGACCATCGCCGTGGTCTTCTTTTCCTGTCTGCCGCTGCCGCTGCTGCACATCCTGGCGCCGAGCGGGCTCGGGGCCGCGTCGCTGGCAGAAATCGCAACGCAGCTGGTGATCCAGGGGTTCCTCGCCGGTGCCGCTGCCGTCGTCCTCTACACCTTCGTGGTGCGCCAGCTTGGGCCGCAGCCGGCTTCGCTGTTCATGCCGTTCATTCCGGTGACCACCGCCTTGGTCGGCATGGTGGCGCTCGGCGAAATACCGGCGCCTCTGCAATTTGCGGCAATCGCGGTCATCACGTTTGGAATGATCTTCCCGATCCTGATGCGAGCGTAGCGATCTTTTGGAAAGGATGCTCCGGGGTTGCCAGAGAACACCTACTTCTGTGCCTGCTCGGCGGGCATCGGCTTGACCGGCGCGCCGGGGAAAATCTTCTGCAGGTTTCCCGCGATCACCTGATCGCCCTCCGAAACGCCTGACGTCAGGCCGATGAGGTCGCCGCTTGTCGGGCCGAGGGTGACGAGCCGCTGCTCGACCGTGTCGCCCTTGCCGACGACATAGATGTATTTGCCGAGCTGGCTCGAGCCGAGCGCCGTTTCCGGCACCATCAGCACATTTGGTTCGTCGCGGACTTTCAGCCGCACGCGGACATAT
Source organism: Ensifer sp. 22460 (assembly GCF_052044935.1). Taxonomy (NCBI): domain Bacteria; kingdom Pseudomonadati; phylum Pseudomonadota; class Alphaproteobacteria; order Hyphomicrobiales; family Rhizobiaceae; genus Ensifer; species Ensifer sp. 22460. The sequence continues at coordinate 192,546 of NZ_JBQENZ010000005.1, forward strand.
TGGCCGGGTAGCAGGGTCAGATCGGTATTGTCGATCGTCACGCGCGCGATGACCGTTCCGGTATTGCCCTCGACCGTATTGTTGATGAAGCTGAGGTCGCCGCGATAGCGCGGCTCCTCGTCGCCGGGAAGAAGCACTTCGGCCTCCACCTTGCCCTTTGCCCGAGCCTTCTGGATGTCTGCGAGTTCCGTTTCGCTCGGGTTGAACGAGACATAGATCGGCGAAAGCTGTACGAGGTTGTTGAGGGGCGTTCCGGTGGTATTGCTGACGAGCGTTCCCTCAGAAGCCTGGTTGCGGCCAAGCCGGCCGGCGAAGGGCGCTCGAATTTCGGTGTAGTCGAAGTTGATCTCGGCCGTGCGCACCGCTGCTCGCGACATCGCCAGCGCCGCCTCCGCCTGATGCACGGCGCTCTGGCGCTGGTCGAAACTGTCCTTGTCCAGATAGCCCGTGGTCGCGAGTTCGTTGCCGCGCGTGAGGTTGGACCGAAGATAGTCAAGCGATGCCTGGTCGCGCTCGACCTGGGCCTTCGCCTGATCGAGTTCTGCACGATAGTCGCGGGCGTCGATCCGGTAGAGAAGGTCGCCTTCCTTCACATCCGAACCGTCGGGAGCTGCCTGCGATTCGATGTAGCCGGTGACCTTGGCGCGAAGCGTGACGTTGCGGATCGCCTCGGTGCGCGCCGAATAGTCGAGATAGATCGGGATCGTCTTCTTGACCACCGCTGCGACCGGAACGGGCATCGCCTGCTGCGGCGGACCCACCGCCGCGCCGGCGTCGCCGCCTTTCAGCTCAAAGCCGCCGTTCTTGTAGTGATAGGCGGCAGCGAGGGCGGCGATCGCGACCGCTGCGGCAAGGACCAGTCTCGAACCACGCATGTCAGGCTCCAATTCCTATTCCGCCGCCTCCGGCTCGCGGCTCTGGCCGAACGGCTTCGAGGACGTACGCTCGCGCCATTGCTCGATGACCGCGTAGAACACCGGGACGAAGATGAGTGTGAGAATGGTTGCCGCCAACATGCCGCCGAAGACGGTGGTGCCGATCGACTGGCGGCTCGCCGCACCCGCGCCTCTGGCATACATCAGCGGCAGCACACCGAGGATGAAGGCAAAGGCCGTCATCAGGATCGGCCGCAGGCGCAGGCGCGCCGCTTCCGCTGCGGCCGCGACCACGTCGAGACCCTCCTCGCGTCGTCGTCTTGCGAACTCGACGATCAGGATGGCGTTCTTGGCGGCAAGTCCGACCAGCATCACGAAACCGATCTGCGAATAGACGTCGATCTGCAGTCCGCGCAGCCATAGCGCCGAAAGCGCCCCCAAAAGCGCGAGCGGCACCGAAAGCAGCACCATAAACGGCATCGACCAGCTTTCGTACTGGGCGGCCAGGATCAGGAAGCAGAAAACGAGCGCGAGCGCAAAGACGAGCGCGGCGATCGAGCCTGCGCGGATCTCCTGATAGGTGATGCCGGTCCACTCGAATGTGTAGTCCCGCGGCAGCGTCGTGCGGGCGACGCGCTCCATCGCCGCCACCGCCTGGCTCGAGCTGAAGCCGGGCGCTGCCGCGCCGTTGATCAGCGCCGACGGGTAATTGTTGTAGTGGGTGATGGTCTCGGGGCCGACCGTCGGCTTGAAGGTTCCGAGCGTGTTGAGCGGAACCATCTCGCCTTCGGTGTTGCGCACGTAGAGGCGGGAAAGATCCGTCGCCGACGCCCGCGCACCTTGGTCGGCCTGCAGCGTCACGCGGAAGGTGCGGCCGAAGATGTTGAAGTCGTTGACGTAGAGCGAGCCGAAATAGATCTGCAGCGTGCTGAAGATATCCGGCAGGCTCAAGCCCAGCAACTTCGCCTTGTCGCGGTCGAGGTCATAGTCGAATTGCGGGCTCGAGGTGCTGAAGGTGGTGAAGAGCTGGTAGGGATTGATCTCCGGCTGCTTGCGCGCTTCAGCGATCAGCGCCTGGGTCGCGTCGTTCAGTGCCTGGGCGCTGCGCCCGCCGAGATCCTCGACCTGGAATTCGAAGCCGCCGGTCGCGCCAAGCCCCTGGATCGACGGCGGATCGAAGGCAAGCACCAGCGCATCCGGGATCTGCAGCAGTTGCGGCATTACGGCCTCGCGCAGCGCCGACGCGCCCTGTTCGGGGGGACGTTCGTCCCATGGCTTCAAGACGGCGAACTGCACCGCGGAATTCGACTGGGCGGCGAAGGACAGGAAATTGAAGCCGACGACGGAGCCGACGAAATCGACGCCGGCGGTGCCGCGCAGGATCTCCTCCGATCGCCGCGCAACGGCCTCGGTTCTTTCAAGCGAGGCGCCGTCCGGCAGCTGGATGACGACGAAGAAATAGCCCTGGTCCTCGACCGGCAGGAAGGTCGACGGAATGCGCTGCCACAAGGCATAGGTGGACCCGATCGCGACGAGGAAAAGGGCAAACAGCGCCCAGCGCCAGCGCACGAGCCCCGCGACGCTGCGCGCATAACCGTGCGACAACGCATGGAAGCCCGAATTGAACCAGCGGAAGAGGGCGAAGCGCGGCTCGCCGCGATAGCGAAGGAACGCGGCGCTCAAGGCCGGGCTGAGCGTCAGCGAATTGAAGGCGGAAAAGGCGACGGAGATCGCAACCGTCAGGGCGAACTGGTTATAGAGGCTGCCGGCGACGCCCGGAATGAAGGCGACCGGGATGAACACGGCGAGCAGCACGGCTGTCGTGGCAATGATCGGGCCGGTCACCTCCTGCATGGCCTTTTTGGTGGCGGCAAGCGGCGGCAAGCCGGCCTCCAGCTGGCGTTCGACGTTCTCGACGACAACGATCGCGTCGTCGACCACCAGCCCGATGGCAAGCACCATGCCAAGCAGGCTCAGCATGTTGAGCGAGAAGCCGAAGAGATACATGACGACGAGCGTCGCGATCAGCGAGACCGGAATGGCGATCGTCGGAATAATGGTCGTACGCAGGTTCTGCAGGAAGATGAAGACGACGAAAACGACGAGGGCAAGCGCCTCGAGCAGGGTGAAGACCACATCCTTCATCGCCGCCGAGACGAAGCGCGTGGTGTCGTAGAACATGTGGTAGGCGATGCCGGCGGGGAAGCGCTGCGACAGCTCGTCCATTTTCGCCTGCACGCGGCTCTGCAGGTCGAGCGCGTTGGAGCCCGGCGCCTGGAAGACGGCAAGCACGACGCTCTCCTTGCCGTTGAAGGTGACCGATGACGAGTAGAGAAGGGCGCCGAGCTCGATGCGTGCGATGTCGCGCAATCTGGTTGTCGCGCCGGTCGTCTGGTCGGCCCGAAGCACGATGTCACCGAACTGCGAGGGATCGCTCAATCGCCCGAGTGCGTTGATCTGCATCTCGAAGGGCGTGCCTGCTGGCGCCGGCGACTGCCCGATCTTGCCGCCTGCGACCTGGATATTCTGCTCGGCGATGACGTTCTGGACGTCGACGGCGGTGATGCCGAGATTGGCCATGCGATCCGGATCGAGCCAGACGCGCATCGAATAGCGGCGCTCACCGAAAAGCTGCACGTCCCCGACGCCCGGCAGGCGCTTCAGCGGATCAAGGATCTGCAGGTAGGCGTAATTGCTGACCGAGGCGAAATCGACCGAATTGTCCGGCGAATCCAGGCTGACGAGCACGGTGAAATTGGGGATCTGCTTGGCGATGGTGACGCCGGTCTGGTTGACGAGCGCGGGCAGCGAGGAGGCCGCCTGCGACACGCGGTTCTGCACGTCGAGCGCCGCGACGTCGATCGGATAACCCACTTCGAAGGAAATGATGATGCGCGACGAGCCGTCGTTCGAACTCGTCGAGGTCATGTAGAGCATGCCCGGCACGCCGTTGATCTGCTGTTCGAGCGGCGTCGTCACCGTGTCGGCGACCACCTGAGCGCTGGCGCCCGGATAATTGGCGGCAACCACGATCTGCGGCGGCGTCACGTCGGGAAATTGCGAGATCGGCAGCAGGAAATAGCAGATGCCGCCGGCAAGCGTCATAATGATCGCGATGGCCGATGCGAAGATCGGCCGGTGGATGAAGAAGTCGATCATGGCAGGATCGATCCCTTGCGGGCGCCGCTTTCGGGGCGGGCGGCATAGCGGAGCATTTCGAAACCGGGCATGCGCACACTCGCCGCGCGGACCTTCCGGTCAGCGACGTTCTCCTCAGCTTTCGGCCCATCCAGCATGCGCATCGTAAGGCTCCAGCACGAGATCATGATGGGTCGGATCGACCCAAATCACGAGCGTTATCGAATCTTATAAGTCTCTGCGGTGTGCGCTCTGGCTAAAAGACGCCTGACGACCGCGCTCACCGACACTGCGCTAGAAATTTTCTGCGGTTACCGCCGTCTCCGGAAGGCCTTCGCGGCAAGCGGCTACTCCTCTGTGCCGCGCTGGCAAAAATGTTACTGGTCGGTAACAGCGTTGCATGTTATCGACCAATGACAGGGCGTCAAGGGCAACATTTTTCACGCCGACCACGCCGGGCCAATGCGATGACAACGGATTTCTGCAAGCCGTCACGTCGTTCGCCGCGCGATCGCATCGTCGAGGCTGCGCGAGACCTCTTTCGCCGGCACGGCATTCGCGGAACCGGCGTCGATGCGATCGCCGATGCCGCCGACAGCAACAAGATGACGCTCTACCGCCATTTCAATTCGAAGGATGAGCTGATCGTCGAATGCCTGCGGCGTGCGGGAATGGAGATGGACGGCTTCTGGCAAGAGCTGGAAGACGCGTACCCGGGCGACGGGCTAGGGCAGCTCAGGGCGTGGGTTCGGCGGATCGCCGACCATCTCGGTGACGACAAGTGCCAATGCGAAATGATGAGCGCCGCCGTGCAACTGACCGACGAGGATCATCCCGGGCGGTCGGTGATCCGCATGTTCAAGGATGCGCAACGCGACCGCGTCGTGGAACTCTGCCGCAGGGCCGGCGTCGCGGATGCGGAACTGCTTTGCGACACGTTGCTGCTGTTGATCGAGGGCGCGCGCGCCGCTCAGCAAAGCAGCGGTGCCGAAGGGCCGAGCGCCCGTTTTGCGGAGATCGCCGACGCGGCGATCCTGTCCTTTGCCGGCAGCGGTGACGCTTTCAAGTAGCCGTCGTTTGCCTATCGCTCGGCCGGCCAGTCTGGGTGATGGCTGTCGATCACAAACACATGGGTGTGCCGGTGACCGCTGCCGACGCGCGTGGCACCTGCAAGATGAGGGTGGCCGTCGGCAAGCTCGTGATGAACGTGCTCGATTTCGTCCGGATCCTGCGCCGGCCAGAGCCGGGCCGCCGCGACGATGGCGCCTGCAGCGATGAGGCCAAGCGCTGCAAAGGTTGGCGTGAGCCCGGCCGTCGCACCGAGCCAGCCGGCAAGCGGATAGGTGATCAGCCAGCAGGCATGCGAAAGGGCAAACTGCGCGGCAAAGAGCGCGGGCCTGTCTTCCGGTTGCGCCGAGCGGCGCAGCAGCCGGCCGGATGGTGTCTGTGCCAGCGAATAGCCGAGACCGATGGCGAGCCACAGCGGCAGCAGCGAAACGAAACTTGGGACAAGAGCGCCGATGAACAGGCCGGCGGTGAGGACCGCTGCACCCGAAAACATGGCGACGCGATCCGGTGTCCTGTCGAGCAGGCGGGGCAACAGCAGCGCCGCGATCATCGAGCCGCCGCCAAAGGCAGCGAGTGCGATGGCTGTGTCAGTCTGGGTGAGCCCGAATTTGGCCTGGACCAAGACCACCGTGTTGACGATGACCATCGATCCGGCAGCCGAGACCGCGAGGTTGAGCGCGAGCAGTCCCCTGAGCCGCGGCGTTGCCAGATAGATGCGCAAGCCCCGCGTCGTCCGGTCGTAGATGCCGCGCCGTTCCGTCGCCTTCGGACTTGGAAGCGCGACCGAGACGACGAGTGCAGCGGAGGCGAGGAAGCCAATGACCGTGCCGGCAAACAGGTTGTGGAAATTGACGACGGTGAGCAGCGCTGCGGCGAGCATCGGGCTTGCGACGCTCTCGAGGTCATAGGCAAGCCGCGAGAGCGACAGGGCGCGTGTGTATTCCCTTTCATCCGGCAGCACATCCGGAATCGTTGCCTGGAAGGTGGGGGTAAAGGCGGCCGACGCCGACTGCAGCACGAAGATCAGCACATAGACCTGCCAGATCTCGGTCACGAACGGCAGGAAGAGTGCGACGGCGGCGCGCACCAGATCGAGGCAGACGAGCATCGCGCGACGCGGAAGCCGCTCCGCAAAGGCGGCGGCGATCGGCGCCACGCCGACATAGGCGATCATCTTGATCGCGAGTGCCGTGCCCAGGACGACGCCCGCCTCGGCGCCTGCCAGATCATAGGCGAGAAGCCCGAGCGCAACGGTCGCAAGACCGGTTCCGACCAGCGCGATCACCTGCGCAAGGAACAGATGGCGGTACGTGCGGTTTGCGAGGATCTGCAGCATGATGTTTGGGCTCGCTCGTTCGGTGGCGGTTGCAGTCGGGGCGGGCGTGGTCGTTCAGAGATACTTTGTGATCGCCTTGAACTCGTCGATGGAGTGGCGCTGATCACGCGGAAGCGCACCGATCGTGTCTTCCAGGCAATGGTCCAGATGATCCTGGATCAGGGTTCGTTTCGCCTGGCTGATCGCCTTCTCCACCGCGTGGAGCTGCTGGGCGATGTCGAGGCAGGGGCGGCCGCCCTCGATCATGGCAATGACGCTCTTCAGGTGCCCTTCGGCGCGCTTTAGTCGCTTGACGATCTCGGAGTGGGTATCGTGTCTGTGTTCGCTCATGCTCGTAACCTATCCCCCTGGAGGGGATGTATCAAGGGATGCTTGCGGAGATAGCGCTGCCCCTCAGGTGCGGGTATCGCCTTGGCGCTATTCAACTCGCGCGAACGCAACGACAAGTGAAGTAGCTGTCTTCATATTGCATACAATTTGAATCCGGCAATCTTCGGAGATTTCAAGCGGAGAAGGCCACTTTGGCTGATCAATTCCCGCCGCCGCATCCACCCTTTGATCAGATGAGCCGAGAAGCGGGAGATTTCTTGCCAGCTTCGATGCGCCAGGACCTGGTGGCTTTTCACTCAAGGTTCAAAATGCCTACAATCTAAAATACGATATTGACGCAAGATTGCATACATGAGACAGTTCTTTTGTCTATACAAAACGGTGTGGAGGCCGCTTGTATTGACGGCGCGAGGAGCGCCCACAAGGAGGAGAAATTCATGTCAATGAAGAGACGTACGTTCCTGCAAGGGGCGGCCGGCGCTATCGGCTTGGCCATCGCACAGGGTGCCTTGTCGAAAATCGCCTATGCGCAGGGTGCAGCCGGCACGCTTCGGGTCGCCATCGCCAAGCCTGCCGGCAATCTGGATCCGCAAAGCCACTATGCGATCTGGGCGATCCAGGATCTGATGTTCGAACCGCTCGTGAAATACGGCAAGGGCGGCCAGATCGAACCCTGCCTGGCGACCGACTGGAAGATCGAGGACGGTGGAAAAACACTGCATCTGACGTTGCGCCAGGGCGTCACGTTTCAGGACGGCACCAAGTTCGATGCTGCCTCGTGCAAATGGAATCTCGAGCGCTGGATGGGGCTCGACCAGTTCAGCTGGATGAATTGCTCAAAACACTTCCAGTCGCTTGAGGTGGTCGACGACTACCACGTCACCCTGCATTTCAAGGAGCCGGTTCTCGCGCTGATGCAGGAGCTTTCCTACACCCGGCCGACGCGCTTTCTTTCGCCCAAATCGGTTGGCGCTGATGGCAAGTTCAAGGAGCCTGTGGGCACCGGGCCGTGGCGTCAGATCAGCGCCGACGATACGCAGAGCGTCTTCGAGCATCACGAAGGTTACTGGGGCGAGTTGCCATCCTATGAACGCCTTGAAGCCAAGGTCGTCCCCGATGCACGGTCGCGGGTTGCAGCGCTGCGTGCCGGCGAGCTTGACCTGATCGGCGGCTTCTGGATCGCGCCGCTCACTCCGGAAGAAGGCAAGCAGCTTGAGGCGGCCGGCTTCAATGTCGTCGTCGATCCGGGCAATGTCACGCTGGTGATGGCCTATAATCCGGACCGCGCCGAGGCGCTCAAGGATCCGGCGGTGCGAAGGGCCGTCAGCATCGGCATCGATCGCGCGGCGATCTCCAAGGTGCTCTACCACGGCTACGCCAAGCCCGCCGGCAATATGTTCTCCAGCGCTTTGCCCTATGCTGGAACGCAGAGTGATGCACCGGTTCGCGATGCGGCGGCCGCCTCGGCCCTGCTCGAAAAGGCCGGCTGGACGGGAAGCCCCATAAGGTCCAAGGACGGCAAGCCGCTGACGCTCGAACTGGTCGTCAGCCCGGACGCCGTGCCGGGATCGCGCGTCATTGCCGAAGTCATCCAGTCCGAGATGAAGGAGATCGGCATCGACCTGGTGATCCGTTCGGTCGACCATGCCTCCAAGCACACCGACATGCTGGAGCAGAAGTATGACCTCGGCTTCTTCCTGACCTACGGCGCGCCATACGATCCATTCGGCTCGATCGTGGGGCTGTGCCTGTCGACCTTCCACAATGACGTCGAGGGCAAGCTGGTCACCGATCCGGTTAATCTGGATCCATTGATCAACGCGGCGATGGCGGCAACGGGGGACCAGATTCAGCCGACTATCCAGAAGGTCTACGACTGGCTCAGGGACAACGACGCGATTGCGCCGCTGGTCTACGTGCCGAGCATCTGGGCGCATTCCAAGCGGGTCCACGGCTTTTCGAGCCCGGTCACCGAATACGACATGCCCTACGAAAACGTTCTGCTGGCCGAGTAAGAGGAGGGTACCTTGATCCACTTCATCAGCAAGCGGCTGAAGCATTCCCTGGTCCTTTTGTTCATGGCGTCCCTTGTTTGCTTCACCCTCGTGGTTTCGGCACCCGGTAATGTTGCAGTCTTGATTGCCGAGCTTCGCGGGGCGGTCGCAACACCGGGTTACGTCGAACAGGTTGCCGAAGAGATAGGACTGCATAAGCCATTGCTGATGCGCTACGTGGATTGGCTGGGCGATGCGGTTCGCGGAGATTTCGGCATCTCCTACAGAACGGGAACGAACGTCAGCGCGGACCTCGCGAACCGTATGTTCGTGACGGGAACGCTGATTGCGGGCTCGGCCGTGATCGCCACCCTCATCAGCCTGGCCTTGGGGTTCCTCGGTGCCTTCTGGCCCTACAAATTGCCGGATCGCGTTTCGCGCGGTCTGGCGCTCCTCGGCGCATCGACCCCGACGTTCTTCGTCGGCGCGCTGATGATCTACGCCTTCTCCGTCACCTTCCAGCTCCTGCCATCGTTCGGTTTCAATGGTCCGAAAAGCTGGATCCTGCCATGGCTCACCGTCGCCGTTCTGCCGGCTGCCGTTCTCAGTCGTGTCGTGCGGGTGGGTCTGGAAGAGGCGATGACGAGTCCCTTCGTTCTGACCGCGAAAAGCAAGGGCCTCGGCCGCACCGCCATCTTGTTCCGTGAGGCGTTGCCCAACATCACACCCCTCTTCATCAACGCGCTCGGCACCCAGGTCGGTTTGATGACCGCGACCGCCATCATCGTCGAACCGCTGTTCGCCTGGCAGGGCCTGGGAGATTATTTCCTCGCCGGCGTGCGCTTCCGCGATTTCATGGTGGTGCAGGCGTGCCTGCTCATCTTCCTCACTTTCTTCATCGTGGTGAACCTGATCGTCGATCTGGCAGTCCTGCTGACCGATCCGCGCATTCGTCGCCAATGGAGCTGACCATGAACATGCTCAATCCCATTTTTGCCCGATTGAACAAGATGCCGCGCGCGGCACTGATCACCATCGGCCTATTCGTTGCTCTCGGCACCTTCGCGCCCTGGCTTGCACCCCAGGATCCGAGCACCCAGAGCCTGCTCGATGCCGGACTTGGTCCGTCCGCCGCTCACTGGCTCGGAACCGACCACCTCGGACGCGATACCTTCAGCCGGTTGATCATCGCCGCAAACACTTCGCTCGTCAGCGTGGGCTCGGTTCTCGGCGTCGCGATGACCATCGGCATCCTGCTCGGAACGATCGCCGGCTATCATCGCGGCTGGGTCGATGACCTCTTGATGCGCGTCGTCGATGTCGGTCTCTCCATTCCGAGCCTGATCATCTCGCTCGCCGTCATCGGCATCGTCGGCCCCGGATACTGGACCATGGTGCTGGCACTGGCGCTTGCCTGGTGGCCGATGAGCGGCCGCATCAGCCGGGCGGTCGCCGTCAGCATCATGAGCAAGCCGCATATCGAGGCCTTGCGGGTGCTGGGCGCCAGCCCCTGGCGCATCTACTTCGGTCACCTTCTGCCAGGGACGATCGGTGCGGTGATGGTCTATGCGACGGCAGACGCCGGCACGGCTGCGCTCGCGGTCGCGACGCTGAGCTTCCTCGGCCTCGGCATCCAGCCGCCGACGCCGGAATGGGGGCAGATGCTCGTGGATGCGCTGCCCTATCTCGAATCCGACCCGCGCCAGGTGCTGCTGCCGGGCCTCGCCCTCACAGCCGCCGTCATCGGCTTCAACACGCTCGGGGAATCCATCGCGCTCAACCGCATTCCGAAACCGCTGACACGGCGCATGCTCGCAATCCGTCGGGCCGAGGTCGCAAGCTGGGGCAAGGAGAATTCCGATGCATGACGAACCGCTCCTTGAGGTCAGGAACCTGACGGTCAACCTGCTGACCGAGAAATCGGCAGTACGCCCGGTCGACGGCGTCAGCTATTCGGTCCGGCAAGGCGAATGTCTTGCCATCGTCGGCGAAAGCGGTAGCGGCAAGACGGTGATGAATTTCGCGCCGCTCGGGCTGATGCCAACAGGCGTGACGACGATGCTCTCCGGCTCCGTCAAGCTCGAGGGTCGCGAGCTGATCGGCCTGCCCGAGGCTGAGATCCAGAAACTGCGCGGCAAGTCCGTCGGTTTCATCTTTCAGGACCCGATGAGCGCGCTCAATCCGGTACGCCGGATCGGGCGGCAGATCGCCGAGATGGCCGAACTGCATCTCGACATGACGCCGAGGGCCGCGGAAGCGCGTGCGTTGGAACTTGTAAAACTCGTCGGCATCTCCGACCCGGTGGCACGGCTTCGGCAATATCCGCACGAGCTCTCCGGCGGCTTGCGGCAACGCATCGTCATTGCCATTGCGCTTGCCGGCGAGCCGAAGCTCCTGATTGCCGACGAGCCGACGACCGCACTCGACGTGACGGTTCAGGCGCAGATCCTGCGGCTGCTCAAGGACGTGCAGCGTCGGCTGAACATGGCGATGGTGCTGATTACCCACGACATGGGCGTGGTCGCGGGTGCAGCCGACAACATCGTCGTCATGTATGCGGCGCGCGCTGCCGAATGCGGTCCGGTGGACAAGGTGCTGGTGAGCCCGCGTCACCCCTACACGCAGGGCCTGATCAACGCGATACCGCGGCGAGAGGACCCAATCGGATCGGAGTTCCGGGGGCTTCCCGGCATTCCGCCGACGCTCGGTGCACCGATCAAAGGCTGCGCTCTTGCGCCGCGCTGCGAACTCGCCGTCCCTGCATGCAGCAACAGCCGCCCTCCGTTGGTCCGGTCGGACGACAGCGCGGTTCTCGTGGCTTGCCCTGTCGTCAATCAAGGAAAGGCTGCCGCATGACACAAGCACCTGTTCTTAAAGTTGAAAACCTGCAGACGCGCTTCAAGAGCGTTCAGCGGGGCAAATTTGTCCATGCCGTCGACGATGTCTCGATCGAACTCTATCCGGGCGAGATCGTCGGGTTGGTCGGCGAATCCGGCTGCGGCAAGTCGACCCTCGGGCGCACCATCGTCGGGCTCGAGAAGGCAAGCAGCGGCCGCGTGCTGCTCGACGGCGTCGATCTCAGCGCTCTCTCCGGGGCCGCCCTGCGCGACAGCCGCCGGGCGCTGCAATACGTCTTCCAGGATCCCTATTCGTCTCTGAACGATCGACAGACCGTGGGCGAGGCGATCGACGAAGCGCTGGTGATCGCCGGCACCCGATCGCCGGAGGAGCGGGATCGCCGCACCAAGGAGCTCCTGGATCAGGTGGGCCTCGCATCCGCGGTCAGGGACCGTCACACGCGCGAGCTCTCGGGCGGTCAGCGCCAGCGCGTGGCGATTGCCAGATCGCTTGCCGTGAACCCGCGCGTGTTGATCTGCGATGAACCGGTGAGCGCGCTCGATCTCTCGATCCGTGCACAGGTGATGAACCTCTTCCTGCGGCTGCAGAAGGATCTGGGCGTGGCATGCCTGTTCATTGCCCATGATCTTGCGCTGGTGCGGCAGGCGGCGTCGCGTGTCTACGTCATGTATCTCGGCAGGATCGTCGAGCATGGCTCGTCAAAGGAGCTTTATGACCGTCCGAGCCACCCCTATTCGCAGATGCTGCTGGCATCGGCGCCCGAGGTGGATCCGCGGATCGAGAAGCACCGCAGGGGACCGTTGATGATCGGCGAAGTTCCCAGTCCGACAAACCCGCCGTCGGGCTGCCGGTTCCGAACCCGTTGCCCTCTTGCCGTCGACGATTGCGCTAAGGCGCTGCCGCCATCCCGGGTGCTTGCGCCGGGGCATACGGCGGCCTGCACTTTCGCCGCGGACCTCCACCGCGGCAATCGAACGGCTCTCGTTCAACAGGAGATGTCGGCGCCATAGAGCCGGGAGCGGCTCGCCTCAGAGCCACCGGTCCGGACGTTGCCTGCTTCGAATCCCAAGTTCCCTCGCATCCTTTAAGCTGGGGATGCGCGCCTGCCCCGCCATCGAGCGGGGCCTTTTTTTGTTCGGATAGACGTGTGGACCGCACCGCGGTGTCGCGGACGCGATCAACATGGACGCACTAGCACTTTGATTCTAGAGGATCTTATCCGCGTTCTGTGCTTCCACTTGAAGGCGGGATGCTCTAGAGGCGGACAAGCATCTTGTCGGTGTAGCAGCGTCATGACCAAGGTTTTGCCACCGAACCGATTTTGACAATGAGCGCGGCAAGCGTCGCAACGAACAGCACGTAGGCGAGCGCCGCCTGCCAGGCCCCTGCGGGCAGACCAATCAGCAGCAGCGTGTCGTTCCCACCGGGAATGAGTAGTGCACCCAGTCCCATAAGGATGCCCGCAAGCGTTCTCTTGACTATGGTCTTCACTGTCGGCCGCTTCAGCATGAATCCATGCTTCCGAAGTCTTGCGGAAACGAGGCTGCCGCCGAACATGCAGACCGAAATCACGGCTCCCGCGACAGGTATCGAAGCGATCGCTCCGACCGATGCGGTGATTGAGAACCCGGGCGCAAGAAGCGTCAGGACCGTAGAGGTGATGCCGATCGCTCCCATCGCTATCGTCAGCCGCCGGAAGTTTGACTCGGATCTGCGTGAAACGCCGAGCCTCAGAGCCATGATCGCCAACAATGCAAGCGCGAGAAGCGCCGCCTCCAGCGGCGGGGGAGCACTTATCGGCGGCTGATCCGAAAGCAGATCAAACAAGGATTCAATGTAGAGGACCGCATAGATCCCGAGAAACGTGAATGCGAATCCGATTTCGCCATTTCCGATATGCCCAACGGACCCGAACACACAAGCGCCGTTCACATAGCTGCCGATCCCAAGCAAAATGGCTGCGAGAACGAGGTAGCCGAGTGGCGACCAGCCCTCCTGCATCATCGGTGCCGTTTCGAGGATTGCGTAGACGAGGGCCGCCCAGACGGCGCATTCGACCAGAGCGATGAAACGTGCCGGCCTCTTGTCCGATACCAACTCCTTCGTGGCGATGACGGTGCAGATCGATCCACGATTCATGGCGAAGCCGAGAACAAATCCGAGCGCCCCGATCAAGGCCATACTTACCCAGATCTCCAAGCTAGTGGCGACAGGGCCCGTGCCTGATATGTTAAGGAGAAATTCACTCATTTGGCAAACGGACTCGCGTCCTGCTCCAGTTTCGGACACATCCAGAGATTCATATTGATCGCCGTCGCTGACATTTCAGCGACCCCAACAGTGAGGTTCTCCCGCTCCGGCGGGCGCGCAATTGTGCCTCAAATCTTTTTGGGCGGACAGCACTTCGGTGGTTTCGATGCGAACGATCGCTTCGGAAGAGCGGGCGATCCCCCCGGGCGACTTCAAGCCAGACCATTGCCGTTTAGCCAGTTGCCTCCGCCCCGACCTTGGCGTCGCCCGGGCGGGCTGTGCTCTTCCTGTCTTTGGGAAAAGGTGTGCTCAAAATAGCGTTTAGACGCGGGCGAGGCGACGCACGAGACCGCGCCGGCCACGCTCCATGACCACCCCATGGTTCCAACGGAAGATGGGCTTCAGGATGAATGAGAGCGTGATCATCCAGGGCTTGGTGACCTGGACGATCCAGTCGTAGCGCACCCGGCAGCGGGGGCCTTCGCGCTCAAGCGTCCATCGGCCGATGCCGTCAAGCTCCCCTGAGGCCCTGCCTTCGATGAGCGACAGCGGCTCGACCCGCACCGTCTCCACGTTGAAGATCAGTTCATAGGGCAGGGCCGTCACCCATTCCAGCCGGCGAACCGCGCCCACGCCGTGTTCGTCTCCCTCGCGCAGCAGGGAAACCCGCTTGACCGATGACCACCATTCCGGCCAGGCCTCCGGGGTGCTCAGCTCCCGCCACACGTCTTCGACCGGAGCATCGATGGTCCATTGGGTGATGAGATGAAACTCGGTGAGAGACATCGCCGGTCCTCTTCATAGCCAGAGGACGCAGCACGCCGGCGGCGATGCCTGAGCAAAGCGCAGGGCCCGCCAGCGTACGCGATCCGGCCAAGCACTCAATAAGTCTCGATAGAAGAGACACTGCTCGGCTCGCTTGTGCAAGCTCTGCTTGATCGGCGAAAGGGGGATTTTGCGGCCCGCTGCAAATAGGTGTCTCGCAGGTCGGGTACGTTTGAGTTGATGGTGGCTGCGCACCTTGCCGAGCGGGCACTTGCGGGCCGTCGTAGCCCGCATGGTCAGTTTTTGGAGCGCTAGGCCGCGCGTGCCGCAGCCACGAGCGGCTCAAGGTCATCGACGACCTTGTCGCCGTTGTAGGCGGTCTCGTCGAGAATGCCCTCGCGCTTGGAGACGATCGTCGGCACCAGTGCCTGGCCGGCGACGTTGACCGCCGTGCGGCCCATGTCGAGGATCGGGTCGATGGCGAGCAGCAGGCCGACGCCTTCGAGCGGCAGACCGAGCGTCGAGAGCGTCAGCGTCAGCATGACGGTCGCGCCGGTGAGGCCGGCGGTGGCGGCGGAGCCGAGTACAGAGACGAAGACGATCAGCACATATTCCTGGATGCCGAGTGGCAGCCCGAAGAACTGCGCGATGAAGATCGCCGAGATGGCCGGGTAGATCGCGGCGCAGCCGTCCATTTTGGTGGTCGCGCCGAGCGGTACGGCGAAGGCGGCGTATTCGCGGGGAACGCCGAGGCTCTTTTCGGTCACCGTTTCGGTGACGGGCAGGGTGCCTACGGAAGAACGGGAGACGAAGGCGAGCTGGATCGCCGGCCAGGCGCCGGCAAAGAAGCGCGACGGCTTCAGGCCGTGGCCGATGAGCAGCGCCGGGTAGACGACGAAGAGCACGATCGCAAGGCCGATATAGACAGCCGCGGCATACCAGCCGAGTTGCGCCAGCGTTTCCCAGCCATATTGGGCGACGGCGCGGCCGAGCAGGCCGATCGTGCCGATCGGAGTCAGGCGGATGACCCACCAGAGGATCTTGCGGACGATGGCGAGCAGCGACTGGTTGAAGGCGAGGAACGGCTTGGCGGCATCACCGACCTTCAGCGCAGCGGCACCGACGGCGATCGAAACGACGAGGATCTGCAAGACGTTGAAATTGAGCGAGGTGGTAGCACCCGTGTCGGTGACCTTGGTGCTGGCTTCGAGGCCGAGCACGTTGGCGGGCACCAGGCCCTTCAGGAAATCAAGCCACGAGCCGGAGTAGGAGGGCGCCTTGGCGGCTTCCTGCGAAACGGCAGAGCCGACGCCCGGCTGAAGGATCAGTCCGAGGGCGATGCCGATGACGACGGCAATCAGCGATGTGATCGCGAACCAGAGCAGCGTCTGCCAGACGAGTTTCGCGGCATTCTGCAGCGTCGCCAGATTGGCGATCGAGGCGACGATGGCGGTGAAGACGAGCGGCGGCACGAGGGCGCGCAAAAGCTGGACGAAGATCGAACCGATCGTCTGCAGGGTTACCGTCAGCCAGTTGGCGTTGCCGCTGGCATCGACGCCCATGTTGCGGGCGACGAGGCCGAGCAGCAGGCCGATCACCATGGCCGCGAGGACTTGAAAGCCGAAGGAGGCGTAAATCGGTTTCGGGGGAGATTTGATGGTTGCTTGGGACACGTCTTCTACTCTCATTGGATGGCGGTGGCCGCATTTTTGGCAAAGGCCGCCGCAAGCGCCCAAAAAATAGTCGAGTGCCCGATTCAGGATAAGAAACCCTTTGGCTCGAAAACCACTCAGAGTAGAATAATTTCCCCGGTGCGATTGGCTGATTGTCCAGGCACCGCCCGGGTCTCGCGGAGCGACGGTATTTCGGCCGAAGCGGTATTCGCTGCGGCGATATCGCGCGTTCCAGGCTGTGGCCACAGCCGTGGAGAGTCCTCAGGATTGCTCGGCTCACCGCGCTCGCCTCGCAACAAGTCACGGCGCACCCAGCCTTTCTCTCCCAAGCTCTCAGTCCCCCGGTACACGGCGATTGATCTCGCTTTCTGCGCCTGTGTCGAAAATCTTTTCACTTGCCTCGGGCGCACGGGAAATACCCTTTCTCTATAAACATTATGGATAATGTAGCCTGTCTTTCTGGCAGCCAAGGTCGTGGGTCTGGTCGCAGACAGCCCTTCATCCGTGCCGCTGAGGCGCTTGACGCCCAAGAATTTGCAGCGAGAAGAGGAGAGGATTGAGATGACACGCAGGATCCGGCTTGGAGCATTTCTTCCCGGTGGCGGACAGCATATCGCCGCCTGGCGCCACCCCGACCAGCCGGCCGACGGGGCGACCAGTTTCGAATTTCACAAGCAACTGGCGCTGACGGCGGAACGCGGTCTGTTCGACGCCTATTTCCTGGCAGATGGGCTGGCGATCGGCTTCGGCGGGGCGCGCGAGGGCGGAAACGCCCGGGTGGCGGGCTTCGAGCCGGTGACCCTGTTTTCGGCGCTGGCGCCGCTCACCACCCATCTCGGCTTCATCGCGACCTCGTCGACGACCTATGAAGAGCCCTACACCACGGCACGCAAATTCGCTTCGCTCGATCTCATTTCCGGCGGCCGCGCCGGATGGAATGTGGTGACGACAACGGGCGATGCGACGGCGCAGAACTTCAACCGCGAGACGCAGCTTCCGCATGCCGAACGCTATCGGCGCGCGGCCGAGCATGTCGACGTGGTCACGAAGCTCTGGGACAGCTTCGAGGACGATGCGTTCATTCGCGACAAGCAAACGGGCATCTTCTACGACCCGGCGAAGCTGCACGATACCGACCATCGCGGCGAACATTTCAAGGTGCGCGGCCCGCTCAACATCTCGCGCTCTCCGCAAGGGCATCCTGTCATCGTCCAGGCGGGCCAGTCCGACGACGGTCGCGGGCTGGCGGCCGCGACGGCTGAGGTGATCTTCACTGCGCACCAGCACATTGAGACGGCGCAGGAATTTTATCGCGACATCAAGGCACGTGCGCGCGGTCTCGGCCGCAACCCGGACCACATTCTGGTCATGCCCGGGGTCTCCCCCTTCGTCGGCAGAACGGAGGCCGAAGCGCGCGAAAAGTACGATCGCCTGACCTCGCTCATCGTCGAGGAGGATGGCATCGGCCTGCTCAATGGCCTGACCGGCGGCACGCTCGATCTCCATGGCTACGATCTCGATGGGCCGCTGCCGCCGGCACCGCCAACCGAGGGCATGAAGAGCCGGCAGGCGCTGATCCGCCAGATCGCCGACGAAAACAACTTCAGCATTCGCCAGCTCTATCAATGGATTGCGTCAGCGCGCGGCCACTACACGATCGTCGGAACGGCAGAACAGATCGCCGACACCCTGCAGGAGTGGTTCGAAAACGAAGCGGCCGATGGCTTCAACATCCTGCCGCCCTGGTTTCCGACGGCGCTTGACGACTTTGTCGAGCTGGTGGTCCCGGAACTGCAGCGTCGCGGCCTTTTCCGCACGGCCTATGAGGGTCGGACGCTCCGGGAAAATCTCGGTCTGCCCATTCCCGTCAACCGCTGGGCCGACGTGCGATCGGCCGTTCAGGCAGCAGAGTGAGGTGCGATCATGTCCTACGAACACGTCAACACGTCGCTTGCAGCGAGCTTTGGTCTCGGCCGCGCTGACGGTCAGGTCTCTACAGCCGTCCCGGCCATCGTTTCCCGCTGGCGCGCCCTGCTTGGCTCGATCGTCGCACGCTATGGCGTCGTACTCGGGTTTCTCGCCTTCTGGCAACTTTCCAGCACGCTTGGCTGGGTCAATCCAGCGGTCTTTCCGCCTCTCGATGTGATCCTGTCCGCGCTGTGGGGCGGTCTTGCCAGCGGCGCGCTACTGGACGATATCGCCATCAGCCTGCAGCGATCGGGCATCGCCTTTGCGGCCGCTGTCGTAGTCGGCATCCCGCTCGGCCTGTTCATGGGCCAGGTACGGCTTGTCGAACAGGCGCTCGACCCGATCCTGCAGCTCTTTCGCCAGACCTCGGCCCTGGCGCTCTATCCGGTCTTCATCCTGCTGCTCGGCCTCGGCGAGACCTCAAAGGTTTTCGTGATCTTCTGGGCGACGCTGTTTCCGATCCTGCTTTCGACGATCGGCGGCGTCAAAGAGGTCGACAAGAAGCTGATCGAGATGGCCCGAACCTACGGTGCCGGACCGCTCACCGTGTTCCGCCGCGTGGTGCTGCCTGCCTCGGTGCCGGCGATTTTCGTAGGCCTGCGCCTCTCGGCCACCACGGCGCTTCTGCTGTTGATCGCCGCCGAGATGATCGGCGCCAACAAGGGCATCGGCTTCCAGGTCATGAACGCCCAATACAACTTTCAGATCCCGCTGATGTTCGCGGCGATCCTGTTGCTCGCCCTGCTCGGGCTCGCCGCCAACGCGCTGCTCGTTCTGCTCCAGCGCAACCTCTGCCGCTGGTCGCAACCCAACGCCTGATCGTTTCTTTGCCAGATTTCTCCTTCGAAAGGATATCGATATGACCTTCCATGCCCGCAACCTTCTTCTGTCTGCTGCAATCACCCTCGGCCTTGTCGCACCGGCGGCCGCGGCCGATGACGTGAAGCTGCGCTATCTCGCGAGCCAGGGTGGCCTGTCGGCGCACGAGCTTGCCCAGGAACTCGGATACTTCGAGGGCACCGGCATCACGATCGAGAGCGTCGGCTACGCCACGGGCGGCCCGGCCTCGCTGATCGCGCTGGCCTCGGGCGACGTCGAGATCGGCGGTGCCGCGACGTCCGCCGTCCTGAATTCGATCATCAGCGGCAACGACTTCGTCGCCGCCTATCCCTCGAACGGCATCAATGACGAGGTGCAGTCGATCTTCTACGTGCTCGAAGACAGCCCCATCAAGAGCATCAAGGACATCGCCGGCAAGAGCATTGCCGTCAACACGCTGGGCGCCCATCTCGACTATACGATCCGCGAAGCCCTGCATTCGGTCGGGTTGCCGACAGACGCCGCCAACCAGGTTGTCGTCCCCGGTCCGCAGCTGGAGCAGGTTCTGCGCTCCGGCCAGGTGGATATTTCCGCTTTCGGCTACTGGCAGACGACCTTCGAAGGGGCAGCCCGCAAGAAGGGTGGTCTGCGTGCGATCTTCGACGACACCGATGTGCTCGGCGAGATTGCCGGAGGCTTCGTCGTGCTGCGCCGGGATTTCATCAACGAACATCCGGAAGCCGCCAAGACCTTCGTCCTGCAGTCGGCCCGTGCGCTGGACTACGCGCGTGAGCATCCCGAGGAAACCAAGGAAATCCTCGCAAAGGCATTGCAAGCGCGTGGCGAAAATCCTGACATCGCCCAGTATTTCCGTGGCTACGGCGTGCGGGCGGGCGGCCTGCCCGTCGAGCGTGACCTTCAGTTCTGGATCGACGTTCTGGTGCGTGAAGGCAAGCTCAAGGAAGGCCAGCTGACGCCAAAGGACGTGCTCTTCGCCGTCGACGGCGCATCGGCCAGCAACTGAGGACCGGCCATGAGCGTTGCCCAGAACCTTCGTCGTGGAGAGGTGGCGATCCGCCATCTCTCCAAGTCCTACCGCCTGAACGGCGCGCCATTGCCCGTTCTCAGGGATATCAACCTCAACATCCGCTCAGGTGAGACGCTCGCGATCGTCGGCGCCAGCGGTTCCGGCAAGACGACCTTGCTGCGGGTTCTGGCAGGGCTCGAGGATCCGGATGCCGGAGAGGTGCTGATCGACGGCAAGCTGACGAAAGGCGTCGGCACCGACCGCGCGGTGATCTTCCAGGAGCCGAGGTTGCTGCCTTGGCTGACGGTGCTCGACAATGTCGGCTTCGGGCTGGAGACGCAGGGCCTCTCGCGCGGCGAGGCGAGGCACCGGGCACGACGCTATGTCCAGCTCGTCGGCCTGCAGCAGTTTGAAAGCGCCTATCCCCGGCAACTGTCCGGCGGCATGGCGCAGCGCGTCGGCATTGCTCGTGCGCTGGCGGTCCAGCCCGAAATCCTGCTTCTCGACGAGCCGCTCGGCGCGCTCGACGCCATGACAAAGATCAGCATGCAGCAGGAACTGGCACGGATCTGGCGGGATGAGGATGTGACGACCGTTCTCGTCACCCATGATCTCGAGGAGGCGATCTACCTCGCCGACCGTATCCTGATCCTGCCACGCGAGAAGGGTGGCGAACCAAGGCTGATCGAGATCGATCTGCCGCGACCCCGCGATCGCAGCGCGCCCGAATTTGTCCGCCACCGCGAAGAACTGCTCAATCTCTTCGGTCTGCATTGAGGCTGCGGCGGAACGGTTGCAGCGATCAGGCGTTTATCTCTCGGGCAGCATCCGACAGGAGGCGCAGCCTGCTGGGCCTCCTGCGCGGGGCCGGATGCGAAGCCGAGACAGGAGCAACGCTATGAGAGTTTCCAAGAGGATGTCATTCGCCGCAATCGTCTTTGCCTTGAGTGGGGCAGCTGGTCCGGTGCTGGCCAACGGCTTTTATACTGGTATCGATCCGCACAATCCGCCAGGCACCCAGAATAGGTTGATGTCGACGGGTCCGTATTATCTCGAGCCCGCACCTGGGCCTGTCTATGTGGAGCCGGCGCCAGGGGCGGTCTATGTCGATCCGATGCCAACAGGCAGTATCTATATGGATCCAGCGCCGGGCTACGTCTATCGCCCGCCGGCACGCACATTGGGCGACGCCCGCCAGCGCTACACGGGTGAGTATCAGAGCGGCGGCGAGGGCGACTATTATCTCGGCGTCGCGCATCCGCCACAGGTTCCTTAAGTCTGTTGCCGTGACCCCAGCGACGGTGCCCGTAGGTGACGCGTGAGATAGCGATCTCACGCGTCTGTCGGTCGGCGCGCCTGGCGAACGGGGCCGCCTATTCGGGCAGGTCCAGCAGGCGGTAGCCTTCCACGAAGTGCTGCCGCATCGTCTCGTCCCGGAACGGTTGCGATGCGGCCCATTGGCCGATCGTGAAGTTCGGATTGTTCATCAAAAACAATTGCGCTTCGGTCCGTGCCTCGTCCAGGCGACCGAGCCGCGCCAGACTGGCAGCAAGCAGGCGGCGCGATGTCGCCCGGTAGGTTTCCGGGTGGCGCAAGGTCTGGACCGCGGCCTCGTAGTCGCGAATGGCGTATTGCGCTTGCCCAAGCATCCAGTAGTACCAGCCCGGCGGATGCGGGTTGAGCCGGAGCGCTTTGTGAACGTGTTCGATCGCTTGTGCCGGTCGACCACAAAGGACGATAAGGTCGGAGCGCATCGCCCAGGCGTCGGCATGGTTCGGATCAAGCGTCAGCGCCAGGTCGAATTCGGCGTCGGATTCCTCCCAGCGGCACTCGTGACCGAGAATGATGCCCAGGACCCAGCGGTTCCCGGCGTCGTTGGGGTCGAGCGCTACCGCATTCTGCGCCTCGCTGACGGCGCGTTGCCGATAGGGAACGATCGGCTGGTCCCAGAATTCCCAGCTCAGCCAGAGGTTCAGTGCCAGGAGCCGGTGCGCCTCAGCATAGTCCGGATCGAATGCGAGCGCCCGCTCGAGAAGAAAGATCGCCTCTCTGGCTGCCCCTGCGGTCTGCAGACCGAGCGTGCGCGCCCGGACGCAATAGTCATAGGCTTTCAGGTTCGATGGGCGGTTCCGGGCCGGTGCGTCAGTTAGGCGCCCGACCAGGGCTTCGACGATCCTGCTCGTCACTTCGTCCTGAACGGCGAACATATCCTCCAGGCTGCGGTCAAACCTCTCCGCCCACAGGTGATCGCCCTGCAAGGCGTCGATCAGTTGGGCGTTGATGCGAACACGACCGGCCGCCCGTCGGGCACTGCCTTCCAGCACGTAGCGAACGCCGAGTTCGCGCGCGATGCGGCGCACATCCTCATGCCGGCCCTTGTAGGCGAAAACCGAATTGCTGGCGATGACGAACAGCCCGCCGGCCCTGGAGAGGTCGGTGATCAGGTCTTCGGTCAAGCCGTCGACGAAGACCTCCTGCTCCGGCTCGTTGCTCATATTGGTGAAGGGAAGGACGGCGATGGAGGGCTTGATGGGCAACGGCAAGGAGGCCTTGGCGCCGCTGCCTTGGCTCAAGGTCGCCGTGCTGATGCGATAGAGAGAAACCGGCTCGACTATGTTCTTGATCGCGTGGGGGCCAAGCGCGTCGAAATCGCAAAAGAGGCGCCGCCGCACCTGGTCGTAAATGTTGCCGGAGACGTAGATTTCGCCGGGACCAGCCATGGTCTGAAGCCGCGCGGCGACAATGACGCCGTCGCCGTAGAGATCGCCGCTTTCGACGACGACATCGCCGAGATTGATGCCGACGCGCAGAAGAATTCGGCGGTCGTCGGCAAGGCCCTGATTGGCTGTTGCCATGCCCTTCTGAATGTCGATCGCACAGCTGACTGCATTCACGGCACTGGCAAACTCCACCAGCACACCATCGCCCATCGTCTTGACGATGCGGCCGTTGTGCTCGCGGACAAGGGGATCGAGAATCTGCTTGCGGCGTTCTTTCAACGCCGCAAGTGTACCGCCTTCGTCCAGTTCGACGAGGCGGCTGTAACCGACGACATCGGCAGCCACGATAGCGGCGAGACGCCGTTGAGCGCGTTCTTCAGCCATATCGCGCCCTTCCGCAGAATGGGGTGCACGGAATTGTAGGACGTCCGCCGGAAATGTCTATGAGGGAATGCTTATGGGCTCGATCGTCGGCAATCGGAGCTCCAATCGCGACAATCCTGCCTGCTTCCGCCGAGGCGGGCTGCCGGCCTTAGCGCCAGCCGAGAGCGGGTGCGACGTGCTTCAGGATCGCCTCGATCACATGGGCGTTGTAGTCGACGCCGAGCTGGTTCGGAACGGTCAACAGCAGCGTGTCGGCTTCCGCTATCGCTTCGTCCTTGGCCAATTGCTCTATGAGAACATGCGGTTCGGCGGCGTAGCTGCGCCCGAAGATCGCCCGCGTCTTGTCGTCGATGAAACCGATCTTGTCCTCGTGCTGGTTTCCGCCGCCGAAGTAGACGCGGTCGCGATCATCCACTAGCGCGAAGATGCTGCGGCTGACGGATACGCGCGGCTCGCGCGTGTGACCAACCGCCTTCCACGCTTCCCGGTAGGCGCGAATCTGGTCCGCCTGCTGGACATGGAACGGCAGGCCGGTCTCATCGTCCTTCAGCGTCGAGCTCTGCAGGTTCATGCCGAGTTTCGCAGCCCAGACAGCGGTGGCGTTTGAGCTGGCGCCCCACCAGATGCGCTCCCTAAGCCCTGCGGAGTGTGGTTCGACGCGCAGCAGGCCGGGAGGATTGGGGAACATCGGCCGCGGGTTGGGCGCAGCGAAACCTTCGCCGCGCAGGACGTCGAGCAGAACCTCCGCATGCCGTCTTGCCATGTCGCTTTCTGTTTCGCCTTCGGCCGGCTGGTAGCCGAAGTGGCGCCAGCCGTCGATCACCTGTTCCGGCGAGCCGCGGCTGATGCCAAGCTGCAGGCGTCCGCCGGCGATGAGGTCGGCGGCACCCGCATCCTCGGCCATGTAGAGCGGGTTTTCGTAGCGCATGTCGATGACGGCGGTGCCGATCTCGATCCGGCTGGTCTTGGCGCCGACCGCCGCCAAGAGCGGGAACGGCGAGGCGAGCTGGCGGGCGAAGTGATGGACCCGGAAATAGGCGCCGTCAGCGCCCAGTTCCTCGGCCGCGACGGCGAGATCGATCGACTGCAGTAATGCGTCGGCCGCCGATCGCGTCTGCGACTGAGGCGAAGGTGTCCAGTGTCCGAAGGAAAGAAAACCGATCTTCTTCATGCTCGTGCCGCCCGTCGAATGAAACAGACCGCTTCATCGCATGATTCCGGTTTTGGATACAGACGGCGTTCGGTGACTTCGCCGTGAACGGCGGCGCGCTCTGATGATGTTGCGCCGCCGTCGTGGCCGGGAGTGGGGCCCGCTCACCCCAACCGCAAAAGAGGGCCCTCCGCTTTTACCGCACTTGCAGGCGCGCCTTCATGTTCGGATGAAAGCGACAATAGTAATCGAAGACGCCGGCCTTGGTGACGGTGAGCGTCGCTGTCTTTTTGGGCGGTATCACGACGTCGAAACCGTCCTTGGCCGTTGCCGTGTGCGCCATGACGTCCTTGTTCTGCCATTCGATCACGTCGCCTACGACAGCGCTGATCTCGGCGGGCGAAAAGACGAGCTTTTCGATCGTGACCCGGATGGTTTCGGCCCGCACCGGCGGTCCGGCCAGCATCAGGACCAGACCGCAAAGAGCACCAAGGCTCAGTTTCGAGATCACGGCGCAGCCTACTTCATCATGGCAGCGACATGCTCGGCATGTTGCTGGTGGCCCTGAAACAGCTTGAGGCCGGTCTCCAGCAGATCCTTGAGTTCGGCATTCTTCGCTGACGGGATCAGCAGGGTTTCGAGCGCGCCGTTGACCTGCTTGTGGTAGGCAACCTCGTTGGCGACATAGGCCTTGTCGAAGTCGGTGCCGCTCAGTTTCGCCAGCTTTTCGCGCTCTTCCGTTGCTGCCTTCGTGAGTGCGCGGCTGGTGTCGTTGTCTTCGGGCTTCACCTTGAGCTTCTTGACGAGATCGAGGGCCTGCTTGTTCACCGCCTCGTGGTCGCGCAGCATGTCGTTGGCGAAGGCGATGACATCCTTGTCCTTGGAGATTTTCAGGGCTTGCTTGGCCGCCTCGATATCGATGGCGCCGGCGGTGTAGGCAATATGGGCGATCTGCGGATCGCTGATCGTGCTCCCTGCCGCAAGGCTGGCGCCACTGATGAGGCAGGCGAGGGCGAAGGCGGAGGTCAGGCGGGCATACATTTGGGTACTCCTCTCCGGCAGAGCGTTGCCGCCGGTCTCGGTGGATGACACCCATTGGATGCGCGCCACGGACGAAGGTTCCCGAAAATTCACCCGACGAGCCCGAGCCGGCTCATGACGGCCGCCGTCAGCCTTTCGCAACGGCGACCGGCGAAGGGGAAGGCATTCATCAGCACAGGTCCGATCTTGCGGTCGATATGCTGGCGCAGGAGCTGGCGGGCGCGGTGCAGGCGGCTTCTGACCGTTTCCGGCTTGATGCCAAGCAGGGCGGCGGTTTCCTCGACGCTCATGGCCTCTATGACGCGGGCGGTAAAGACCAGGCGAAACGCTTCCGGCAGCGCGTCTGTCGCCTCTTCCACCAGACGCAGTATCTGCCGTTGGGCAAGGGCGCGTTCCGGATCCTCCGAGCTTGCCGCGTTGGGAAACGGCACGATGTGGGCACTCGCCGGCTCGGTTAACAGTGGAACCTCCCGCCGGGTGGACGATTTGCGCAGACGTCCGAGCGCCTCGTTGAGCACCACGCGATGAAGCCAGGTGGCGAGGCTGGCATCACCGCGAAACGTTTCCAAGTGTTCGAAGGCGCGAAGATAGGCCTCCTGCACCACATCCTCGGCGATGCTGTCGTTGCGGACCACGGCGCGTGCGATGCGGAAGAGCCGCTGATTGTGCCGGCGCATGATGGAGCGGAACGCCTCGGGATCATTGGCGATGGCGCGCTGGACGAGATCGTAGTCCGTCAAACGATCCGGCTCGAGCGTGACTCGTGTTGTTTGTAAGAGAACATCCTTCATCATCCACCTCCAAACCACCGTTTGATGCGGATCCGGCAAAATCGTTCCCAATCGGTTGAAGGAAAGAATACCCGCCGCTGAGGGGGACGGATACTGAAAACGAGCGCCCGCTGTTTTCGGCACCTGCCGCGTGTAGTTCCGCCGGGTGAGGGCGAAGAATTCGGGCACTTTTGCCAGCGAAAGTTGGGGGCAAAACCGCGCTTCGCGCGGAGGCACGCGTCGACGATATTTTTTTTATTGGCAAGGGAACTGTGGTTCCCGCTGGCGAGTTGGTGAAGCGGCGACCTGCGTGTGGAGGGGCGCACACCGAGGTCGCATCTTCGGACCAGGAGAGACGACTATGAAGCATCAATCGATTGAACAATTGCAAGCGCTCGCCGAAATCCGTCCCGCTCCCGTCATGACGAGAACGGAACGGCTCCAACGTTGGGCCGAACTCTTGGAAAGCAATCCCGATCGCCGGCTGGGCACGCTTTCCGGTACCGAACGTGCGACCGCTGCCGTTCGGCAAGCCATGCAGGTCAACGGTTCCCCCATGACCGTCGCATTCGAGGATCCGCAATTGCGGCTCGTGGGCCTTGCCGATGACAGCTACGGCGAAGCAAAACGGTTCTTTGAAATATCGGACCACCAACTGCACGACATCGTCTGCGATTGCAATTTCGGCAGCTCGGTACGTGCTGCCTATGCCGCCCGGCGGGTTCGCTCGGCCATCGGCCTCTGGCCGCGACTGAAGGCGCTCTTTAGCTGAGCTAGATCGGCCTCACCCCAGGGAAGCCAGGGCGCCAGCCGGAAGCTTCCCTCACCTCCCGTCTTTAATGCCGGCGACAGGACATGATCGTCGGAGGGGGTCGGTTGCGGTGAAATCGGGCAGCCAGTTATGGCAACCTTCGACCACCGGATTTGGCGCGAAACCGATCGAGTTGTCGATTGAATATGACAAAATGCTACCATAAGCTGTCCCTGTCCAATGACGGGGGCGCTCATGCGATATCTTGATGATGACGTCGTAAATCTCCGCCGTGCCGATGGCAGTCAAGGGCAGTATTACTGGGGCGACCGCTGCAACGTGCTCTCGACCGAAGGCAGTCGTATGCGTGTCGAAATCCTCGGCGCACGCGGAAAAATCGACGAAGGCTTCATCCGGGCCGAGACCAGGCTGCGCGACACGGGCTTGCTGCGGCTGTCGATGGTGGACGTGCAGCAGGGTGATGGTCTCATCCTGGAGACCCCTGAAGGCAAGGTGATTTTCATCGATGGCGGTGACAACCAGCTCTTTGCCCGTCACGCCAACGCCCGCTTCCCGAATACGAGCGACACCGATCCACTGGTGGTCGATCTGATCCTGATCACCCATGGGGATGCCGACCATTTCGAGGGGTTGGTGGAACTGCGTAAGTCGGAGGCCGACAGCCGCCCGAGCAAGCGGATCTTCATCGCGCCGAGGCGGGTTTATCACAACGGTATCGTCAAACGGCCGAGCGAAGACGGCAATCAGAAACGGCGCAAGGATACTGAGCTGCTCGGGCAAACCGTAGCGGTGGACGAGCGTGTATTCATCGTCGGCCTCGTCGACGACCAGGCGGCCGTGCCGCGCGAAGAGAGGAATCGTCCCTTCAACAAATGGGTCGACACGCTTGCCGCCTGGGAGGGGCGGGTGCAGACGGTTACCGGCAACGGCATCGAGCGTCGACGGATCGACCACCTTTCCGCCGGCGCCTTCGACTTTCTTCAGGATGAGTCGATCGCCGTCGATATTCTCGGGCCAATCGTCGAGACTGTCGGCGGCCAGCCTGCGTTGCGCTTTCTGCGGTCGCCGCCCGATGACGCCAACTTGATGCTCGGCACCGTGGCGGCGAGCGGCCAGGGCGCCTATTCGGCGTCGCACACGATCAACGGCCACTCCATCAATTTTCGGCTGCGGTTCGGCAATGTGCGGTTCATGTTCACCGGGGACATGAACCAGGAAGCAAGCCAGCGCCTGCGCGAGGCCTTGCCGTCGGCCGCCCTGCGATCGGAAATCCTCAAAGCGCCTCATCATGGCTCTGCCGATTTCGACATGGAATTTCTCAAGGAAATCGGCGCCGTCGTTTCGCTGATTTCATCGGGAGATGAGAGTGAAGCCAAGGAATACATCCACCCCCGCGCGACGCTGATGGCGGCGCTTGGGAAAGCTGCGCGCACCACGCCGGCGATCATTTTCTGCACGGAGCTGGCCGCATTCTTCAAAACGCTGGGTTACGTGCAGGATCCGGCTGACGCCAGCAAGAAAGTCTTCGCGTTCGAGCGCACGAATTTCGGGATTTCGCATGTGCGGACCGACGGCGAGCGGGTCCTCGCCTTTACCCATTCCGGCAAGAGGTTCATGAACGAGGCCTATCGCTTCAACGTATCGCCCACGGGCGATGTCGTTTTCGAAAAGAGCGTCGTCAAACGATCGGCGCCCGCGGCGCCGTAGACCGATCGTGCCTCTTTTCAAGGTGCGCTCGGATTGGGTAACTCACGTCAGGTGCGACCCGGCGCGCAACGGACTATGTTATGATGCCTGCACATCCGCTTTGATGGAGGTATCCATGGGCGTGACCTTTCCGAACGAAAGCCCCAACTACCGCGATGCGCGCAACAGGTTGTTGCAACGGGAGGCAGCACTCAGGCGCGAAATGGAAAGCGTCGCCGCGGAAATCCGTGCACTTCCGCCGGGCGGGCGTGTGCTCGAGGATTATGAGTTCGACCATATTGATGAGACGGGCTCTGCGGCCAAGGTTCGGCTCTCCGAGCTGTTTCGACCGGGCACCAACACCCTGATCCTCTATCACTACATGTTTCCGCGCCACCGCTCCGATAGGCGCGCCGGACCGCGGAGCGGCCCGATGGCAGGTTGTGCTCTGGAGGATGGGCCGTGCCCCTCCTGTACCGCCCTGCTCGACAATTGGGAGGGCGCTGTGCGGCATGTCGAAGGCTTCGGCGTCAACATCGCCGCCGTCGCGAAGGCGCCGATCGAAAGGGTTTCCGCCTTCGCTGCCGACCGCGGCTGGCGGGATTTGAAGCTGCTTTCGGCCGCCAACAACAGCTTCAAGCGCGACTATCACGGTGAGAGCGAGGATGGGCAGCAGGTGCCGATCCTGACCATATTCCACAAGGATGACGACGGGCTGATCAGTCTGAGTTGGGCTTCCGAACTGTTGTTCGAGCCAGCCGATCCCGGGCAGGATCCGCGGCATCTCGGCACTGTCGAACCGATGTGGACCCTGCTCGACCTGACACCAGGCGGTCGGCCCGACGTCAACGAACAATTCGATGCCGAAACCTATCGGGCGGAGATGGACGAACGGCAAACCTAGCCCGAGGGAGTATATCGCTGCCTTCCCGACTTGCAGCATCATCCATTCAACGCCGGTGTCGCGCGGCTCGCCGGGGGTGGAGGGATGCAGTCGCGGGAGGAGAATTTCATGACATTGGCAGCAGTAACCCGGGCGCTGAGCGCGACCTCGGTCCTGGCGATCATGGTTTGCGCAGCGCAGCCGGTTTGGGCGGCGCCGGATCTGATCGTGCTGAACGGCGACGTGCGCACGGTCGATCAGAGTACGCCCAAGGCTCAGGCCTTCGCGGTCGAGAACGGCACGTTCACTGCGATCGGCAGCAATGACGAGATCAAGGGGCTGGCCGACGCCGAAACAAAGGTGATTGACGCCGGCGGCAAGACCGTCACCCCGGGCTTCATCGACGGCCATACGCATCTCACGTCCGGCATGGACATGGTGACCGGTGTGGATCTCTCCTACATTCCGGACAAGAAGACCTGGCTCGAAAAGATCAAGGAAGCCGATGCGCGCCTGCCCAAGGGCGTCTGGCTGATGGGCGGCGGTTGGGATTACACGCTCGGCGAAGGCAAGCTGCCGACCAAGGAGGATCTCGATGCCGTGGTGCCGGATCGCGTCGTCATCCTGCGCGACATCGATTTCCATTCCTACTGGGTCAATTCCAAGGCGCTCGAAGTGGGCGGCGTGACTGCGACGTCCAAGGTCGAGGAGGGCGGCGAGGTCGTGCTCAACGACAAGGGCGAGCCGAGCGGCATTCTGCTCGAGAGCGCCGGCGACCTCGTCGAGAAACATCGGCCGGCGGTCGCCGATGCGGAACGGCGCGAGGCCCTGCTGCAGACGATGAAATTTGCTAACAGCCTCGGGATCACCGGCGTCAACGACATGTCCGATCTCGCCGCCGTGCACGACTATGCCGCGATTCTTGCCGAAAAGAAGATGCCACTTCGCGTCTGGTACGGCTTCTTCGAGGGTGACCCGAAGAAGATCGCCGCCGCCGTGAAGGATCGCGACGAGGTCGACAAGGTCGCCGCGGATTCCGGCGAGCAGGAGAAGAAGGGGCCGATGCTGAAGCTCGGTTACACCAAGTCGGTGATCGACGGCGTACTCTCGACGCGTACCGCCTACATGCATGAGGACTATTCCGACCAGCACGGCTGGAAGGGCAAGCCGTTCGAAACCAAGGAGCAGCTCGCAGCCGCGATCAAGGCCTCCAACGAAAACGGCTTCCCGACGGCGGTGCATGCGATCGGCGACGGTGGCGTCAGCCTCGTACTCGATGCCTTCGCCGAGGCGTCGGTTCCGCGACCGCAGCCGAACCGCATCGAACATATTGAGGTCGTCGAGACCAAGGACATCCAGCGCTTCAAGGAGCTGGGCGTCGTTGCCTCGATGCAGCCGAACCATGCGACCGGCACGATCGGCAAATACATCACCGAGCGGATCGGCACCGAGCGCGAGCCGCGGGCCTATGTCTGGCATTCGATGCTCGACGCCGGTGTGCCGCTGGTGTTCGGCTCGGACTGGCCGACATCGCCTTTGAGCCCGCTCACCCAGATCAACGACGCCGTCTTCCGCGAAAGCCCGTTCGGTCTCGGCGACGGACCGTGGCATCCCGAGCAGGCGGTCAGCTTCGATCAGGCGCTGCACGGTCTCACCCAGGCGGGGGCGGACATGACGCCCTGGGGCGGGCAGATAGGCTCGATCAGCGTCGGCAAATGGGCGGATTTCGTGGTGATCGACGGCACGCTGCCGGATCCGCTCGATCGTTCCATCCGGGAGCGCAAGGTTGAGGCGACCTATCTCGCCGGAAGCGAGGTCTATCGCCAGCCGTAAGTCTGGAGCGGAAGGACCCATTGCCATTGTCGATCGCCTACGGGCACCGGCAACTGCCTGTCTTCCGGTAATCTAGATCACTATCGGCCGGTGCCTGTGGCGCCGGCCGATTTGGCATGAACGGTGCCGCTTCATGCTGTGTTTTGAGGGAACCTGCCTTCCTTCCGGCAAAGCCGCATCCCCCCTTTCTGATCCGATTACAGGCTCCCCCGAAAACGAGTTTTCGGGGCCTTTCGGTGTCGATTACGGATCTTTTCACGCAGTCGCGTGCTTATGGCGTGTTGCTCCATAATATTGATTTTAAATCATAAATCGTCTCTTGTTTCGCTTCGCAACCAAAATTCAGCACTCGCAAATATAATTCCTATTGCGTGATCTGAGATCACACTATACGTTCCAAAAAATGTCGGAGGACGGACGTGGTTGCGGCATCGCCATGCTGCGGCGAGCGCTCGACTTCGTCGGGAGGAAACATGAAAAACACCACGATATCCGATGACTGTGCGGTCGATATCCGCGCCGTACGCAAAGCCTACGGGGCGGGGGAGAGCGCCTTCGTCGCGCTCGACAACGCAACCGTCTCGGTTCGAGAAAACGAGTTCTTCACGCTTCTCGGTCCATCCGGCTGCGGCAAGACGACGTTGCTGCGCATGATCGCCGGTTTCGACTATCCGACGAGCGGCGAAATCCTGCTCAATGGTTCGGATATCACCAGCCTGCCGCCATTCCAGCGGCCGGTAAACACCGTCTTCCAGAACTATGCGCTGTTTCCGCATATGACGGTGGCCGAGAACGTGGCTTTCGGCCTGGAAGCGCTCGGCAAGCCCCGCACCGAGGTCAAGGCGCGGGTGGCGGAAATGCTGCGGCTCGTGCAGTTGGAGCACCTGGCCGGGCGCCGCACAAACCAGATGTCGGGCGGCCAGCAGCAGCGTGTCGCGCTGGCAAGGGCGCTGGCGCCGCAGCCGAAGGTGCTGCTGCTCGACGAGCCGCTATCGGCGCTGGACTACAAGCTGCGCAAGGAGATGCAGTCCGAGTTGAAGCGGTTGCAGTACGAGACCGGCATCACCTTCATCTTTGTCACCCACGACCAGGAGGAGGCGCTGACCATGTCCGATCGCATCGCGGTGATGTCGGCCGGTCGCATCCTGCAGATCGGCACCCCGCGCGAGATCTACAACAGGCCGGCGGATCGCTTCGTCGCAAGCTTCATCGGCGAGACGAACTTCCTCACCGGAGCGCTTCACGGCGTCGCCAACGGTAAGGCAAAGGTTACGTTGAAATCCGGCCAATCGGTCGTCGTCAACGCTGCGTCGGACGCGCCGGCATCCGGCGACGTGACCTTCATCGTCCGGCCCGAGCACGCCAGCGTCGTCGAAGGCTCAGGTGATCTTAGGGGCATAGTCGAGAAGGTCGTTTATTTCGGCACCGATACGCATCTCCATCTGCGCCTGAGTGGTGGAGAAGCCTTTACGGTGCGGCAACAGAACGGTTCCGTTTCAGGCAGCGCTGTCGAGGCGGGCCAAGCGGTGGCCGTGGCGATTGCCGAGGGAGCAGCACAGGTCGTGAGGGCTTGAGACCCATGACCAGCGCCAACGATCTCACGACGAAACTGGAAGCCGTCGACGCGCGCAGACGCTGGCTTCTTGCCTCGCCCGCATTGCTGACGATCTTTCTCGCGGCCATCGGCCCGCTGTTCATCGTGCTCGCCTATTCGTTCCTGACGCCGGGCGATTACGGCGACGTCAAATGGCAGTTCTCACCCGACGCCTGGATCGGCGTGTTCTTCGAGCGCGACATCTTCGATGACACGTTGTCGCTCGCGACCGCTCATGTCGATATCTTCTGGCGCTCGGTGAAGCTCGCCTTGATCACGACGGTGGCAACGCTCTTCTTCGGCTTTCCGACCGCCTATTTCATGGCGACGCGCAACGAGCGAAGCCGCGATCTCTGGCAGTTCCTGATCACCATTCCGTTCTGGACCAACCTTCTGATCCGGACGCTCGCGATCCTGCAGATCATCCGCAACGAAGGCATCCTGAATACGGTTCTGATCAAGCTCGGCATGATCCAGGAACCCATCCAGATCCTCTTCACCGACACGGCCATCCTGATCGGCATGGTCTATGTCTACCTGCCGCTGATGGTGCTGCCGATCTATGCCAGCCTCGAGCGGCTCGATTTCCGCCTGGTCGAAGCGGGCTACGATCTCTACGCCACACGCTGGCGCGTGTTGCGCAAGATCATCCTGCCGCTCGCCAAGCCGGGCATCATCGCCGGCTCGATCCTCGTCTTCATCCCGGCGATCGGCGCCTTCGTTTCGCCGAGCGTTCTCGGCGGCGGCAAGAACATGATGTTCTCCAACCTGATCGAACTGCAGTTCGGCCAGGGGCGGAACTGGCCGCTCGGCTCGGCGCTTTCGATTACCGTGATGATCATCGTGATGGCGGCGCTGCTCGTCTACGTGCGCAATAACTCGGCGAAGGATGAACGCCATGCGTAAGGGCTTTTCCGTCCGCCATCAGCCCGGCTTCACGGCCATTGCAATCGCCTGCTTTGCGCTGCTCTACCTGCCGGTCGTCACCTTGGTGGTCTACGCCTTCAACAGCGCGCCTTCGGTGGCGGCCTGGGGTGGCTTCTCGCTGCACTGGTTTGAGGTCGCCCTGACGAACAGCGACGTCATCGACGCGTCGGTCCGCTCCTTCCAGATCGCGACTGTCGCGGCGACTTTGGCCACCGTCTTCGCCACCATGGCGGCGCTGGCGACGACGCGGACGCGGCGCTACCGGGGTCAGACCTTCATCTATGCCTTCATCAACCAGCCTCTGATGGTTCCGGAAATCGTCACGGCGGTTGCGTTGCTCATCATCGTCGCGCAACTGAAGGCCGTCACCGGCTATTCCGGGCTCGGCTACCTGATCGCCGCACATACGGCGTTCTGCATCCCCTTTGCCTATCTGCCGATCCGTGCCCGGCTCGAGAACATGGATCTGAGCCTCGAGCGGGCGGCGGCCGATCTCTACGCCAAGCCGCTCTACACGTTCCGCCGGGTGACGCTGCCCCTGCTCTGGCCGGGCATCCTCGGCGCCTTCATGCTCGCCTTCGTGCTCTCGCTCGACGACGTCGTCATCACCGAATTCGTGAAGTCCGGCGGCCAGGACACGCTGCCCACCTACATGCTCGGCCAGATCCGCCGCGGCATCACGCCTGAAATGAATGCGATTTCGACGGCCTTCCTGCTGCTGTCGGTCGTCATCGTCACGCTGTTTTTCGTCGTCAGCCGAAAACGCACCTGATCAAAATGGGAGGAACCAAATGATACGTGCAAACCGCATGACCCTTCTGCTTGCCGCACTCATCGCCTCGACGGGCATTGCGCATGCCGAAGGCGAACTGAACATCTACAACTGGGGCAACTACACCAGCCCGGAGATGGTCAAGAAGTTCGAGCAGGCGTTCGACGTCAAGGTCACCGTCACCGACTATGACTCGAGTGACACCGCGCTTGCCAAGGCAAGGCAGGGCGGCTCCGGCTATGACGTCGTCGTCGTCAACCAGGTCTATGTGCCGATCTGGGTGAAGGAAGGGCTCTTGATGGAGCTCGACCCAGGCCAGATGGAGAACTTCAAGAACGTTGCGCCCGAATGGGTGAATGCCGACTTCGACCCCGGCCGTAAATATACGGTTCCGTGGGCCGTCGGCACCACCGGCGTCGTGGTCAATGGTGACGCCTACAAGGGCGATGCCGACAGCTGGAGCATCGTCTTCAATCCGCCGGAAGAACTGAAGGGCAAGGTCAATGTCGTGCCGGAGCTGAACGACGTGATGGCTGCCGCCATCCAGTATGTCGGCGGCGAACAGTGCACGGCCGACAAGGCGGTGCTGAAGAAGGTCCGCGATCTGCTTGTCAATGCCAAGGCGGACTGGATCGCCATGGAATACAACACCATCGAGAAAATGGCGGCCGGCGACTTCAAGGCCACCCTTGCCTGGAACGGCGCCGGCTTCCGCGCGCGGATGAAAAACCCGGCGATCAGCTTCCACTACCCCAGGGAAGGCTACGGTGTCTGGAGTGACAACGCGGCGGTGCTGAAGGACGCCAAAAACGTCGACAACGCCAAGCTGTTCATCAACTTCGTCATGGATCCCGAGAACGCCGCGATGAACTCGGCCTTCCATGGCTATGCCAACGGCATCGCAGGCTCCGAAAAGTTCATGCCCGACACCATGAAGAACGCGCCGGAAATCGTGATCCCGGCGGAGCGCCGGGAAGGTGGGCAATTGCAGCGCCTCTGCTCGCCGGAGGCGCAGGACCTCTACAAGCGGATCTGGACCGATCTTCGCAAGTAGGCGCGCTTCAGCCTCTGATTTCAGTGCCGGCGGCCCTGTCGCCGGCGCTGCTCGCCAGCGCCGCCATCGCTCCCGCCTGACGGTTCGTCCGGTGCAGGTGCCGTGCGCTGCGTCGATCCATTCAAGAAAGGACATATCCATGACCGGCAAGACCGCGTTCAGCGAAAGATACGGCTTCCGCCGCGACCAGGTAACGCTCGCCAATTGGCGCACGGCGCCCTTCAGCCGTTGGGCGTTCCAGAACGTCGGCGAGCTGGTGCCGAGCGCCCCGGTCGTGGCCGCCTCTACCGCTCCCACGCAAGAGCTGCGTGATTTGTCGTGGCTGCTTTCGGAGACGGTGTCGCTGCCAAGTGGCGAGAAGCGGATCGGCGACTTTCTTGACGGCTCCTATGCGGACGCGCTGACGATCATGAAGGGCGGCAAATTCATCGGCGACTGGGTGGCGCCGACCATGAACTTCGGCGAGAAGCACATCGCCTTTTCCATCAGCAAGTCGATGGTCGCGATCGTTGCCGGCGTCCTTGAGGACGAGGGCCTGCTTGACCCGAACGCACCCGTTATCGACTACCTTCCGGAAACCGCGGGCTCGGCCTATGCGGATGCCACCGTCCGGCATGTGCTGGACATGACGGTCAGCCTCGATATCGAGGAAGCCTATCTCGATCCGGAAAGCGCTTTCGGGCGCTACAGGCGCGCGATGCTCTGGAACCCTGGTGGCGGCGACGAGGGGCTGTTCGAATTCCTCTGCACGCTGAAGCGGCTGCCGACACCGCATGGCGAGGTTTTCCGCTATCGCTCGCCCAACACCGACCTGCTCGGCATCCTGCTCGAGCGCGTGTCCGGCAGGCGCATCGCCGATCTGATGCGGGAAAAGCTTTGGACGCCGCTTGGCACCACCGGCGAAATCGCGATCACGGTCGATCGCGAGGGAACCAGTCGCGCTTCGGCTGGAATATCCCTGACGCCACGGGATCTTGCGCGCGTCGGCGAGATGATGCGCAACGGCGGTGTGGCGCGCGGTCGGCGCGTCGTTTCGGAAAGCTGGGTCGAAGACACGCTCACCAAGGGCAGCCATGAGGCGTGGCAACGCAGCGATTTTGCGCCGCTGTTCCCGAAGGGGCGCTACCGCAACAAATGGTATCAGACCGGCGAGGGCAGCTTCTGCGGCATCGGCATCCATGGCCAATGGCTCTTCGTTGATCCCAAAAACGAACTGGTCGTTGTCAGAATGTCGTGCCAGCCGGATCCGGTGATGGAGGCATTTGACTACGACAACATCGCGTTCATGAAGGCTTTGGGAAAGCTGCTCTGACGCGCCTCGAGCATCCGGAAGGTCTTGCGCTGATGTCGCGGAATCTCCTACCAAGATAAACTCTCTCTTTTAGCGCTGCGCTCCCAATGCAGCCCCAGGTTTCGAGCATGGCGACGAAGAAGACACCAAAAATCACCAGCATCGAAACACCGGTTCCGATGTATGAGCAGGTCTATCAGCAAATCGTGCAGGCGTTGATGGCCGGGCATTTCGAACCGGGCCAGAAGCTCACCTATCGCAAGGTTGCCGAGCAGTTCGGGACGAGCCCGATGCCGGTGCGCACCGCCTTTCAGCGGCTCCAGGCATTGAAGGGCCTCGAACTTCTGCCGAACGGCAGCGTCGAGGTGCCGCTCTTGACCGTCAAATCCTTCATCAGCCTGACGGAGGCGCGCATCGCCATCGAAGGCACGGCAACGGAACTCGCGGCAAGCCGCCTCAACGGCAACAACCTGCGCACGGTGCGCCACCACTGCAATCAGCGCACTGCAGCGGCGAAGGCGGGTGACATCGACCGCTATCTGCAGGCCAATTTCGACTTCAAGTTCTCGATCTACCGCCACTGCGGCAACGAGCACCTGATCTACATCATCGAAATGCTCTGGCTCCAGGCGGGACCGTTCCTGCGCAAGCTCGTCGAGGGTACGCCGTTTACCGCGACCGAAGTGCTGGACGTCGATTTTCACGACAAGATCGTAGCGGCCCTCGAGGCGAAAGACCCGCAGCGGGCACGCGAGGCCGTTGCCCACGATATCCGCGATGCCGCAGACTACATGCTCAAATACGCGAAGTTCCTCTCGGACGAAGACGTACGGACGGCCACATAACGGACTGGTTTCGTTCGCGCCTGCCCTAGCTTAGTGCATGAAAATGCATGATAATCGCGCTGCACTTGGATCTTTATCAAGGTAAGGGCGGACCTTGCATGGCTTTGGACTCGTTGGATGTGAGGCTGCTGCGCATCTACGTCACGATCGTGGAGGCGGGCGGCTTTGCGGCTGCGCAGGGAGAGCTCAATCTCTCGCTCTCGACGATTTCCAACCATATCTCCGCGCTGGAGAGCCGGCTCGGCCTAACGCTCTGCCAGCGCGGCCGGTCCGGCTTTCGCCTCACGGAAGAAGGGCGCGCCGTCTACGAGGAGGCCAAGCGCCTCTTCGGCTCGATCGACCAGTTCGACATCCGCATGAAGGGGTTGCAGCACCAGTTGAATGGCACGCTTTGCGTCGGCCTCATCGACAACACGCTGTCTGACCCGTCTTCCCGTCTCAACCGCGTCTTTGCCCGGATGACGGACGAGGCACCGGAAGTGGCGCTTTCGATCGTCACGCGGCCGCCGCATGAACTGCTGCGCGATGTGATAACAGGAGAGCTCCACATCGCGATCGCCAGTTTTCCGCGCACGACGTTGGGGCTGGAATATGTCGATCTCTACGAAGAGACCCAGCGCTTCTATTGCGGCGCCGAGCATCCGCTGTTTTCCCGTGACGACAGCGAGATCGAGGTGGACGATATCCGGCCCTACAATCTGATCGGCCGCTCCTATTGGAACGCCCGTGACCTGAAGATCTTTTCGATCGCCAATCCGCGCGCGACGGTCAGCGACATGGAAGCGGAGGCGCGGCTTATCCTTTCCGGTCGCTACCTCGGTTTTCTGCCCGACCATTTCGCCAGCCGTTATGTGAACGAGGGTTTGCTGCGGCCGATCCGCCCGGATCTCTTCAGTTACAAGGCGCCGTTCCAGGCGGCCTTCGACAAGACGCGTGCAAAGTCGGGTCTGATTCCGTTTTTCGTGAAGCTGCTCGTGAGCGAATTCGGCGTTTCGCAGGTTGGGAAAAGTGCGTCGCGCCTGCGTGCAGGTCGATAAGCCCTTCAATCCTGACCGGCCCAGTGCCAGCTCGCGAAAACAAAGGCAGGGCCGGTATCTCGGCTCTGCCTTTGTCAAACGATAGGTGCCTTTTGGCGAGAGGCGTCAGCTTAAGGGGAAACCCATCGCCGAAACCATTTTCAGCCAGGGTTTGCGCCAACCGCCGGATTTGTCCGCGGTATCGAGCGCATACATGGTGACCTGCGCGCCGAGCCAGCGGAACGGCTCCGGCGGGATGGCATTCGGCAGGCTGGTGGCGAAGTCCAGCCGGCTCTCCGGCGTCTTCGAACCGTCGAGGATATCGAGCGCGATGCGTGCGCCGAAGCGGGAGGCGGAGACGCCGAAGCCGGAATAGCCGCCGGCGTAGACGACCTTTTCGCCGTAATAGCGCTGGAAATGCACGGCCATGCGGGTACTGAGATCGATCGGCCCGCTCCAGGCATGGGTGAAGCGCAGGCCTTCTAGTTGCGGGAAGGTATCGAAGAAGGCGGATGCCAGAGGCTCGTACGTTTCGAGTTCCTTGTCGACCGAAGGGAAGGGGTTGCCGGCAAAGGCGTAAGCCAGGCGACCGCCGAAGATGATCCGGTTGTCCTTGGTGAGCCGCATGTAGTTCATTTGCGTGCGGGTATCGTAGACGCCCTGCCGGTGTCCCCAGCCGATCGACGCCATGCGGTCGGCTGACAGGGGCTCCGTTGCCAGCACCCGGTCGCGAACGGCGACGACCCGGTGCTTGATCTTTTTGTGGCCCGAGGCAAAGGCATTGGTGGCGAGAAGAACCTTGGGCGCGGTGACGCTGCCCGAAGGCGTCGTAGCCTTCATCCGGTCGCCAAGATCTTCAAGGCCGGTCAGTTCGGTGTTCTCGAAGATCTCAACGCCGAGGGTGAGCGCAACCCGCTTCAGCCCGAAGGCAAGCAGCGCCGGATGCACCGTGCCGCAGATGTGCTTCGACCAGACACCGGCCTTGTAGCGTGGCGAATTGATTTCGCTGCGGACGGCGCCCTGGTCGAGGAAGACGGCCTGGTGGCCATATTTGAGATGGAGTTCGTGCTCTTCGTGCAGCGCTTCGATATGGGCATCGTCGACGGCTACTGTCAGCTCTCCACCCCATTCGGCGTGACAGTCGACGGCGTGTTCCTCGAGGGTCTGCAGGAAGCCGTGCATGTTTTCCTGGCCAAGCCGCTCGAGCGCGGCGATGTCCTTGGGGAAGATGCGCACGGCATTCGAAAGTCCGTGCATGACCGACGTCGAGACGACGCCGCCCGGCCGGCCCGAAGCGCCGTTGGCGATCGAACCCTTTTCGATCAGCACGACGTCGATTTCGGGCTGGCGCTGTTTCGCCTGGATGGCTCCCCACAACCCGGTAAAGCCGCCGCCGACGACGAGCAGGTCAGCCTTCAGATGGCGCGTCAGTCGCTCTCGCGGCTCGGGCGCGTCCGGCCGGTCGAGCCAGAAGGGCGCCATCGTCACATCTGCAAGGGCTTTGCTTCTTACCTTGGTCATGGGGACGCCTCACATCACTTCGCGGCTGGTGCGGTGTAGAGGACGTAGACCTTGCGCATAGTCTCGAGCACTTCGAAACGCACCTCGACGCCGGCAGGCAGGACGTAGCTTTCACCGGCCTCGAAGGTCTCGATGGAACCGTCCGGGTTGGTGATTGCGACCTTGCCCGAGAGGATCACACTGTATTCGCTGCCATCGGGGTAGGAGAGCATTTCCGCATAGGGCGTCGACTGCCAGGTGCCGATCACGACGGCCTGGTCGGGGCTTTCGAAATGAACATCGCCGAGTTCGTCTGCAAAACCGGACAGGATCGCCTCCGGCGGGACGACGCTGCATTTCTCAAGCTCGCGCAGGCCGACACCGTTGCGCCCGAGTTTGATGACCTTCGACATGTTCACTCCAGTTCAGAAAGACGAGCGGCAAGTACATCGGCCGCCCTTCAAGGTTTCGTTGCTATATTTTCGCGCAAAGCAGCCTGGTGCCTGAGACCAATGTGTCGTCTCGACAGTCACATGCCGTCTTGCGTGCCGCCGATCTACTATGGGGCTTGCCCCATTTTTCTAGGCGCCCGGGTCAATGTCCGGAATACGCCTTAGGGCTAGGTTTGGAGGACGAGAGCCCGGCTCAGGGGCGGCGTCAGCCCTTGCGGAGCCTGGCTTTCGCTGCCGATGTCGTTGTTTTGGTTGCTCAAATGATAGTTTTGGATTTCCCGTAGTGAAAATCCGTTACTTGCGACGCACTAAACCTTCGCCTAATCTGCGCCTGGAGGAGAACAACATGAACAACGATACGATCGTCAAAGTCTGCGCGGCGACGCAGCGGGTGCCCGGTGTGGGTGATCTGGCGCTATCTCTGATGGAGGGGGTCGGCCGTTCGGATTTCCAGGATCGTCTGGCGCAGTCGCTCAAGCGACACATCGCAATCGATGCCGGTCTGATGCTCCTGTATCGGCGAAACGCAGCGCCGAAGATCCTGTTCAACGACTGGCGTACGGACAGGGGCCTGTCCGATATTCGAGCCTACCTGCAGGGCCCGTATCGGCTCGACCCGTTCTACCGGCTGGCGCTCGACAACGGCGACGATGGTCTTTATCGCCTGAGGCACATCGATCCGTCCTTCGACCGGTCGCAGTATTACCGCGACTACTACCGCCACTCGGGCCTGCACGACGAATTCAACGTCTTCATCGGAATCGATGCCGACACGAAGATCGCGATCTCGCTGGCGCGACGCCACTCCCACGCGGCCTTCAGCGGAGAAGACCAGGATTTCCTGCAGAGCGCGGCGCCGCTGCTCAGCATGGCCGTGCTCCGGCACTATCGCGACCTCAGGCCCGAGAGCCTCGGCGATGACGGCTCGCCGCTCCAGAGCGCATTGGCGCAGGCAATCCGGAACTTTGGCCGCAGCCTGCTCACCGATCGCGAATGCCAGGTCGCGCAGATGATCCTGCGCGGATATT
This sequence comes from Ensifer sp. 22460, assembly GCF_052044935.1. Lineage (NCBI taxonomy): Bacteria > Pseudomonadati > Pseudomonadota > Alphaproteobacteria > Hyphomicrobiales > Rhizobiaceae > Ensifer > Ensifer sp. 22460. Next base: position 234,366 of record NZ_JBQENZ010000005.1, read on the forward strand.
CGGTCAAGGGGGCCGCTGAAAAGCTCGGCATCTCACCGGCGACCGTCAAGCTGCACCGCCGCAACCTCTATGCCAAGCTCGACATCAGCTCGCAAACCGCGCTGTTCTCGCTATTCATCGATGCGGTATCGTCGGCGAGCAATGCCTTCGAAGATCCGCTGGCCACATACCTGTCGCCGGGCGGCGCGCTTCTGCCACACTGATCCAGGGCGTTGAAACGGCGCAATTCCAGGAGAGATGTTTCCTGGATTTGCCCTTTCTGGTCAGGCTGTGGTGGCTCGCTGTTCCGAGCGTCGCGAGACCAGTTGCGCGGCCACCATTCCCAAAACCACGATGCCGAGGATGATCGTCGAGATCGCATTGATTTCGGGCGTCACGCCGAACTTGATTTGCGAATAGATCTTCATCGGCAGAGTCGATGCGCCCGGGCCGGTCGTGAAGCTTGAGATGACCAGATCGTCCAGCGACAGGGTGAAGGACAAGAGCCAGGCGGAAACGATCGCCGGGATCATGTTCGGTAAGGCAACGCTGACGAATGCCTTGGCCGGCGGGCAGCCGAGATCGCGGGCCGCTTCTTCCAGCGACGGGTCGAGTTCGACCAGCCGCGACTGCAGCACGACGGTCGCAAAGCAGAGCGTGAAGGTCGTGTGCGCCAGGGTGATGGTGAGCGGCCCGCGATCGATGCCGAGCGTCACGAACATCAAGAGCATCGAGACGGCCATCACCACTTCCGGCATGACCATGGGCGCCAGCAGCATGCCGTTCAACAGTGCCCGGCCGCGGAAGCGACGCAGCCGCACCATGACGACCGCCGCGAGCGTCCCGAGTATGGTTGCTGCCGCTGCCGAGACCGCAGCGACCAGGAAGCTGACTTTCGCACCCTCGACGATCGAGGGATTGTTGAGAACGGTTGCATACCATTGGGTCGAGAAGCCGCCCCAGACCGTCACGAGCTTCGAGCCGTTGAAGCTGTAGATGACGAGAACGACGATCGGCAGATAGAGGAAGGCGAGGCCGAACAGGATCGAGAGCCGATTGAACCAGCTTGGTTTCGTCATGGCCAGCTCCTCAGGTTCGTTCGCGCGACTGGCGCGATTGGAAGTAGACGATCGGCACGACCAGCAGCGCGAGCAGCACGATCGTCACGGCGGCGGCCATCGGCCAGTCGCGATTGTTGAAGAACTCGAGCCAGATGGCGCGGCCGATCATCTGCGTATCGGCGCCACCGAGCAGATCCGGGATCACGAATTCGCCGACGACCGGGATGAAGACCAGGGCACAGCCGGCCAAAACACCGGGAAGGCTCAAGGGGAAGGTGACCCGCCAGAAGGCGGAGACGCGGGAGCAGCCGAGGTCGCGCGCCGCCTCGATCAGGGTGCGGTCGGCGCTGCTCAAGGTCGAATAGATGGGCAGGACCATGAAGGGCAGGTAGGTGTAGATGATGCCGATATAGATCGCCGTCTCGGTGTTGAGGATGCGCAGCGGCTCACCGATCAGGCCAATCTTCAAGAGCAGCGCGTTCAGAAGTCCGTCGTTCCTGAGGATGCTCATCCAGGAATAGACGCGGATCAGCATCGAGCTCCAGAAGGGCACGATCACCAGGAAGACCAGAAGCGACTGCGACGAGGGCGAGCAGGAAGCGATGCCGTAGGCGAGCGGATAGGCGATAAACAACATGGCGGCCGTCGAAATCGCCGCGATCTTCAGGCTGGTGAGGTAAGCGAGAAGATAGGTGTCGTCGGTGAGGACGTAGAGGAAGTTCTCGAAGTTGAGGCGGAGGTTCAGGATCGATCCGTCCCAGGCCGTCAGCGGCTCGAAGGGCGGCATGCCGAGCCGCACTGTCGAAAGGCTGATGACGGCAACCAGCGCGAAGGGCGCCAGGAACAGGACGAGAAGCCAGGCATAGGGAATGGCGATCAGGAGGCGCTTGCCCCAGTTCGTTTTTGCGGACGGTGTCGCTGCCGTGAGCATGGGAACCTCCTATTCGGCCAGCAGCCGGCTTGCCTGCGGCGACCAGCTTGCGAACACCCGGTCGCCGACGCCAAGATCGTTCTCGGCTCCGAGATTGACCCGGCGTGCGTCGAGCGTCGCACCAGATTTCAGCCGGACGCGGTAGTGCCGCTCGACACCGGTATAGGTGAGCTGTTCAACCGTGCCTTCGAGACCACTGCCCGAAGTCGCGAGTTCCACCCGCTCGGGGCGGACCGAGACCCAGAACGGCGCATCGAGCGCGACGCGGTCGGTAAAGGCCGCATGCAGCCGGCCGCCGGCTTCGTCGCTGTCGATCTGCAGCTCGCTGCCGCTGCGATCTGCCCGGCTACCTGCAAACACGTTCGTTTCGCCAAGGAACTTGGCGACATAACGGGACTGGGGCGTTTCGTAGACTTCCGAAGGCGAGCCGACCTGCAGCACCTGCCCCTGCTTCATGATGGCGATGCGAGTGGAGACTGTCATCGCCTCGTGCTGATCGTGGGTGACGATGATGAAGGTGAGGCCGAGCTCCCGTTGCAGGCGCACGAGTTCGAGCTGCGTTTCGGTGCGCAGGTTCTTGTCGAGCGCCCCGAGCGGCTCGTCGAGCAGCAGAACCTTCGGCCGCTTGACCAGCGCACGGGCGAGCGCCACGCGCTGGCGCTGGCCGCCCGAAAGCTGCGCCGGCTTGCGGTCGAGCAGCGCCGAAAGCTGCAGCTTCTCCGCAACCTCGTCGATACGCTTCCTGATCTCGCTCTTGTCGAGACCATCCTGTTGCAATCCGAATGCGACGTTCCGGCCGACCGTCAGATGCGGGAACAGCGCATAGGACTGGAACATCATGTTGGTCGGTCGCCGGTGCGCCGGAACGTCGGTGACATCGGCCCCTTCCAGTTTGATGGCGCCGGATGTCGGCGTCTCGAAGCCGGCGATCATCCGGAGCAGCGTCGACTTTCCGCAACCCGAGGGGCCAAGAAGCGAGAAGAACTCGCCCTTCTCGATGCCCAGATTGATGTTGTTGACAGCGGTGACGACGCCATAGGACTTCGCCAGGTTCTCGATCGAAATATAGGATTGCACGGTGTTCTGGTCCTGCTATTGACGGATCGCTTACTGGCCGGCCCTGAATGCCGACCAGACGCGGGTGCGTTCGCGCGTCTGGCGCGGTGGCAGCGACTTGTCGACGAAGAGCTTCGAACGGACCTCGGCAGGAGGATAGATGTTCGGGTTGTCGCGGATCCCGGCATCGACTTCGGCGGTCGCCGCGGTATTGGCGTTGGCGTAGAAGACGTGGTTGCTGATGGCCGCGACCGTCTTGGGCTCGAGGATATAGTCGATGAAGGCCAGCGCCTGCTCCGGATCCGGCGCATCGGCCGGCATCGCCATCGTGTCGAAGGAGATGATCGTTCCTTCCTTCGGGATCGAATAGTCGACCTTGACGCCGGTCTCGGCTTCTTCGGCGCGGGCAGCGGCAATGCCGGCATCGCCGCTCCACATCAGCGCCAGGCAGAGCTGGCCCGACGCCATGTCGGCGACAAGCTGCCCGCTCTGCATGTGGCGGATATAGGGGCGAAGCTTGAGCAGCAGCTCCTTCGCCTTGTCGAGGTCGTCTTGCTTGGTGGAGTAAGGATCGAGGCCGAGATAGTTGAGCGCGATCGGGATGACCTCGTTCGGCGCATCGACGATGCCGATGCCGCAATCCTGGAATTTCTGGGCGACCTCCGGCTTGAAGAACATGTCGAGGCTGTTGACCGGCGCGTCCGGCAGACGCTCAGCCACGAGCTTGGCGTTGTAGGCGACGCCTGTCGTCAGCCACATGTAGGGCACCAGATATTTGTTCTCCGGGTCATGCTCGGCGACGAGCTTCAGCAGGTCCTTGTCGAGATTGCCGTAGTTTTTGAGCGCTGTGACATCGATCGGCTTAAGTGCGCCGGATTGGATGAGGCGTTCACCGACCGTGGCGCTTGGAAAGGCGACATCGAAGCCGCTGCCGCCGGCGAGCAGTCGGGTTTCGAGCACTTCGAGCGAATCGTAGAAGTCCACGCGCGTTTCGGTACCGGTGCGGGCCTGGAAGTTCGAGACCGTGTCTTCGGCGAAGTAGTCGGAGAAGTTGTAGATGAAGAGTTTGTCCTGCGCCTGGGCAGTCGTTGAGACCGAGATAGCGGCGAGCGATGCCGCAAACATGGAGCGCAGTGCGGTGCGGGTCAAGTTTTGCATAGTTCCTCCCAAGGACATCGTATTTTTGTTTTCGCCAAAGTGATTGGCGGGTCCTGCGAGGGCAACACTCCCTTTGGCTAGGTGCGGCGAGCCAGGTGTCGACGTAAATGGCAATCGACGCCTGCCTTCGCTGCGTCAAACATGTTGGTTTGATCGCGATCGAAGTAACATTCGATCAATGGGCATTTCTCGGCCTGCAGCGCCTGATAGGGTTCCGGCGAAATCAAAAGGGAGAGCTTCGATGGATGAGAAATTCAATCAGCCGCTGGGCGGCAACGACATGCCCCGCTTCGGTGGGCCGGGCACGATGATGCGCCTTCCCACCGCGACGTCGGCTGAAGGCCTCGATGCCTGCTTTGTCGGGATCCCGATGGATATCGGCGCATCCAACCGTTCCGGCACGCGTTACGGGCCGCGGCAGATCCGTGCCGAATCCGTGATGATCCGCCCCTACAACATGGCGACGGGGGCAGCACCCTTCGAAAGCCTGCAGGTGGCCGATATCGGCGACATCGCCATCAACACCTTCAACCTGCCGGCCAACATGGAGATCATCACCCGCAACATCGGCGAGATCCTCAAGCATGATTGCATCCCGCTGACGCTTGGCGGCGATCACACGATCAGCTACCCGATCCTGAAGGCGATTGCCGAAAAGCACGCGCCGGTCGCCCTCATCCATGTCGACGCGCACGCGGATATCAACGACACGATGTTCGGCGAAAAGATCGCGCACGGCACGCCGTTCCGGCGCGCCTACGAGGATGGTTGTCTCAATCCCAATCTTGTGTTCCAGATCGGTCTGCGCGGCACCGGCTATGCGTCCGATGACTTCGACTGGTCGCGCGACAAGGGCTTCACCGTCGTCCCAGCCGAGGAATGCTGGCACAAGTCACTCGTGCCGCTGATCGACGGCATCCGTGCGAAGATCGGCAACCACAAGACCTATCTGACCTTTGATATCGACAGCCTCGACCCGGCCTATGCTCCGGGCACCGGCACGCCCGAGATCGGGGGGCTGACCGTCATCCAGGCGATCGAAATCATCCGCGGCTGCCGCGGTCTCAATCTCGTCGGCGCCGATCTCGTCGAGGTCAGCCCGCCTTTCGATACGACGGGAACGACGGCGATCACGGCGGCGAATCTGCTTTACGAAATGCTCTGCGTGCTGCCGGGCGTGAAGTACAAGCGGTAGGCCGCCGAAGAGATCGGAAATCAATTATCAGGAGGCCGCGGGCGGCCTCCTTCCCGATCCATGTTTGCGAAAGTATCTAGCTCTTTGCCGGCCGCAGGCGGCTCCAGATCGGCGCGACGACGTTGCCCATGACGACGATGGTTGCGGCGCCGACGGCGATGGCAAGCAGGGCCTGGAGCGCCGAGGTCGTGAACCAGCCGACGACCGCCGGGGCGACCGTCAGCGTGTGGGCAACGCTTTCGGAGACATCGTGGATGAAATGTTCCGGCCCGGCCTGGCCCAGTTGCGCCATGCCATGCACGAGGATGCTGCCGCCGACCCAGAGCATGGCCGCGGTGCCGATCGCGGCAAGAACTTTCAGGAATGCGGGCATGCCGAGAACGAGGCCGCGGCCGAGAACGCGCAGGGCGGACAGCGGGTTCTTCGCCAGCGCGACGCCGGCGTCGTCGGCTTTGACGATCAGGGCGACGACCCCATAGACGGCGAGCGTGATCAGGATGCCGACGCCGGCGAGTACAGTGCCCTGCATGTAGATGCCGGCATCGGCGACGGTCGACAAGGTCAGCGCCATGATCTCGGCCGAGAGAATGAAGTCGGTGCGGATCGCGCCGGCAACCTTCTCGTTTTCAAGCGCCACCGGATCGCTCTTTTCGCCGAGCACCGCTTCCTCGTGCGCGTGGGCCGCATGCGGAAAAATTGCGCCGTAAAGCTTCTCGGCGCCCTCGTAGCAGAGATAGATGCCGCCGAGCATCAGCAGCGGCGTGATCGCCCAGGGCGCGAAATAGCCGAGCAGCAGTGCGCCGGGCAGCAGGAATAGCAACTTGTTCTTCAGCGAACCAAGGGCGATCCGCGCAATGATCGGCAGTTCCCGTTCAGGCGTCAGCCCCACCACGTATCGCGGCGTCACCGCGGCGTCGTCGATCACGACGCCGGCCGCCTTGGCGCTGGCCTTCGCGGTCTGGGCCGCCACGTCGTCCAGCGAAGCGGCCGCCATCTTGGCGATGGCTGCGATGTCGTCGAGGAGGGCGATGAGACCTGTGGCCATAAGTAGCTAACCCCTTGAGAAGAATCCGAGAAACGCGGCTCCAGAAGCGCCAGTAACCACCATAGCGTGTCGAGTCAACGACAGCCGGGTGACATTGAAAGGTCGTCGGCCTCTCGCGGCGAGCTCAATGTTGGTTATCAAATCGTGAACGTGCGAGCGCATTCTTTCGTTGACGAGTGTCTCATTTCGATTTACGACTGACGAAATACAAAATTCGTCAGTCGTAAATCGAAAGGCAAACGATGCCGGTGAGCAATGATAACGTCGTGGATCAGACGCGCCAGGACAACATCACGCGGATCCTCGACGCAGCGGAGCGGTTGTTCCGGCATTTCGGCTACAGCAAGACCAATGTCGCCGACATCGCAAAGGAACTCGGCATGTCGCCGGCGAACATCTACCGCTTCTTCGCCTCGAAGACGGAGATCCATCAGGCGATCTGCGGCCGCATGCTGGCGGCCAGCTACCAGATGGCCCGGGAGATCTGCGCCTTGCCATTGAGTGCGAGCGAGCGGCTGCGCCGTTACGTACACGCGCAGCATCAGATGACCGTCGAGCTCATGCTCGACGATACCAAGGTGCATGAAATGGTGGTCGTTGCCATCGAACGCGAGTGGCACGTCATCGACAAGCATATCGACAGGCTCGACGCGCTTCTCGCCGACGTCATTCGCGAAGGCATCGCCGCCGGCGAGTTCCCGGAACAGGACGCCGATGCGGCGTCGCGCTGTTTCGGTGCGGCGACCGTCACGCTCTGTCATCCGCAAATGGTTGCGCAGTGTCTCAGCAAGACAAACCGCGCGGCACCGGAAGAGCTGGTCGAATTCGCGATCAAGGGACTGAAGGTCTAGAGCATCCCGCTCTCAAGTGGAAACACTCGAAGCGGAAAGATGCTCTAGAATCAAAGTGCTAGAGCGTCCTTTGCGCGTTCATCTGAACGCACGGCGCTCTAGCCGGACTGCTTCCGGCGCCAATGCGGCGTCGGCCTATTTTTCAGGAGTGCGACTATGTTTATGCCGATTGAATTTCGCCGCCGTATTTCATTCATTGCCACCGTTGCGCTGATTTCGACCCTCTCGGCGGCGCTTGCCGGCTGCTCGGAAGAAAAGTCCGAAACTGCTGAAGTCGTGCGCCCGGTCAAGGTCGTCGAGATCGCCCAGGCCGACAATGTACGCCAGCTCAGCTATTCCGGCGCCGTGCGGGCACGGACCGAGATGAATCTCGGCTTCCGCGTCAGTGGCAAGATCGTCGAGCGCGTCGTCAATGTCGGTGACCGCGTCAAGGTTGGCGATCTTCTCGCCCGCATCGACCCGACCGACTACGAGCTCGCGGTGCGCAGCGCGTCCGCCAATCTGGATGCGGCCGAGCGTCAGGTCGAAACGGTCGAGCTGGTGCGCGACCGCGCCAAGCAGCTGCTTGCCAGGAAATTCGCCTCGCAGGCCCAGTTCGACCAGGCGGTGCTGGGTTACAACCAGGCTGTCGCCACGCGCGATGCAGCGAAGTCGGCACTGTCACAGGCGAAAAACCAGGTGGTCTATACCAGCCTCGTCGCCGACCGGCCGGGCATCGTGACCTCGATCAACGCCGATGTCGGCCAGGTCGTCGGTTCTGGCACGCCGGTCGCCACCGTTGCCGTCGAAGGCGAAAAGGAAGTCCAGGTCGCAGTACCCGAAACGGAAATCAGCAATTTCAAGGCTGGCTTGCCGGTGAAGGTCGGGATCTGGTCCGATGCGGGCCTGTCGCTCGATGGCACGGTGCGCGAGGTTGCCGGCAGCGCCGACCAGCAATCGCGCACCTTCTCGGTGCGTGTCAGTCTGCCAAACGACCAACGCGTCCTGCTCGGCATGACCGCGACCATCGAAGCTTCTGCCGGCAATGGCGTGTCGTTCGTCTCGGTACCCTTGAGCGCGCTGGCTGAGAAGGATGGCTATCCGATCGTCTGGGTCGTCGACCGCGGTACGGAAACCGTCCGCAGCCGCCCGGTCACGCTTGCAGACTTCACCACCAATGGTGTGCGGGTCACCGAAGGCCTCAAAGTCGGCGATCTCGTTGTTGCCGCCGGAACGCAGTTCATGACGGACGATCTCAAGGTGACGATCTCCAACGATACGACGCACCAGGCTGCTGCCGCAGCCGAAACCGTCGTGCGCTGACGTCACCAAGATAGCGGAACCGAGCCGATGATGACCTCCTCTTCCGAAGAAAAGCGGCCTTTCAACCTTTCGCGCTGGGCGATCGCGCATCCGAGCATGGCGCGGTTCCTGTTCGGCCTCATTATTGTCGCCGGCGCCTTCGGCCTGATGCGCATGGGGCAGAAGGAGGATCCGGACTTCACTTTCCGCGTCATGGTGGTGCAAGCCTTCTGGCCTGGCGCCTCGATCGAGGAAATGCAGGACCAGGTCGTCAACAAGATCGAGCGCAAGTTACAGGAAACGCCGCACCTCGACTTCGTGCGCTCCTACACCCGCGCCGGCAGTGCGATCATCACGCTGCAGGTCGAGGGCGATACCAATGCCGAGCAGGTGGCGGACGCATTCTACCAGGTGCGCAAGAAGGTCGGCGACATCTCCAACGAACTGCCCGAAAGCTTGCTCGGCCCCTATTTCAACGATGAGTTCGGCGACACCTTCATCACGCTCAATTCACTAAGCGGCGAGGGCTACAGCTATCCGGAGCTGAAGAAATTCGCGATCCAGGCGCGCGATATGCTGCTGACGACGCCGGGCGTCGAGAAGGCTGTGATCATCGGCGACCAGCCGGAGAAGATCTATATCGACGTCTCCTCGAAGGTGCTGGCCGAACGCGGCCTGACGCTCAACGATCTGCGCAGCACCATTGCGGGCCAGAACAATATCGATCCTGCAGGCTCCGTCGACACCGGCACGCGCTCGGTGCGCATCTCGGTCGAAGGCGGCCTGGACAAGGTCGAGGACCTGAAGAACCTCCGGCTTCGTGCCGGCGGCCAGGTCACGCGCCTCGGCGATATCGCCACGGTGACCTCGGGGCTCGAGGATCCCTATTCGCGCAAATTCCGCTTCAACGGCCAGGACAGCGTCCAGATCGGCGTCGTCATGGCCAAGGGCTTCAAGGTGACGGATGTCGGCAAGGCGGTCGAAGAGACCTATCAGCGCTTCGAGACGTCGCTGCCCTATGGGGTCAGTGTCGACCAGGTCTCCAACCAGCCTGAGGTCGTCAAGGAAGCAGTCGGCGAGTTCATGAAGGCGCTCGGCGAAGCGCTGGCGATCGTGCTCATCGTATCGTTCCTGTCGATCGGCTGGCGCTCGGGCCTGGTGATCGCGATCACCATCCCGCTGGTGCTCGCCGCGACCTTCGCCATCATGTACGAGCTTGGCATCGATCTGCAGCGCATCTCGCTCGGCGCCCTCATCATTGCGCTCGGCCTCCTGGTCGACGACGCCATGATCGTCGTCGAGATGATGGAAAGAAAACTGGAGGAGGGACTGGTCAAGGTCGAAGCCGCGAGCTTCGCCTATACCTCCACCGCCTTCCCGATGCTGACCGGCACGCTGATCACCACCGCCGGCTTCATTCCTGTTGGCTTTGCCGCCTCGACCGCCGGCGAATATGTACGTTCGCTGTTTTATGTGGTCGGCATCGCGCTGGTCGTCTCCTGGTTCGTTGCGGTCTATTTCACGCCCTGGCTCGGCAACATGCTCTTGAAGCAGCGCAGCCACGCCGGAAACCATCACGACGTCTTCGACACGCGCTTCTATCGTCATCTGCATTCGACCGTTGCCTGGGCGGTGCGCCATCGCATCATCGTGCTTTCGACCACGCTCGCCATCTTCTTCGTCAGCCTCTGGGCCTTCCAGTTCATTCCGAAGAACTTCTTCCCGCAGTCGTCGCGGCCGGAAATCCTGGTCGATCTGTGGCTGCCCGAGGGCACGAGCATTAAGGAGGTCGAAAAGCAGGCCAAGGCGCTTGAAGCCCGGATGATGGATGATGAGGACAAGCGCTTCATCGCCACCTATATCGGCGAGGGAGCCCCGCGCTTCTTCCTGCCGCTCGACCAGCAACTGCGTAATCCGAACTTCGCCCAGCTTCTTATCATGGCCAAGGACGAACCGGCGCGCGAGCGGCTGATTGCCAAGATGCGTGCGATCCTTGCCGCCGACTTCCCGTCGATCCGTTCCAAGGTCGACCGCCTGTTCCTGGGGCCGCCGACCGGCTGGCCGGTACAGATGCGCGTCATGGGTCCGGACCGCGAAGAGGTCAGGCGCATTGCCGACCGGGTAACGGCGAAGTTCCACGAGAACCCACTTCTGGGCGCCGTTCACGACGATTGGCTGGAGCCGGTAGCGGGCATGAAGCTGGTCATCGACCAGGATCGCGCCCGCGCGCTTGGCGTCACATCCCAGCGCATCCGCCAGATGCTGCAGGCGAGCGTCACCGGCGCGCCGCTCGACAACTTCCGCGACGGCGAGGAGACGGTGGCGATCGTCGCCCGCGAGCCGGCCGAAAGCCGCAAATTGCTGAGCTCGGTCGATTCCATCTACATCCCGACCGATTTCGGCGGCTTCGTGCCGCTCTCGCAGGTCGCCAAGGTCGTACCGGTACTCGAGCAGGGCATCGAATGGCGCCGTGACCGCCTGCCGACGATCACCGTGCGGGGAACCTTGCCGGACGGCGTGCAGCCGAACGACGTGGCGATGAAGATGTTCGGTGAGATGCAACCGCTGCGCGACAGCCTGCCTGCCGGCTATTCGATCGCCATTCAGGGTGGGGCCGAAGATTCAGCCGAAAGCCAGGCCTCGATCGCCGCCAAGGCGCCAATCATGCTCGGCGTCATCGTCGTGCTGTTGATGATCCAGCTCCAGCATTTCGGCAAGGCGATGCTGGTTCTCGCCACCGGACCGCTCGGCATCATCGGTGCGGCGGCGGCCCTGCTCATCAGCGGTGCCCCTTTCGGCTTCGTCGCGATCCTCGGCGTCATCGCTTTGCTCGGCATCATCATGCGCAACTCGATCATCCTGGTCGACCAGATCGACCAGGACATTGCCGCCGGCATGGATCGCGCCGAGGCGATCATCGGATCTGCCGTCCGACGCTTCCGCCCGATCACGTTGACGGCGCTGACGGCGGTGCTGGCACTGATCCCGATCTCCCGCGGGGTCTTCTGGGGACCGCTTGCCTACGCCATGATGGGCGGCATCCTGGTCGCGACGGTGCTGACCATTCTGGTATTGCCCGCTGGCTACGCGCTCTTCTTCGGCCGGGAGCCAAAGAAGAGCACCGCGGAACCGGAGAAGGCGGACGAGGTCAATGCGGATGCCGAGGTCGAGGAGTCGATCGTCTATCCCCCGGCCGTGGCGGCGGAATAACGCCACGGCACTCTCAAACAAACCGCTAGAGTCATTTGGGGTTAGGCCGTGACATACATGGCCTGGCCCTGAGCCAGATATTGGAACAGCTCATAGCTCATCCAGATGTAGCCGCGACGTCCGTTCCACTCGCAGCCCCAGTCCTGTCCGAAGCTGTTTTGGATGAGGATCGCCTGCTGCTCGTCGTCGTAGCCGATAATCAGCATGCAATGGCCGACATTCGGGACCTTGTTGAGGGGGCCGGTCATCGGGCCGGGGCCTTCGTATTTCATGAAGCCTTCGTTGAGCGACGTGCCGTAACATAGCGCACCGCCGGCGGCGATGACCGCCTTGATCGCGTCGAGATCGCTGGTTTCGACGATGGCCCAGCCGGGAATCTGGAAGCTGCCATCGGTGGCGGCGTTGGGATCGTAGCTCGACCAGAGCTCGGGGCAGTTCGGATAATAGGGGGCCGTCTGCCAGTTCGGCGTTCCGCTCTGCTTGAGCAGGTTGAGGTAGGATGCAAGCCGCGATCCCGCACAGCCCTTTTGCCCGTAGCTCTTCATGACTTCGATATAAATGTGGGCTGGGCTTGCCTGCAGCGCCGTGCTCGATGGGGACTGGCTCGCCGCTGCGGCCGCCGTGTAGGTGGCGAGCCCATAGGTCGAAGCCCATGCGGCGCAGCTCCCGGGACTGCCGACATGGCGTGGCGTCCCCTGCGCCTTCGGGGGCGGGAGGTATTGCGGGTCGACGGTCGCCGCGGTCGGCAGCGCCGCGGGCACCTGCGGCCGGATGAGTGGGCCATCCTCTCGGATGGTGGGATCATAGCCGAGATCGAGAATTGCTTCATGCACCGACATGTAGGCCTCCTGTCAGCAGCTCCAGCTGCGTAGGTTGAAGGAATGATGTCACTGGGCAGGTTCCGGCAGTCCGCCGGTATTTCGAGGCGTGCTCAGGCTAAACCACGCTCCGGCCAAGGATCGCAGTTCGCCATGTTTCGAATTGATACACGCAGGGGTAGAGTATATCATGATCGTGCACGTTAGGTATCCTGAGTTTTAATGGGGTAACTCCGGAAGTTCTCCAGTTTCGCGGGCAGCATCTCGGCGGCAAGGGCGTCAGTCTTCATGTGCCGTGAACCGGTCTGGGTGCTGCTTTTCACGCTGGTATTTCTTGGGACGCCGCTGAGCCTTTCGCCGATCCTGGGCTGCGCCGTGATTCTCTTTGCGATGCTGAGCCAGGTTGTTTTGCGATCAAAATCGGGCGGCTGAACCGATCCCCGAGGCTCGATTTCCGCAATTGGTATTGCAATGAGAAATACCACTCACCCTCTTTTCCCGAAACTTTAGGCAGGGCGAATTAGCCCGATTGACAGCGCCTCTTTGGCAGACTTATCGTTAAGTCAAATTACTTGACTTAATAGATCGATCAACGAAACCTGAGGGGGAATTCGTCATGACGGCAGTCGAGGAAATGCGGCTTTTGGGCACTGCGCCGGGAGCTGGGAGGAGGCGGGCGACAGCGGCGCGATGGCGCCTGGGAGCGGTCGCCGCAGCGCTGATGATGCTCGCGGCCGCCGAGGCCCGGGCCGAAGCGGTGCTCACCATGCACATCGAGGAACAAACGAGCTGGGTGCAGAATTTCAACCCGTTCGACCTTGGTGGCCGTCGCCAGAGCACGATGGATTTCGTCTACGAACCGCTGGTGATCTTCAACGATTACGACGGCGGAAAACCGGTCTTTCGGCTGGCGACCGCTTACAAGTTTGCCGACGACCTGAAGTCGATCACCTACACGCTGCGAGACGGCGTCAAATGGTCGGACGGCAAGCCGCTGACCTCGGCGGACATGAAATTCACGCTCGAGATGATGCTGGAGAACCCGGCTGTCGACACGGTCGGCGTTGGCGAAACGGTTGCCTCGGTGGAAGCACTATCGCCGACCGAAGTGAAGATCAATCTCAAGGACGTCGACACGCATTTCCCGGAATCGCTTGCCGATTTTCCCGTCGTGCCCGAGCACATCTGGAAAGACGTGAAGGACCCGCTCGCCTTCAAAAACGAGACGCCGGTCGGTTCCGGCCCGATGACCGAGATCCGCCGCTTTACGCCGCAGGTCTATGAGCAGTGCCGCAATCCCAACTACTGGGACGCCGCGACGCTGAAGGTCGATTGCCTCAAGCTGCCGCAGATCTCCGGCAACGACCAGATGCTGGCGCTTTTGCCGGAAGGCGCGATCGACTGGTTCGGCTCGTTCCTGCCGCAGATTGACAAGACCTATGTCGGCCTCGACGCCGAGCACAACGGCTACTGGCAGCCGCCGGCCGAAACCGTCGCCTTCCAGATGAACTTCAAGTCGTCGAACCCCGGCAATGCCGAGGCCTTCAACGACATGACCTTCCGGCGCGCCTTCAGCCTCGCGATGGATCGCACCGCGATGGTCGATATCGCCGGCTTTGGCTATCCCGTCGTCAACACCCTTGCGAGCGGCCTGCCGCCGCGCTTCGACAGTTGGCGCAACAAGGCAGCCGAGGGCGCGCAGGACGAGTGGCTCGCCTATGACATCGACAAGGCCAACAAGCTGCTCGACGATGCCGGCTACAAAAAGGACGGCGACGGCTTCCGCACCACGCCGAGCGGCAAGCCGATCGCTTTCCCGATCATCGTTCCGAACGGTTGGACCGACTGGATCGACGCGGTGCAGATCGCGACCGAAGGCCTGCGCAAGATCGGCATCAATGCGTCCGTTGCCACGCCCGAATACGAGCAGTGGCAGAAGCAGATCCTTGACGGCAGCTTCGAAGCGGTGATGAATTCACGCGCCGACGGGCCGACGCCCTTCCGCGGCTACTTCCAGTCGCTGTCGACCGGCTTCGGCGGGCGCATCACCAGCGCGCCGTCGCGCTATTCCAACCCCGAGCTCGACAAGGTGTTCGATGAATACCGCCGCGCCGCGACGGACGAGGAGCGCAAGAAGCTGTTCGACCAGGTGCAGGTGATCGTTGCCGACAACCTGCCTGTCGTTCCCGTCTTCAACGGCCCGACCTGGTACCAATTCTCGACCAAGCGCTTTACCGGCTGGGTCACCAAGGACGAACCTGTCATGAACCCGGAGGACCACGACAACAACCGGATGCGGCTGGTGCACCTGCTCCGCCTCAAGCCTGTGCAATAAGCAACGACGGGCTCCAACGATGCGACTTTCCCGTCGACGGCTTGCCGTCTATTGCGTGGCGTTCCTATTCGCGATCGTCATGAATTTCGCGGTTCCCCGGCTGATGCCGGGGAGCCCCGTCGACAGCATGATCGCCCGACTCGGACCGCGGGCAACGCCCGCGGCCATCGAGGCGATCAAGGCGCGCTTCGGCGCGATCGAACGGCCGATCTGGCAGCAATTCGTCGACTATGTCGTCGGGCTCGCCCATTTCGATCTCGGTGTCTCCGTCAAATATTACCCGCAGACGGTGCTCGAGGTTCTCGGCCGTTCGGCCGGCTGGACCGCATTCCTGGTCGTTACCGCCATCGTCTTTTCGCTCTCGATCGGCGTGCTCTTAGGCGCCATTGCCGCCTGGCGTCGCGGGGGTCGTTTCGACAGTTTCGTTTCGCCTTTCTCGGTCGTGCTGATCGCCGTGCCGCCGGTGATCATCGCGCTCGCGACGTTGTTCACCTTTGGCGTCACGCTGCGGCTGCTGCCGGTCGGCTACGCCTATGATCCGAGCCTTGATCCCGGGCTGAACTTTACCTTCTTCTGCAGCGTCTTCCTGCATGCGATCTTGCCAGTGCTGACGCTCTCGCCCTATCTCATCGGCGAGTTCCAGACGACGATGCGCTCCAGCATGATCTCGGTGTTGGGCGAGGACTACGTCACGATGGGACGGGCCAAGGGACTTTCGGAAACGGCCGTGATGTTCGGCTATGCGGCGCGCAATGCCATGCTGCCGGTTTTGACCAACCTCGCGCTGATGCTGGGGGCGGTCTTCGGCGGTTCGATCGTCACCGAGATCGTCTTCAACTATCCCGGCCTCGGCCTGACGCTTTATACCGCGAGCGTCGCCCGCGATTATCCGGTCATCCAGGGACAGTTGCTCTTGATGACGATCGCCACGCTCGGGGCCAATCTCCTGGTCGATATCATCTATGGCGTGGTCGATCCGCGCATAAGGGAGGGCAGGGCATGAATGCGGGCGTCTCCTTGTTCCGGCGGCAGAAGAAAGCCGTTGCCGGACTTGTCATCATTCTCACGCTTTGCCTGATGGCGCTGTTTGCGCCGGTGCTGGCGCCCGGCGACCCGAGCGAACGCGTCGGCCGCTCGCACCAGCCGCCGACGGTCGAGCACTATTTCGGCACGACGAAGATGGGGCGCGACGTCTTTTCGCAATTTGTCTGGGGCGCTCGGCCGTCGCTTGCCGTCGGCTTTGCCACCGGCCTTGCCATTACCGCGCTCGGCACCATCGTCGGCCTCGTTGCTGGCTATTTCGGCGGGCGCACCGACGCGACGCTCGACCTCGCGACCAATGCCGTGCTGGTCATCCCCAACATCCCGTTGCTGATCCTGCTGGCGTCCTTTGCCGGCACGGTCGGGCCGCTTGCGATCATGGCGATCATCGCGCTCACCTCCTGGCCCTGGGGCGCGCGCATGACCCGGTCGCAGACCATGGCGCTTCGGCAGCGCGAATTCGTAGTGGCGGCGCGTATGGTCGGCGAGCCGCATTGGCGAGTGATCTTCGTGGAAATCCTGCCCAATCTGGTGCCGCTGATCGGCATCAACGTTGTCGGCAGCATCATCTACGCGATCGTCGCCCAGACGACGCTCGAATATCTCGGCTTCGGCGATCCGCTGCGGGTGACCTGGGGCACCATGCTCTACAACGCCCAGAATTCCTCGGCGATCATCGTCGGCGCCTGGTGGGACATCGCCGTACCGGCCGCAGGCATTGCCCTTGTCGGTCTCGGTCTCGCGCTCATCAACTTCACCTTCGACGAGATCGCCAATCCGCAACTTCGCTCCGGTCCGGCCTTGAGCCGCTGGCTGCGTCTCACGCGGATGCGCCGCCGCGAACTGGAGGCTGCCCGATGAGCGACGCACTGCTTGAAATCCGTAACCTCAATGTCGATTACCTGCTCGATGACGGTGCTTTCCGCGCCGTCAATGAGGTCTCTTTCGAGGTCAGGCGCGGCGAGCTCTTCGGCCTTGCCGGCGAGTCCGGCTGCGGCAAGAGCACGATCGCCTACGCGATCACCCGGTTGTCGAAAGCCCCGGCCTGGGTCGCCGGCGGCGAAATCCTGCTCGATGGGCAAGACCTTCTCAAGATGCCGGAATCCGCCTTGCAGAATGTCCGCTGGCGGCGGATCGGCATGGTGTTCCAAAGCGCGATGAATTCGCTGAACCCGCTGATGCGGGTCGAGGCGCAATTCTTCGACGTGCTGCGCAAGCACACCGGCGCGACGCGGCCACAGGCGCGGACGCGGGCGGAAGAAATGTTCCGGCTCGTCGGCATTCCGGCGGGTCGTCTCGACGACTATCCGCACCAGTTCAGCGGCGGCATGCGCCAGCGCATCGTCATCGCGATCTGCCTGGCGCTGAAGCCGGAGCTCATCATCATGGACGAGCCGACGACGGCGCTCGATGTGGTGGTGCAGCGGGAAATCCTGGAGCAACTCGTCGATCTGCAGCGCAGCCTTGGCTTCTCCGTGTTGTTCATCACCCACGACCTGCATCTGATGGCGCAACTCTGCCACCGGATCGGTGTTATGCTGAAGGGGCAACTGGTCGAGGTCGGCGACACCCAACAGATCAGCCGTGCGGCGATCCACGACTACACGCGCAAACTCTGGGGCGCGATCCCGCAGCTGCCGCGTTCCGCCCGCAGCTTGGGGGTCGTCGAATGAACGTAATGCCGGTATCGAGCACAATCCTTGACCATCAGACCGACATCGTCCGTCTGAAGGATATCAGGCGCAGCTTCGGCGCGGTCGAAGCGCTCAGAGGGATTTCTCTGGCGCTTAGGCCCGGGCGTGCGCTGGCACTGGTCGGCGAGTCCGGTTGCGGCAAGACGACCTGCGCCCGCATCGTCGCGCGGCTCGATGCGCCGAGTAGCGGGGCCCTGCAGTTTCGCGGCGCCGACGTGACCGAGCCGGGTGACCGCGCCGCCGAGAAGCTGCGCCGCCGCGCGATCCAGATGGTTTTTCAGGACCCCTTCGCGTCACTCAATCCGGTGTTCTCCGTCTTCCATCACCTCGCGCGGCCGCTGCTTTTGCATGGCCATGCCAAGAACGCCGGCGAAGCGAAGGCCGCGGTCGCGCGGCTGCTAGCCGACGTCGGCCTTGATCCAAACATCACGGCGCGGAAGTTTCCTCATGAGCTCTCCGGTGGCCAGCGCCAGCGCGTCAACATCGCCCGGGCACTTGCTGTTGCGCCGGACGTGCTGGTCGCCGACGAGCCGACGTCGATGCTCGACGTTTCGATCAGGCTCGATATCCTCGAGCTGCTCGCGCGGATCAAGCGTGAACGGAACCTCGCCATGCTCTACATCACCCACGATATCGCCACCGCTGCGCACATCGCCGAGGAGGTGGTTGTGATGTTTGCCGGCCAGATGGTCGAGTGGGGCGAGACCAATGCCGTCATCGGTAGTCCCCGCCATCCCTATACCCAGCTTCTGTTGTCAGCCGTGCCTGATCCGGATCGCCCGTTCGTGCCGGGGCAGAGCGCCCGCTTCCTTGCCCATGCCGAAGAGGTGCGGCGCCTCAGCCGTCCGGCATCGGACACGGTAGAGGAGGTCGCCGAAAACCATTTCGTCCGCGCCCTTGGCCAAGCTCCGGCGTGAGCTATGTGAACCGAGGACAGCCCCCGAGAACTCCGCCGGCCTTCGGCCGGCTGCAAAGATCAACATTTCATGGAGCCGTTTGATGACGTTTGCCGCCAAATCTGAATTCCTGCTGGAAACCCTCTGGGTGCCGGTCGGGACAGCCGACAGGTCCGTCTATGCACTGACCTTGACCAACAACTCGGATCGAGTGCTCAAGGGTTTTCGGCTCGGCGTTTCCGGCCCGGCTCGTATCGACCCTGCGGCCGAGATCGAGGGTGGCAAGCTGCTCGTCCGCCTATCCAACTATGCCGAGTTCGCAGCGCCGGAAGACCTCGAAGTGCCGCCGGGCGCAATCTGGACGCTGAAGGCACATGGAATGAGCTATGAGCCGCGTCACTGGACCGATGGTGCCAACGCCGCCTTCCTGGTGCTCTCCGACGGCACGATGGCGCCGGTGGCGGTGCTTGCCTCGCGGGCGCACGGAGACAATGCCGAGCTGAAGCGTGGTGCTGCCGTCTATCCGGTGCCGAAGGTGGCGCCGGTCCCGGTCTCGATTGTACCGTGGCCGCAAGCCGTTTCCGTTTCCGGGCAACTGGTGGCGCCTCCGGGGCTCGACCTCAAACCCGAGGGCGAGGAAGCTCACAGCGCTGCAAGGGCGTTTGCCGATCTCACCGCAAGCCTGTTCCCGGTCGAGGGCATCGTTCGCCCGGCGTCGGAGGGCGGTTATCCGGTATCGCTGGCGAAGACTGGTGACCTCGGCCCGGAAGCCTATGCCATCCGCTTCTCTCCCGCTGGCGTCGCCGTTTCCGGTAGCACGGCGACCGGCATCCTCTATGGCCTGATCACGCTTGGGCAGATCCTGCGCGGCGCGCGGCTGTATCCGGGCACCTTCGTGTTTCCGACCGGCGGTGAGATCAAGGACGAGCCGGCGCTCGGATGGCGCGGCACCCACCTCGATGTCGCCCGGCAATTCTACAGCACCGCCGAGGTTGAGCGCTTCCTGCAGCTGATGGCGTGGAACAAGCTCAACCGTTTCCACTGGCACCTGACTGACGACGAGGCTTGGCGCGTCGAGATCGACGCCTATCCGGCGCTGACGGAAATCGGGGCCTGGCGCGGCCACGGCCGCAAGATCCCGCCGCTGCTCGGCTCCGGACCGCAGCCGACCGGCGGTTACTATACTAAGGCCGCGATCCGCCAGATCGTGGCGCTGGCGGCAAGCCTCGGCATCGAGGTGATGCCGGAGATCGACATTCCCGGCCATTCCTTTGCGATGCTGCAGGCGATCCCGGAACTGCGTGACCCCGAGGAGCAGGGCAGCTATTTTTCGGTCCAGGGCTTTCCGGACAATTGCCTCAATCCGGCACGAGAAGAAACCTACCGGGTGCTCGAGATCATCTTCGACGAACTGATCGAACTGTTCCCGATGCGGGCCATTCATGTCGGCGCCGACGAGGTACCGCTCGGCGCCTGGTCGGGCTCGCCCGAGGCGCTCACACGGCTTCGGGCGCTTGCCGGAGACGAGGTTGCCGAAACCCATGCCAAGCGGCTGAATGTCGTCACCAACACCCACGGCGCCGACGAGATCGACGGATCGGGTGCTGCGGTACTGCAGGGCGAATTCCTGGCGCGCGTGCAGGCGTTTCTCGCGAGCCGCGATTGCGTCACCGGCGGCTGGCAGGAGGCGGCGCACGGCAACGTCATCGATAAGAAAAAGTCGCTGCTTTTCGGCTGGCGCACGGTCGAGGCGTCGGCAGCACTCGCCGAAGAAGGCTACGACATCGTCGTCTGCCCCGGTCAGGTCTACTATCTCGACATGGCCAACAGCCCGGCCTGGTCGGAGCCTGGCGCCAGCTGGGCCGGCTGGTCGGATCCGGAAAGGCTCTACACCTTTGATCCGGTCGAGGGCTGGACGGACGCGCAGAAGAAGCACCTACTCGGCGTGCAATGCTGCATCTGGTCCGAGCCGATGACCGACCGCGCCGTCTTCGACCGCCTCGTCTTCCCGCGGCTTTCGGCGCTGGCGGAAACCGGCTGGACGCGGCCGGAGCGCAAGTCCTTCAAGCGTTTCGCGGCGCTCGTCGGGCTGATGCCGGTGCTCTACGGCTTCTATGCCGCGGAGTAGGGGGCGAATGAGTTTCCAGTTTTCGTCTGGGCTTGGCCAGTCGATGGATTGGATAGGTAAACGGCGGCGAAAGCCGCCGTTTGTCGTTTGGAGAGTGCCGGACGCGCGTGCTTGCGGTCAGCCGTGTGCGATTTGGATTTTCGTGCTTGTGCGCCAATGTGTGCCACGCAAAAGTGCATCGATGCCGTGACGACACCCGGTGTCGATGTTGTTGTCCCCTATCCTGAGGCCAAAGTACCAATGCGAAGACTTCCTGGATTGTCAGCGATGAAGGCCTTCGAAGTGGTTGGGCAAACCCGCAGCTTCACGCGCGCGGCCGAACGCCTCAATCTGACGCAGAGCGCCGTCAGCCGGCAGGTCCGCAACCTTGAGGACGAACTTGGCGAGGATTTGCTCATCCGGCGCCACCATCATCTGGAACTGACGCCGGCCGGCGCCGAGTTGCTGGCGACCATTCAGGAGGCGTTTCACAGCATCGAAGTGTCGCTGCGCAGTATCACCGAGAAGAGCAACCAGAACAGACTGAGGGTCAACGTGCCGCCGACCTTTGCCAAGCGCTGGCTGCTGCCACGCCTTGCCCGGTTGCGCGAGGCATTGCCGGATGTGGACATCAGTATCAGCACCGAGGCTTCCGATACGCTTGCCGAGCGCGGGCTTCTCGATTGCGCCATCCGCTTCGGTGATGGCGAGTGGCCGATGCTCGATGCCAGCATTCTGATGACGGAAAGGCATGTCGTCGTCTGCGCACCGTCGCTTCTGGAGGGGGCGGAGGTCGACGGCCCATCCGATCTTCAGCGCTTCGCCTTCCTGCATGTGCTCGCCTCGCCCGATCGGCGCTACCTCACCTGGCGTCACTGGCTGGACGCGGCAGGCTTCCAGGACGTCGATACCCGCGGCGGGTTGGAATTCGACCTGCTCGACCTCGCGATCGAAGCGGCGTGCGCCGGGCTCGGCGTGACCGTTGCGGATCGCTCGATGGTTCGCGGCCAGTTGCAATCGGGACAATTGGTGCAGCTCTTTGACGTCGAGGTGGAGGGCCACGAATCCTACTGGTTCGTGACGCGACCTCAGTCCGGAAGCAATTCGAAGGTGGAAGCGTTCCGCCTATGGCTCCTGTCGGAGGTCGCAGCCGACCGTGCTGCCTGAGCCAAGCATTCCATTTTGGAATGCTCTCACGGAAAATTACTCGCTTGTGCCCTGGTCTGCATCGTCGCATCAATTTTCCTGACGGTTGCGGCCAGGGAGAGAGGTCGGATCGTCGCTCGTGATGCTCTCTCCCAACCATTCCGAGATGCCATGAGCCCCTATCGTAACTTTTCCGGCGGCCGCTTCATCGAGAGCGCATCCGCGGCCCTAATCGACGTCCGCAATCCGGCAACCGGTGAGGTTTTCGCGTCGGTACCGGCGGCAACAGACGAAGAGGCGACAGCTGCGGTCGAAGCCGCGGTGAAGGCGCAACGCGCCTGGGGCGCCTTGCCTGCCATTCAGCGTGGAGACGCCTTGCGCCGGCTTGCGGCTGTGTTGGAGAGCCGGGCCGAGCGCATCGGCGCTGCGCTGGCACTGGAGTCCGGCAAGAGCCTCGCTGACGCGACCGGCGAAGTGATCTACGGCGCCGAACTGATGCGCTACCACGCCGAGTGGGCCCGCCGCATCGAAGGAGAGGTGATCGAGAGCGACAATCCCGGCGAAACGCTGATCCTGAAGCGCACGCCGATCGGTGTCGCCGCCTGTCTGATCCCGTTCAACTATCCGATCTACACGCTGGTCAGGAAGATCGCACCGGCGCTCATTGCCGGAAATGCGGTTGTCGTGCGGCCGAGCAACAATACGCCGACCTCGGCCTTTGCGGTGGCCGAAGCCATTGTCGAGGCTGGTCTGCCCGATGGCCTCGTCAATATCCTCACGATGTCGCACGATGTTGCGCGTACGCTCTGCACCCATCCCGGCATCGGCATGATCACACTGACCGGCAGCGTCTCGGCCGGCCGCATCGTGCTCGAATACTGCAAGCAAAACATCGCCAAGCCGTCGCTCGAACTGGGCGGCAAGACGCCTGTGATCGTCGAGCCGGATGCGGATCTTGATGCCGTTGCCGAGATGATCATCGCTGCCAAGACCGCCCATTGCGGCCAGGTCTGCACCAGCGCCGAACGGCTTTATGTCCATGAAAGTGTCCACGACCGGCTGCTCGCCAAACTGCGCGAAGGCTTTGCCGCCCGCACATTCGGCAACCGCGCCGAGGACGCGAGCCGTATGGGGCCGCTTGCCAACGCTGCCGCGCAGAAGCGCGTTCACGGGATGGTGGAGCAGGCGCGGGCGGAAGGTGGGACCGTTGAAGTCGGTGGCTATCTGCCGGAAGGCCCGGGCTACTTCTATCCGCCGACGCTGATTTCCGGCTGCGCCCAGGAGATGGAGATCGTGCGCGAGGAGGTCTTTGGTCCGGTGCTTGCCGTGCTGCGTTACGCGACGTTCGAGGAAGCGCTTGCCATGGCGAGCGACCATCAGTTCGGGTTGAGCTCGGTGCTCTTCACTGAGAACTACCGCACCGTTATGCGGGCCAGCGACGCGATCGAGGCCGGCGAACTCTATGTCAACCGCTTTCCGGCCGATCCCTATCAGGGCTTCCATGCCGGCTGGAAACGTTCCGGCCTCGGTGGCGACGACGGCAAGCACGGCATGATGGAATTCACCCAGACGCGCCTCGTCGTCCTGAAACACTAGACCATGAGAAACTGAGCATTCCCGGCCAAAGCCGGAACTGCTCCGACGCCAATATCAATACCGGGCCGATAGCAGAGCTCCCGCCGTCGGCCGGGGGAGGAGACTACCTGTGAGCTTGATTGCCGAAACCGAAATCGCCGCACCAACCGTGTCGGCCCGCAGCCGCTATCTTCAGTTAGCGCTGATCGTGATCGCCGCCGGTGCGATCTACCCGATCCTCTACCTGCGCCAGTCCTATCAGACGACGATGCTGGACGTGCTGAAGCTTAGCAACACCGAGCTTGGCGTCCTCTACTCCATCCTCGGAACCAGCTTCCTGCTTGGCTACCTGCCCAGCGGCTGGCTCGCCGACCGTGTCCAGCCGCGCGTCCTGATCCTCCTGTCAATGGTCGGTACGGGGCTTCTGGGTCTCTGGTATGCGACGCTGCCTGGCTACTCCGCCCTTCTCGTCATCTATTGCGGCTTCGGCGTCACGACCGGGTTGACGTTCTGGGCGGCGACGCTGAAGCAGGTGAACCTGATTGCCGGTGCCGACGAACAGGGACGCTTCTTCGGTATTCTCGACGGCGGCCGTGGCCTGGTCGAGGCACTCCTTGCAAGCGTCGCCATCGCGCTGTTCGTGTTCACGACGGAAACGCGCGGCGCCGGGCTTGCCACCGGTTTCCGCGACGTCGTGCTTCTCTACGCCATTTTCTGCATCGTCGTCGGCATTGCCTATTTCGCCGTGTCGCAGCCGATCGCTGCGAACAGGTCATCAAAGAGGCGCGAAGGCAACCTTCTCGTCGACATCAAGACACTGTTGCGCATCCCCGAGGTCTGGCTCGTCGCCGCCATCATCTTCTGCGGCTACCACGTCTTCCTCGCCACCTACAGCTTCTCGGCCTATCTGCAGGAAGGCGGGTTCGGCATCTCGGCCGCCATGGCCGGCCTGATCGTGACGATCAAGCTGTGGCTGCGTCCGGTCGGCGGCATCGGTGGTGGACTGCTCGGCGACCGTTACGGCAAATGCGGCATGCTGCTCCTGAGCTTCGTCGTCGCAGCGGCAAGCCTCGTGGCAATGATCACGTTGCCGGGCATCGGCTCCACCATGCCCTTCGTCGGGCTGGTGCTGCTCGTCGGCCTGATCACCTATACGATCCGAGGGCTCTACTGGGCGATCCTGGACGATTGCCATGTGCCGGCAAACATCACGGGTCTCGCCATCGGCATCATCTCGCTGGTCGGCTACGCGCCGGACACCTATCTGCCGCTCGTCAACGGTTACCTGTCGGACCGCAATCCGGGCATTACCGGCTACCAGCTCTATTTCGGCTACATCGCCGCCATCTGCGTTCTCGGAGCCATCGCCACTCTGGTGCTGATGGCTCGCCTCAAGAAAAAGGGATGACACCCATGAAGATCGCGTCTCTCGGGACCTATGCCGTCGCCGTCCCGCCACCGCATGTGGGCGGCATGTACTGGATCTTCGTTCGCCTCACGACTGCCTGCGGCATCGAGGGCATCGGCGAGATCTATGCGACGTCGTTCCATCCAAGCGCCTTGACGCCGCTGATCGAGGATGTCTTCGAACGGCATCTGCTCGGCCATGATCCGCACCAGATCGAGCGCTTCTGGCGCTCGGCCTATTCCAGTGGCTTCACCCAGCGCCCCGACCCGACGATGATGGGCATAGTCTCGGGCCTGGAGATCGCCTGCTGGGACATCATTGGCAAGGCGGCAGGCCGTCCGGTCGCCGATTTCTTGGGCGGTACGGTGCACGAGAAGCTTCGGGCCTACACCTATCTCTACCCGAAGAATGCGGCCGGCGAGTTCGATTTCAACGATCCGGACCTCGCGGCCGAATGCGCCGTCGAGATGGTCGAGATGGGCTTCACCGCGGTGAAGTTCGATCCCGCCGGTCCCTACACCAACTATTCCGGCCACCAGCTTTCGCTCGGCGTCATGGATCGCTGCGAAGAGTTCTGCCGCAAGATCCGCGACGCGGTCGGCAGCAGCGCCGACCTGCTCTTCGGCACCCACGGCCAGATGGTTCCGTCCTCCGCCATCCGCCTTGCCAAGCGCCTGGAGAAGTACGATCCGCTCTGGTTCGAAGAGCCGGTGCCGCCGGGACAGGAAGCGGCCATGGCCGAGGTCGCGCGCGCAACCTCGATTCCGGTTTCGACCGGCGAGCGCCTGACGACGAAATACGAGTTCCAGCGTGTGCTCGAGCTCAAGGCCGCATCGATCCTGCAGATGAACGTCGCACGTGTCGGCGGCTTGCTCGAGGCGAAGAAGATCGCCGGCATGGCCGAGGCCTATTACGCCCAGATCGCGCCGCATCTCTACAACGGCCCGGTCGGGGCTGCCGCCAGCATCCAGCTTTCGGCCGCCACGCCGAACTTCCTCATCCACGAGGCGATCCTCGACTTCTCCGGCTTCCACGCCGACGTGCTGAAGACCAAGCTTACCGTCGAGGACGGCTACCTCATCCCGTCGCGCGAGCCCGGCCTCGGCATCGAGCTCAACATGGATGTGGTTGAAAAGCACACGCCCTATACCGGTGAGCGCCTGCACCTGCAGATGGACGGTCGGCCGGCGGACGTGAAGGCCTTTGCGCCCGCGCGCGGGTGAACACGGATATCAGGGACACGAGATGATCTACGATTACATCATCGTCGGCGCCGGGTCGGCGGGCTGCATCCTTGCGAGCCGGCTCAGCGAGAACGGTCGCCACAAGGTGCTTTTGATCGAGGCCGGCGGCAACGACAATTCCTTCTGGTTCAAGATCCCGGTCGGCTACGCCCGCAGTTACTATAACCCTCAGGTGAACTGGATGTATTCGAGCGAGCCGGAAGCCGAGCTTCAGGATCGCAGCATCTACGTGCCGCGCGGCAAGGTCCAGGGCGGCTCCGGATCGATCAACGCGATGATCTACGTGCGCGGCGCGCGCGACGATTTCGACGACTGGAAAGCCGCCGGCAATGCGGGCTGGGGCTATGACGACGTGCTTCCCTATTTCCGCCGGCTCGAAACCCATGCGCGCGGATCGTCCGAATGGCATGGCGGCGAAGGCCCGATCCACATCACCCCGATGCGCGGCATGACGCATCCGATCACCGACGCCTTTCTCGAGAGCTGCGGATCGTTGCAACTGCCACTGAACGATGATTTCAACGGAGCCTCGCTCGAAGGCGCCGGCGTCTACGACGTCAACACCAACAATGGCCGCCGCTCGCATTCGAGCGCCGAGTATTTGCGCCCAGCGCTCAAGCGGCCCAACCTGACGATCGAGCGCTACGCCCAGGCCGAGCGGCTGGTCTTTGCGGATGACGGGCGCGTAACCGGGGTCGATGTCGTCCAGAACGGGGCCCGCCGGCGCTTTACCGCGGGGCGCGAAGTCATCCTGGCGGCCGGCGCCGTCGGCAGCCCGCAACTGCTGCAGGTTTCGGGTATCGGGGACGGCAAGGCGCTGTCTTCGCTCGGGGTCAAGACGCAGCGGCATTTGCCGGCCGTGGGGCAGAACCTCCAGGATCATCTCTGCGCCAGCTTCTACTATCGGGCCACTATCCCGACGCTCAACGACGAGTTCGGCAGCCTGTTCGGCCAGATGCGGCTCGGTCTGCAATATCTGCTCACAGGCAAGGGGCCGTTCTCGATGAGCGTCAATCAGGCCGGTGGCTTCTTCCGCGGCAGACCTGACGAAGAGCGGCCGAATATCCAGCTTTACTTCAATCCCCTGTCTTATCGGATCCCGAATGATCCGAAGGCTGGGCTGAAACCGGAGCCCTATCCGGGCTACCTGATCTGTTTCAACTCCTGCCGGCCGACCAGCCGCGGCAGCATCCAGATCGCATCCCGCGACCCCGCGCAAAAGCCGCTGATCCGGCCGAACTACCTGACGACCGACCGCGACATCGACGAAGTGCTGCAGGGAAGCCGGCTGGTGCGGCGGATCGCATCCGCCACGGCGCTCTCCTCGCTAACCGCGGAAGAAATCTCGCCAGCGCCGCGCGTTCAGAGCGACGATGAGCTGATGGGTTATTTTCGCGAAAACTCAGGCTCGATCTACCACCTCTGCGGCACCTGCGCGATGGGGCCGGACCAGGCGAGCTCCGTCGTCGACAGCAGCCTGCGGGTCCATGGCGTTCCGGCTCTGCGCGTCGTCGACGCCTCCATCTTCCCGAACATTACGGCTGGCAACATCAACGCTCCGACGATGATGGTTGCGGAAAAGGGCGCGGCTCTCATCCTGGCGGATGCCGCCTGACGAGAGCCGTATGGTTCCCCCCGTTGCCTGCGGGGGGAGCCCGCCCCAGGACAGCCCCCCGCGTTCAAGCGTTGCCATCGGTCCGGTGTGAATTGCCATCGCCGACCGGGCATGGCTATACTCCTCGGACTTCATAGCTGCCCACAATCAGTGCTTGCCTGACCAAAAGATTGTTGCTGGCGCGTTTAGCGCGATGGCGGGCGTCCGCTTCGCGGTCGCCGGCAAGGCACTGCGAGCAACGCCTGCGAGGGAGAGACGCATGCTGAGATTTCGCTTGAAGAGTCTGCCCGTCACCTTGTTTCTTGCGCTGAGTCTGGCTCCGCCAGAGGGCCGAGCCGCCTCGCCGGAACCGGTCAAGGCCGAGCATGGCATGGTGGTGACTGCCCAGCACCTGGCCTCGGATGTAGGTGTCGCCGTCTTGAAGAGCGGTGGCAACGCCGTCGACGCAGCCGTTGCCGTCGGCTACGCACTCGCCGTCACCTATCCGACCGCCGGCAATATCGGCGGTGGCGGGTTCATGACCATCCGCTTCAAGGACGGCAGGACGACCTTCCTCGATTTCCGCGAGCGGGCGCCGCAGGCGGCAACCAAGACCATGTATCTCGACGGGAAGGGAGATGTCATCAAAGGGTTGAGCACCGATGGTTATCTCGCCGTCGGTGTGCCGGGGCCTGTCATGGGTTTCGAGGTCGCGCGGAGCCGCTATGGCACGAAGCCGCTTGCCGAACTGATCGCGCCGGCGATCGCGCTAGCCAAGGATGGCTTCGTGCTGGAGGAGGGCGATGTCAGTACCTTCGAGGGCAGGGCCGAAAGGCTGGCGAAAGATCCGGCGGCGGCCGCAATCTTCCTCAATGACGGTAAGCCCTTCGTGATCGGCGAGAAGCTGGTTCAGACGGACCTTGCCGCATCGCTTTCGAGCATTGCCGAAAGAGGCCCGGACGCCTTCTACAAGGGCGCGATCGCCGATCAGATCGTCAAGGCGAGCTCGGAGAAGGGCGGCGTGCTCGCCAAGGCGGACTTCGAGCGCTATGCGGTGCGCGAACTGGAGCCGGTCAAGTGCAACTATCGCGGCTATGACATCGTCTCCTCGCCGCCGCCGTCTTCCGGTGGCGTGATCATCTGTGAAATCCTCAACGTGCTCGAAGGTTATCCGCTTTCCTACATGGGCTATGGCGCCGCGGACACGGTTCACGCGATGATCGAGGCGATGCGCCATGCCTATGTCGACCGCAACACGTCGCTCGGCGATCCTGATTTCGTCGAAAACCCGGTCGCCAAGCTCACCGACAAGGCCTATGCGAAGGAAATCCGCGCCAAGATCGATCCGTTCCGCGCCGGCGTCTCCGCTACGCTGATCCCGAAGGGCTTCGGCGAAAGCAAGGAGACGACCCACTATTCGATCATCGACGACGAGGGCAACGCGGTCGCCGTTACCTATACGTTGAACGGCTCCTTCGGCGCCGGCGTGGTGGCGCCTGGAACCGGTATCCTGCTCAACAACGAGATGGACGATTTCACCTCGAAGCCGGGCGTGCCCAATCTCTATGGGCTGATCCAGGGCGAGGCCAATGCGATCGCGCCCGGCAAGACGCCGCTGTCGTCGATGAGCCCGACGATCATCTCCAAGGACGGCAAGCCCTTCATGGTGATCGGCAGCCCCGGTGGCGCCCGCATCATTACGATTACGCTCGAGGCGATCCTCAACGTCATCGATCACGGCATGAACATCCAGGAAGCCGTCGATGCGCCGCGCATCCATCACCAGTGGCTGCCGGACAAGGTGTTCATGGAGCCCTATGCGCTCTCGCCCGACACCCGCAAGCTGCTGTCGGCGATGGGCCATAACGTTCAGATCGACGAAAGCTGGACGATCTGGGGGCAGGCGACCGGCATCCTCGTCGGCGGCGAGAGCCTCTCCGACATCGAGGCCGGCGGCGGCGCCCGCTACAATGGCGCCGTCGACAGCCGCATCGGCGCAGGTGCTGCGCGCGGTTACTAGAGCAATTCCAGGAAAAGTGCGAAACGGTTTTCCGTCCGGAATTGCGTAATTTCAAAGACTTAGATCACTTCAGTGTTTCGATGAGTGAAATGATCTAGGGCCCGAGATAGCGGGTGGCCAGTCGGTGCTTTGACACCCTTTGAAAGCAGCGGATCGCCGGTTCGCTGCGCGCTTTCGCATGTGCGATCACCGGGTGCTCGCGCGAAAAAGATTTGAAAGCGTTTTCGGTTGAATTTATTATGGTTTCCAGAGCGTGCCCCGCACGCGGTCGTACGCTTTGGTCAAACTTCATTCGTGGAGGTTGTCATGGCACTGATGGAAGGAAAGAAAGCGCAGGACTGGATCAATCTGGTTCTCGCCGTCTGCCTGTTCATCTCCCCGTGGATCATGGGCTTCGTTGTCGAGAGCGTTCCGGCTTGGAACGCTTGGGCCGCCGGCGTCGTGCTCGGCGTTCTGGCGATCGCAACACTTGCCATGTTTGCGGAATGGGAGGAATGGGCAAGCCTCGTTGTCGGGCTCTGGCTGATCGCTTCCCCCTGGCTGCTCGGCTTCTCGACCAGCGCCAATCCCATGTGGACGCATGTCGTCCTCGGGGCACTGGTGACTGCGCTCGCGATCTGGTCGGTCTGGGACGAACGGCAGCACCCGCATGCGCATGCATGATGACGAGCAGTGAAGGTCGCGGCCCGGCGCCGCAGCTCCGGGCCGCGAACAGCCGGCGGAATGTCGGTGCAATCTCGAGTTTGCAGCTTCACCCGGATTGAGAGCAAATCCTGAAAACGTATAGAACGATCCTCTTTCAGATTTGCGTGATTTCAAAAGCTAGATCCCTACGAACGTGTCCGAGCGAGCCTCGACGATGCACCGCGCATTCAAGCCAGCCCTATGGTGCCGCCGGTGAAAAAACTGTGGCCCCGATCTCTCAAACAGCGGCTGATCGCCCAGCTTCTCGTTCTCCAGTTGGCGATACTGCTGGCTTTCGGACTTTCTTCGTAAGCCTCCTGGTCCTTGCCGACGAAGGTGGCGTGTTGGTCAGCCCAGCGCCGGGCGAGGCGGCATTTGATGCGATTCAGAGAGGTCCGGATGGCAAGCTCGTGCTGGCAAAGACCGAGGAAATGGGGGACGTCCATGCCAGGCATCCGGATTTTTGGTTCATCGCGCGCAACGACCATGGAGAGGTCGTTCAGGTGGGTGACATCCCAGCGATCTACCGGGGCATGAGCGAGAATCTCGGCAGGATGACCTATTCGGACATTCGCGATGCCGGTGATCCATCGCCCTATCTAGCCGTTCTCCGGCGCCGGTCGAATGCGGACGGAGACTTCACGGTGTTTGGGCAAGGCGAGTTGATGAGCCAGTCAGCCCTTATCCTGCAGTTTTCGCGCTTTTTCCTCGCGCCGATGCTGGTCTTGCTGGCCCTGGTGACGGTCGCCGGCGTGCCATGTATCGTCAATCGGGCGAGCCGGGACATTTCACCGCTGGCGATCGATGAAGACTACGAGTTTTCATATGAGCCGGCGGTGCAGCGCTCGCTCGTTCAGGCGGGCTCGCCTTCTCTCAGGCGTGCCGTCATCAACCTGGTAAGGGGAGCGATTGTCGTTCGGGTCGAGCGTAACGGCGTGATCGAGATCTGCGACGATGGTCCCGGCGTTCCCGAGGCAGAGCGCGAGCGAATATTCGAGCCATTTTACCGGCTGAAGCCGCGGCATCGAGGCGCGGGCCACGGTCTCAATCTCGTGCTGCAGATTACGCGAAGGCATGGTGCGCAAATGACCGTTCTGAATTCGCCAGGCGGCGGCGCATGCTTCCGCATGGACTTCGGTAGCGAGGCCGCCGAATAGGCTTTGCCTTCCCATAAGCCGCAGAACTCCCCGCAGGCAAAAGCTGATTGCCCATGACATTGGCGTTCACGGAACGACCGCGCACCGCCCGGTGCGCGCGTGCCGGTGCACAATTGGATAATACCAATATCATACCAACTAGCAACTGTCTCTGAATGCTGACGCAACTTGTGTGCGCTATCTGTAAGAAATGTAATATGAATTATTCCGAATCTGGTCGCAGTCGCGGTCCGTTTTGACATCGCGCACTAGACAGGTGGTCATGTTTTGGTATTGCTAATGCTGGCCGCATATAGATTGGGCCAGATCGGAAGTGATTACGGAACGCTTATCGGCCCGAGGGCGAGCAAGCCTGTGGGCAACCGGAAAACTGGGAGATATCAAATGAAGCCGAGTTCCATTCTTGCCCTTTTGACGGGCTCGATCGTGTTTGCGTCGGATGTTCCGCATCGGACGAAGGCGGGCGGCGCGAGACGCCGACTCCTGGCAGTGTTGACAGCAACAGCGTGTCTTATCTCGGTCGCTCCAGCCGTGGCCTTCGATCAGACCAGCGCTGGCCGTATCAAGCAGCTGGTGGACACTGGCATGCAGTATTACTGGTCGGGAGGCGACGTCAAAAAAGCAGAAGCCGAAGTCTTCAAGGGCATTACCTTGCACGGCAAGTACGATGTCGTGGAAGCGGCCTTCAAGGAAGCGTCGACGTTAGCACCAGAGCGGCTGGATTTTCAGTATGCCGTCGCCTCAACGCAGATCATCCAGAAGAAGCTCGACGAGGCGCAGACGACGTTCCAGGGTATCCTTGACAAGGAGCCGACCGCATTTGACGCTCAAAGCTGGTTGGAAGCGATTGCCCGCATCCGTGGCGATGAGACCGGCGCGGCACTCGCCCATCAAGCGCTCGCAGGGCTCGATCGCGAACGCGCGGAGGAGTATCGCAAGCGCTTTGTTCGCGCAGAACAGATCATGGCCGAAAAGCCCAACTTCGATGTCCCAACGGTGCCCGGCAAGGTCGTGGTCGTCGCCTTGGGCTACGCGCTGGCGGATGACGGCACGGCGCAGCAGACTTTGCTCGACCGCCTCGACGTGACGTTGAAGGCTGCAGAGGCGAACCCGACAGCACTGGTGATGGTGAGTGGCGGCGTGCCGAAGAATGGCGTTACTGAAGGCGACGTGATGTCCAAGTGGCTGGTCGACAAGGGTGTCAGCCGCGATCGCATCATCATTGAAGACAAGTCGAAAGACACGATCGGCAATGTGATCAATGCTGCCAATCTGTTGGTGCGGCATCAGGCCGACACTGTGATCCTGGTGACCAGCTCAAGCCACATGCGCCGAGCTCGCACAGTAATGGAAGACGCATTGAAACAGCGCGACCTGCTGACGGCAGTGGTGCCGCTGAATGCGCTGGACGCACCATCCCAGGATGAGGCGGCAAAGGTCGGGTCTGACGAGAGGTTGGTAATTTACCGCGATCTGATGCGTGTTTCGGGCGTATGGGCGTATCCGGGGCTTCAGCAGTAGCCACTGACGCATCTCAAGAATCATCGAAACCCGCGCGCCCAGTTCCGCCATTATGGGCGCGCGAGCTATTGACCAATGCATCGGCGACCTTCACGCCGCAACGTTTGCAGACGCTTCCCGTTCCCCTTGGTGATCGAAAATTTCTCTATGGCCTTATGCCACAGCGCCGATGTTCGGTCGTCGAAACAGTATTTGTTCGCCACAATCTCCGACATTAAGCTTCCCATCGCCCCTGCTTTGTCCTAGAAGGCACCCCGTAATCCGGTCGCAGCCTACCCGGTCAAAACAAGGACACCTATCATGAAGACGATTGTCATCTGCTCCGGCGGATTAGACTCGGTATCGCTTGCCCACAAGGTCGCAGCCGAGCAGGAGCTTATAGGCCTGCTCTCCTTCGACTATGGACAACGACACCGCAAGGAACTGGACTTTGCCGCCGCCTGTGCGAGACGGCTTGGCGTTCCACATCAGATCATCGACATTCGCGCCATCGGCGCCCACCTCACCGGATCGGCGCTGACGGACGATGTCGACGTGCCCGACGGCCACTATGCCGAGGAAACCATGAAGGCGACGGTGGTTCCGAACCGCAACGCCATCATGCTCGCGATTGCCTTCGGGCTTGCGGCGGCGCAGAAGGCGGACGCGGTTGCGGTCGCCGTGCATGGCGGCGATCATTTCATCTATCCCGATTGCCGTCCCGGTTTCATCGATGCGTTTCAGGCGATGCAGAACCAGGCGCTCGACGACTATGCCAACGTTGCACTCTACGCGCCCTATGTGACCGTATCGAAGGCGGATATCGTCACCGACGGCGCAAGCCATGCGACACCCTTCGAAGAGACCTGGTCCTGCTACAAGGGTGGCGCACGCCATTGCGGCCGCTGCGGCACCTGCGTCGAGCGGCGCGAGGCCTTTCATCTTGCCGGTGTTGCGGACCCGACCGATTATGAGGATCCGGATTTCTGGGTGGCGGCGACGTCTGCTTTTTCAGCCGAGGAGGTGAAGTGATGTTCCGGATCACCAAGGAGTTCCATTTCTCCGCCTCGCACCAGTTGAAGAGCCTGCCGGCGGACCACCAGTGCGCCCGGCTGCACGGGCATAACTACGTCGTTGAAGTCGAGCTTGCCGGTGCGGAACTCAACGAACACGGCTTCGTGCGCGACTATCACGAGCTGGCGCCACTGAAGCGCTACATTGACGAGAGCTTCGACCATCGTCACCTCAATGACGTCCTCGGCCATGACCAGGTGACGGCCGAATGTCTGGCAAAGCATTTCTACGATTGGTGCAAGGTGAGGCTCCCTGAAACCTCGGCCGTGCGCGTCAGCGAGACGCCGAAGACCTGGGCGGAATACCGGCCATGACCGGGCCTGGCGAAACGCGCATCCGGGTCAGCGAAGTCTTCGGGCCGACGATCCAGGGTGAGGGCATCCTGATCGGTCTGCCGACCGTGTTCGTTCGCACGGGCGGCTGCGATTATCGCTGCAGCTGGTGCGATACGCTACATGCAGTCGACAGCGAATACCGCGACCAATGGCTGCCGATGACGGTGGAGGAGATCTGGAGCGAAGTCAGCCGGCTATCCGGCGGCAAGCCGCTCACGGTCTCGCTATCCGGCGGCAATCCGGCGATCCAGCCGCTCGGGCCTCTGATCGCGCGTGGGCGAGAGGAAGGCTACCGGTTTGCCCTGGAGACGCAGGGCAGTATCGCCAAGGACTGGTTCGCCGATCTCGACGTGCTGGTCTTGAGCCCGAAGCCGCCGTCGAGCGGCATGGAGACCGACTGGAACACCTTCGACGACTGTCTTCGTATGGCGGCAGGCCGGCCCGAGGTGGCGCTGAAGATCGTCGTCTTCGACGAGCGCGATTATGCCTATGCCCGCGATGCGGCGGCCCGTTATCCGCATCTGCCGCTCTACCTGCAGCCCGGAAACCACACGCCGCCACCGCCGGATGACGACGATGCCACTGTTGATATCGACGGCATCATCGACCGCATGCTCTGGCTTGTCGGCAAGGTGACGGAGGACCGCTGGTTCGAGGCTCGGGTACTGCCGCAACTGCATGTTCTGCTCTGGGGCAACAGACGCGGGGTATAGTGGTCGCACCCTTGGTGTCCCGCAAATCCTCCGGGCTTGGTCGGATAGCGGCGGGCGGCTATGGTCCAAGCAATGAGACCGGGTGAGGGACGTTCATGCAACTGAAGACGAAACGTGTCTACGAGCCGAAGGCGGATGGCGACGGCATGCGCATCCTCGTCGATCGCCTGTGGCCGCGTGGACTGACCAAGGCGGACGCGGCGGTCGACCTGTGGCTCAAGGAGATCGCGCCGACAACGGAACTGCGTCGCTGGTTTCACGGGGATCAAGGCACCTGGGGAGAGTTTCGCGAGCGCTACATTGGCGAGCTCGACAACAATCCGGCGGCAGTTGACGTGTTGCGGCAGCGCATTGCTGAAGGCGCCGTGACCTTGCTTTACAGCGTGAAGGATGAGGCCCGCAATCATGCGCAGATACTCAGGGACTACATCCTGGCACACCGATAGACGAAGCGTCGGGTTCACGTCATGTCGTTGTGGTGGATGCCTCGAATGCGCTGCCGAAGCGCGCAGTGATCGGATGCCAATCGTCCGGGAAGGGTAATCCGAAGACGTCGGTGAGGGCACTTTCGATTGCAGGCGCATCGAGTTCGTGGCGTGTGACGGTGCCATTCTCGGATCGTCAGCCGGTTTGCGAACAGGATCGTGCGCGCCTGCTCGGAGGTCAGGGTCACCAACAGGTTCTGGCGGAAAAGCGACTGCGGATGGGTGGATGCCGCGATGTTCGCGATCCGATAGGCGTCCTCTCCGCAAATCCTCGGCGATCCCTCATAGACCGGCACCCAATCGCGACCAAGTTCCGCTTCCAGCAAATAGCCATCGAGCGTCCGGCTGAGGCGGAACGGCTCATGCGGCGTCGGCTGCGCTGTGGTCCTGTCGAAACGGAGCGGCGCGGTCGGCACGCAACTGCCAAAGCCGACATCGACGAGATAGCCGCCACCGTCCACGAAGACGCGGAGCACCATGTGCGACCAAGCCGGCGGCGGCGCCTCGGGTTCGCGCATCCACAGGACGCGGGCCATCAAGGGCTCCACCCGATAGCCGAACGCGCCGAGTACACGCTGCAAAAGGCTGTTCTGTTCGAAGCAATAGCCGCCACGCCTGCGGTCGATGAGCTTGGCGTCGACCGTCTCAGGCGACAGATCGATCCGTCGTCCGAGCAGCACGTCGATGGCTTCGAAATGGCATGACCTGCGATGATCGCGCCAAGGGTTGCCAAATCCGGCGAGAGCGGCCCGACATGACCGATGCGGGCGAAATAGCCGTCAAGATTGACGGAAAACAAGGCGTTCCGCATGTCCTACAGGCTCCGGTAGATGATGGCGTCGCGAAGATCGACCGGGAAGCGTCCGTTCATGCCCTCAAAGGCGGTGTTGGTGAGCGCGACGACGGTGAGACCGCGGGCCGGGTCGATGGACCACTTGTGCCCGTAGGCGCCGTCCCATTGCAGCGTGCCGGGCGATTGCGGCGTGCCGGCCATTTCGGACTCGACAAGGACCGAACCGCCGAAACCGAACTCCCATCCGGGGCCGGCGGCCAATCCGCCGGTCCTTGCCTGAATGTCGAACATCGAGCGGGTGGTAGGGGCGTCGAGCACCGCGGACTGCCCGGTCCTGAGGCTTTCGAGAAGGCGAATTACATCCCCGGCCGTGCCTGCCATGCCGGTCCCACCAGAGTGAAAGGCCCGTGCGTTGAAGATTCGGCCGGGCGAGAGGCGCATGGGATTGCCGAAGAAGGGAACCGCGTCGTCGCCAACGAGCCGCCGCGGCCGTGGCGACGCGTCGCCATAATGGGCCACGAGCCTGCGTGGATCGGCCACGGAGAAGGCGGTGTCGTTCATCGCCATCGGGCCGGTCACGAGTGCAGCGATCGCCTCCGGCAGCGTTGATCCCGACGCCTGCTCGATAACCGCGCTGAGCACGTCGAGGCTCATCGAATAGCCCCAGCCGTGTCCGGGCGGATAGGACAGCGGGATGTCGGTGAGCTTGGCGATGAGGGCGGGGAAATCATCGTCGGTGTCATCGAGGCCGCTGCTGATGGCGTGCCGATGGTAGGGGCCGTCGCCTTGCTCCATGAACACGTAGCTCAAGCCGGCGCTGTGCGTCAGGAGTTGGCGGACGGTGATCCGAGGCTCGGTGCCGTCCGGTAGCCGCGGCCTGAACGCGGGCAGCCATTCTGACACGGTATCGTCGAGACCGATGGTGCCGCTTTGCACCAGATTGAGAGCGGCGACCGTGATGATCGGCTTTGCGACCGAGGAGAGCAAGAAGATGCTGTCCTCGGTCATTGGCCGGTCGGCTTCGCGGTCCGCGAGCCCGGCGGCCCGTTTGTAGGCGGGCTCACCGTCGACGAGGATCTCGACGACCTTCCGACGATACGCTGTTCATCCAGAGCCTCAGCAATCACCCGGTCGAGTTCGGCCTTCAGCCGCTTCCGCCGCTCCGATCTTCCTTGCCGTGCCGCGGTTGTATCCATGATTGCCTCTGCGTCTCCAAACTGCGGCCCGATCGGCGCTTCAGGGCGAAAGACGGGCTCCCGGACAAAGGCAATCCCATTCGCACCGAAAGTCGATTGTCTGTCCACGTATGGGAGGCATACGCGCCTGCACGAAGTAGCAGTCGTCGTCCGGCGCTAGAAACGGTGCGACAGCATCAGATGGAGTCGGGTTGATGAACACAAACGATCTTGGATTCGCAGGAAAGGTTGCTTTGGTCGCAGGCGCCAGCAAGGGTATCGGCGCGGCCACTGCCCGCGCCTTTGCGCAGGCCGGCGCATCCGTTGTCCTTCTTTCCCGTTCGCAGACGGCGGTCGAGGCGTTGGCGATTTCCATCCGCGAGGCGGGCGGGGACGCACTGGCGATCGCCACGGATGTCGGCGACGAGATTGCCATGAAGCAGGCGCTTGCAAGCGTGGTGCAACACTATGGCCGGCTCGACGCCGCCTTCAATAATGCGACGGATGGAACCATGCCGGCGCCGCTTGCCAATCTCGATATCGAAGGTTTCGATCGTGGCATTCGCACCAATGTTCGTGGCACCTTTCTCGGCATGCGTTATCAGATCGAAGCGATGGCGCGTGGCGGCGGCGGTGCGATCGTCAACATGGCCTCCGTCGCCGGCATCAACGGCACCTCCGGGCTTTCCGCCTATGTGAGTGCAAAGGCAGGGATCATCGGGCTGACCAAGGCCGCGGCGCTCGATTACGCCGACCAGGGAATCCGGATCAATGTCGTCGCGCCCGGGCCGATCCTCACCCACCATCTCGAAGCTGCAGGCGCGGAAATCCAGCGGCACGCAGCACTTTCGACGCCGATGCGTCGGCTTGGTAGCGTCGAGGAGGTGGCCGCAAGCGTCCTCTGGCTCTGTTCCGATGAGGCGAGCTACATTACCGGCGTGGTTCTGCCGATCGATGGGGGCATGACGGCGGGCACGAAAGTGCCTATGAATTACCGCCGAGGCGAACCGCCTCGACCAGCTGAACCCTGAGGTGCCTGTGGACTGGGAAGAACTCCATCTTGTTCAGCTGCTGGCATGCCACGGCTCGCTGAGCGCGGCGGCGCGGGCTCTGGGCACGACCCAGCCGACACTCAGCCGCCGCCTCGATGTGTTCGAGCAAAAGGCACAGCAAAAGTTGTTCGAACGACAGCCAGGCGGCCTTGTGCCGACGGCGGCGTGCCTGTCCATTCTGTCGGCGCTTGAGCAGATGGAGGCGAATGCGCTGGCGGTCGAGCGACGCCTGGCGGCACAGGACGACGCGCTGGCGGGCACCATCACCGTGACCAGCCTCGACTGGCTCGGAGATTATCTGCTCGCTCCGATGCTCACGAGATTTGCCGCTGCCCATCCCGGCGTCGCCATTCATCTGTTGAACGACGCTCGGCGCTTCAACCTGTCCCGGCGGGATGCCGATATCGCCTTCCGTTTCGGCGGCTTCGACCAGAGCGATACCGTCGAGCGCAAGGTTTCCGATATCCGCTACGGCCTGTTTGCAACGCAGGCCTACCTCGATCGTTTAGGCCATCCGAACGCGACGGGGCACGGTCACGCCATCGTCGAACTGGCCGAGGTGCCGGTGCGGGTGTCGCTCTCGACCTGGCTGAAAGATCGTTTGCCGGATGCGAGGGTAATCTTGCGCGCGAACTCGATCCGCTCGCAACTGAGTGCGGTCGAAACCGGCGCGGCGCTCGCGACGCTTCCGCATTTCCTGGCGGTCGGTCGGGACGGCCTTGTACCCGTGGACCTCGGCATTGCTGCACCGATCCTGCCGCTGAAGCTCGGTGTTCACCCGGAGATACGTGATCTGCCGCGTGTGCGAAAACTCATAGACTTCGCCGTCCTAGAGTTCGCCGCGCTGCGGTCGAAACTCAACCCACACAGCTGAACCGTGCGCAACGCCGGGCGACCGCGGCGCGAAGTGCCTTCGGCGCGCCGCAACGAAAACGCGAAAATTTCTTCGCCGTCGATGTCGGGCCGGGAAACCGCCGCACGTCTTAATCTCGACAGCGGTGCCCAGCCGCACTGACAACAAG
Organism: Ensifer sp. 22460; assembly: GCF_052044935.1. Taxonomy (NCBI): domain Bacteria; kingdom Pseudomonadati; phylum Pseudomonadota; class Alphaproteobacteria; order Hyphomicrobiales; family Rhizobiaceae; genus Ensifer; species Ensifer sp. 22460. Next base: position 274,001 of record NZ_JBQENZ010000005.1, read on the forward strand.
GAGATTGAGAATGTTGCGTACCGCTTTGATCGCTGGCGTTCTGCTGATGTCCGGCACCGCATTTGCCGAGGCTGAGACCGTCGAAGTCAACGGCATGAAGATGTATTACGAGGTCTCGGGCGAGGGAGAGCCGCTGGTCGTGCTGCACGGCGCCTATATGAACATTCCGTCGATGGGCGCGATCATTCCGAAGCTGGCCGAGACCCACAAGGTCTATGCGATCGAGCTCCAGGGTCATGGTCGCACCACCGATATCGATCGCCCGATCACCTATCCGAACCTCGCGGACGACGTCGCCGCCTTCATGGATGCCGTCGATCTCAAGAAGGCCGATGTCTTCGGCTACTCGATGGGTGCGGCTGCCGGCCTGCAGCTGGCGATCCGTCATCCGGAGAAGGTGAACAAGCTTGCGGCCGCGTCCGTCGGCTACGATGCCGAGGGCTGGCAGCCGGAATTCAAAGCATTCATCCCGCAGATGACCGTCGAGATGTTCGTCGGCATGCCCTTTGCCGAAGACTACCGCAAGCTCGCCGCCAATCCGGATGGCTTTCCAGATTTGGTCAAGAAGCTTATCCAGCTCGAAAAAGAACCGATGGCCTGGGAGGCGGACGTCAAGGCGCTGAAGGCGCCGGTTCTTGTCATCGCCGGCGATGCCGATGTGGCGACGTTGGAGCACACGCTGGCATTGTTCCGCCTGCTCGGCGGCGGCGCGATGGGCGACATGGGCAAGCCTCTGGCTGCCTCGCGCCTCGCCATCCTGCCGGCAACGTCGCACACCGCAGTCATCAACCAGACGGACCTGCTCTACGCTTTCATCGAACCCTTCCTGAAGGGTGAGACGCCGAAGGGCATGTTCCAGTAGGATTCGACCGGCGCCATCTCCAGAGGGATGGCGCCAGCGCAACAACACTCGTGGCCGCCTAGATCACTTCATTGTTTCATCCGGACGGAAAACCGTTTCGCACTTTTCCTGGAATTGCTCTAACGCAGACGCCTTCCGTCTGCGTCGAACACCAAAACGGCGGCCGGATCGAAGCGGGCGGCGATGCTGTCGCCGGATTTGAGACCGCGGCCGTTCTTCGTTTCGATGATGATCAATTCGCCGTCGCCATGGCGGGCATAGGCGAAGGTCTCGCCGCCGAGGTGTTCCAGCATGTCGATCGTCAGATCGAGGCTTGCCGAGCCGCTGTCGCCGAAATGTTCGGGCCGGATGCCTATGGTCACGGAGCTCCCAGGCGTAGCCTCCTTGATGGCCACTGGAATAGTCGCGTTGCCGAAGTCGGGCAGACGTACCTGCGTTCCGCCAGCGTCGACGATCCCCTTCAAGAAGTTCATTTTCGGTGAGCCGATGAAGCCGGCGACGAAGAGATTGGCGGGATCGTCGTAAAGGTCGAGCGGCGAGCCGACCTGTTCGACCACGCCGCCGCGCATGACGACGATCTTGTCGGCAAGTGTCATTGCCTCGACCTGGTCATGGGTGACGTAGATGATCGTGGTCGCGAGCTTCTTGTGCAGCCTGGCGATCTCGATGCGCATGTGGACGCGCAGTTCGGCATCGAGATTGGAGAGCGGCTCGTCGAAGAGGAAAATCTTCGGGTGCCGCACGATTGCCCGACCAATCGCCACCCGCTGGCGCTGGCCGCCGGAAAGCTGTTTCGGCTTGCGATCGAGCAGCGGACCCAGCTCCAGGATGTTCGCAGCCTCACCGACCCGTTGTTCGATCTCGGCCTTCGGCACGCCGGCAAAACGCAGCGCGAAGCCCATGTTTTCCCGCACAGTCATATGCGGGTAGAGCGCATAGGACTGGAACACCATCGCGATGCCGCGCTTTGACGGATCGACATCGTTCATCCGCTCGCCGTCGATCGTGAGATCACCGGATGTGATCTCTTCGAGACCGGCGATCATCCGAAGCAGGGTCGACTTGCCGCAGCCGGACGGACCGACGAAGACGACGAACTCGCCGGTCTTGATGTCGAGGTCGACCCCCTTGATGACCTCGAAGTTGCCGTAGGACTTTCTAACGTCGCTGAGTTGGAGTTCGCTCATGCAGCCGCTGCCTCGCTTGCCACTGCCGAAAGTTCCAGTCTTACGGATCCAAGCCGTGTCGAGGTTACCGCGACGGCGATGCCGCCAGTAGCCCCCGTCGTCTCCAGCCAGAAGCCCGTCGAACCACCCTGGAAGACCAGGCGCTCAGGCCCAAGCAATCGGGCAGGGCCGGTGACGGTGACGTCGACCGCATCGTTGAGGAACGGCAGGACGTTGCCAGCCTGGTCGAGCGCGCGCACGATCACGCGAACACTGTCACGCCCTTCGGTCCGCAGTGTGGTGTTGTCTGCCACGACCTCGAGCGTTGTCGGTACCGGATCGGCGACCATGCGGAGGCTGGCAACGGCCTTGCCGTCGATGAAGCCGGTGAACGCGGCGTCTTCCCACTTCATGCCCCAGACGCCGAGTTCGTCCTTGGTGAAGTGGCGGTGGTCGATGACCACAGGCGGATGCGGCAGATGCGGGAAATTTTCGCGGTCCGGACCAACGCGCTTCACCAGCGAGCCGTATTTCAGCTCGACCTCGTCGCAATTGGTGAGCACGATCAAAGGCAGCACGCCGCCGATATTGCGCTCACCGCGCGCCCAGAAAGTGACCGGCTTCATCACCACTTCCTCCGACGGCTCGCATTGGCTGGCGTAGACATAGGCTGCAAACTTCGGCTGGCGGAACATGTCCATGACGCCGTGATAGCAGATCCGGTCGCCGGAGCCGAAATCCTTGTGGGTGTTGTAGTCGAACATGCACCAGCCGATGGCGCCGGAGATGCTGGGGTCACCATGCGCGGCGTTCAGCACCTCCAGGTGCCGGCGCACATGCTCGGCCTGTCGCTGCTCCTGATCGTAAATCTTCGTCGGGTACATGTGGCCGCCGAATTCGGTGATGAGGTAGGGCACCTTGCGATTGAGCCCGGTGCACTCCTGCTGTGGGCGCAGCGCCGTGCGCGGGCGGTTTGCCCCCGGCAGTTCCTCGTTGCCGAGGATGAAGTCGTTCATCGTGTAGACGTCTTCGAGGAACTCGCTGTCGGTGATGTAGCGCACGCCGCCGGTTTGCCGCGTCAGGTCGAGTTCACGCGCCAGCCGGTTGGTCTCGACGTAGAAATCGTGGGAATCCTGCGACTCGTTGATGCGCACGCCCCAGATGATGATCGACGGGTGGTTCCAGTCGCGCTCGATCATGCGGCGGACGTTTTGGATCGCCTCCTGCTTCCAGGCCTCACCGCCGATATGCTGCCAGCCGGGGATTTCCTCGAAGACGAGCAGGCCGATGCGGTCGCAATGGTCGAGAAACCATTTGGATTGCGGATAGTGCGAGGTGCGGACAAGGTTGCAATGTAGCGTGTTCTTCAGGATCTCGGCGTCGCGCTCCTGGGCCGTCCGGCCCATGGCATAGCCGACATAGGGGAAGGCCTGGTGGCGGTTGAGACCACGGATCTTCAGCGGCCGGCCGTTGAGCTTGAAACCTTTCGTGGTGAATTCCGCGGTGCGGAAACCGAAGCGCGACGAGAGCCGGTCGCTGCCGCGATCGCTGCGCAGTTGCACCTCCGCCTCGTAGAGGACGGGACTGTCGATATCCCAGAGCGAAAGTCCCTTGAGGCCGGTGATGTCAAGTGTGACGCTCTCGCCGCGGGTCTCGCCGATGGCTTCCGCCAGCACCTTGCCGTCCTTGTCCTTGAGCAGTGCCGTGACAGTTCCGGTGAGCGTCAAGCTTTGCGGATTGGCGAGATCGCAACGGACAGAGACGGACTTGGCGTCGCTGAGGACATCGCGGGTCTCGATCTTGATGTTGGCGACCGAAACCGCGTCGGTGACCTTCAGCCAGACGTCGCGATAGATGCCGGCATAGGTCAGATAATCGATGCGGCCGCCGAAGGGCGGGATCTCCGGGTTCTCGCTGCCGTCGATCTTGACAGTGATCAGGTTATCGCCCTCCCGCAGCCTGTCGGTCAGGCGCGCTTCGAAGGGCGTATAGCCGTCCTTGTGGGCAACGATCTCTTCGCCGTTGAGATAGACGACGGCATCGGCCATCGCAGCGTCGAAGACGAGCGAGACCTCGCGGCCATGGAACTCCCGACGCCAGGCGAGCGGCTTTTGATAGGTGAAAGCGCGCTGATAGGAGGCCTCGTCGAAGTAATTGAACGGCAGTTCCACCGCATTGTGCGGCAGGCTCACGGGCCTGCCCGCCTGCAGGCGGCCGGCTTCAGTGGCGGCGAAGCCTTCGGAGAAGACCCAGGAATCGTTGAAAGAGGTAACAGAACGCATCATCATTCCTATTTGACTGAGCCCAGCATTCCCTGGACGAATTGGCGTTGCATGAAGAAGAAGACCGCGAGGGTGGGAAGCGTTGCGAGGATGGTGCCGACCATGACGACGCCGTAATCGGGGTAGTAGGCGGAGGCGAGCGAGGAGACGACGAGTGTGATTGTCTTCGTCTCGTTCGACTGCAGCACGATTAGCGGCCAGAGATAGTTGTTCCAGGCCGTCATGAAGACGATGATGAAGGCGGCCGCATAGGTCGAGCGCATCACCGGCACGTAGATGTAGAGAAAGATCTGCCATTCCTTCAGCCCGTCGACCTTGGCTGCATCGCGCAGCTCCGAAGGGAACGCCTTGGTGCACTGGCGGAAGTAAAAGACGATGAAGGCCGAGCCGATCGACGGCAAGACGACCGCGAGGTGGGTGTTGATCAGCCCCGCCTTGCCCATCATGATGAAGAGCGGGATCATCAGCGCCGCAAACGGGATCATCATCGTCAACAATAACGCGCTGTAGATGCGGTCGCGGCTGCGCGAGCGGAACATCTCGAAGCCATAGCCGGCAAGCGACGAGACGGCGAGCGTCAACGCTGTCGCCAGAATGGCGATCTTGGCCGAATTCCAGAAGACCAGCGGTGCATTCACCTGGGTGAAGAAAGTGGCGATGTTGGTGGCAAGCGCGCTGCCCGGCATCATCCTGCCCTTGATGATGTCGATCGACGAATTGGTGGCGCCGAGCAGCATCCAGACGAAGGGAAAGATCGAGAGAAAGGCCATCAGCCCGACGAAGCCGTAGGTGACGATGGTGCCGACGATGCGTGTGGTTCCATTGTTCATCGGTCGCGCTCCCGTGCCGCGAAGAATTGCAGGCAGGCGAGCAGGGCGACGAGCACCACGATCACATAGGAGACCGTCGCCGCGTAGCCGAAATTCGGCATGAAGCGGAAGGTCAGGTTGTAGATATAGAGCGACAGGGTCAGCGTGGCGTTGGACGGTCCGCCTTTGCCTTCGGTGAGGTTATAGACCTCGTCGAAGAGCTGGATCGTGCCGATCGTCGAGATGATCGTGGTGAACAGGATGACGGGCTTCAACAGCGGGATAGTGATGTGGGTGAAACGCGCCCAGGCAGGCACCCCGTCGATCCGCGCGACCTCATAGATCGACTTGTCGATGTTCTGCATCGCCGCGAGATAGAAGATCATGTTGTAGCCGGTCCAGCGCCAGGTGATGGCGAGGATGACGAGCACCTTCGCCCAGAAGGGATGGGTCAGCCACGGGATCGGCGAGGCGATGATGCCGATCGCCTCAAGCGTCGAGTTGACGACGCCATCGAGCGCGAACATGCCCTTGAACAGCACCGAATAGGCGACGAGCGAGGTGACGCAGGGCAGGAAGATGGCGGTGCGGAAGAACCCTCGCCCGACGAGCCTCGGATTGTTGAGCAATGACGCCAGGATTAGCGCCAGCAAGATCATGATCGGCACCTGCACGACGAAATAGGTCAGCGTGTTGGTGAGCGCCTTGATGAAGACCGGGTCGTTCCAGAGACGGACGATGTTGGCGAAGCCGGCGAATTTCAGCATCATGCCGCGGCCGGACTGGAACGACATCCAGAGCGACCAGACGATCGGATAGATCATGAAAAGGGCGATCAGCCCGAGCGCCGGCGCGACGAAGAGCCAGCCATTGACGTTGTAATATCGGCCGATGCCGCCGCGACGCGCGAGAGCCATCATCATCCCCATGGATAGCAGGAGCCGTTGGCCGCGGCGCAATCGCCGCGGCCTACAGCGCCGCGCGTCTTCAAGACGCGCCAAGAACGCTGTAACACTTTGAATTGCTGCATAATTTTTCCCTCAAATCGACTTCGACTTGAGGAATTATGCAGTTGTGGTGCAGACAATCGCCGTAGCGATTACTGGACCTGTGCGCTGACCTCGGCGTCGATCGCCTTCAGCACATCGTCGACCGGTGTTCCCTGCTGCAGCGCCGGCAATTGCGCGGTGACGGCGGTGTCCGCCTCGTTGGTGAAGACGCCGTAGTTGACCGAGGGAACCTTCGCGAGCCAGTCGGAGAAGTTCTGCCAGACCTTTTCACCGCCGAAGAAGGCATCGGCCTCGCCATAGGCGGCTCCGCCGCGGGCGGCGAGCAGCGAACCGACGGCGCCGCGGTCTTGCAGGATCGTCTGGTAGAAATCGACGTCCTTGGCGTAGACCGCGTTCAGGAAGTCGACCGCCTCGGCTTTCTCGGCCGAACTTTCGAGCACGTACCAGCTCGATCCGCCGAGGTTCGAGGCGTGCGTCGCGCCGTCGATCGAAAGGGCCGGGATCGGTGCTACGCCCCACTTGCCCGCTTGGTCCGGCTGCGCCTTGACGGTACCGGTGATCCAGACGCCGGTGATGACGGTGGCGACGTCACCGGACGTGAAGGTTCCGACCCAATCGGCCCAGCCGGCGGCGGGTTTGTAGATGTTGGAAGACATGATCTTGCCGACCGTCTCCAACGCTCCCTTCAGCGCGGCGTTGCCGGTGATGTTCGCCTTGCCTTCCTTGTCGAAGTACCATTGCCCGGCCGATTGCATGATGATGCGCACGAGGCCGGCGTCGGTCGGGTCGAGACCCATCATCTTCTTGCCGGTCTTGGCTTCGACCTGCTGGCCGATCTCGATGAAACGGTCCCAGGTGATGCCCTGCATGTCCTCCGGCTTGAAGCCTGCCTGCTCCAGATAGTCCTTGCGATAATAGAGGCCGGTGACGCCGGAATCGAAGGGCATGCCGTAGACCTGGCCATCCAGCGTCATCAGCTCGACCTTATAGGGAGCAAAGCCGGAGTAATCGACAGTGCCGGACAGCGGCGCAAAGGCGCCGGGGAAGGACTGCAGATACTTCTGTGCGCCATAATCCTCGATCAGCACGATATCGGGCAGGGCATCCGCCGTGCCGGACGAAAGGCCGGTCTGCAGCTTCTGCTCGACGTCGGCCTTGGCGAAATCGACGATGTTGAAGGTGACGTCCGGATGCGTCTTGGTATAGCGCGCGCCGGCCTCCTTCATGATCGCGACGTTGAAGTTCGGATCCCAGCACCAGACGGTGATTTCCTTGGCTTGCGCCGCAGTCACCGCCAAGAGGCTGGCGCCGGCGAGCGCGATGGCGCTAAAGCGCGGCAGATAGATACGCATGTCCATTGTTTTCCTCCCTCGAATTTCGTTCCCCGAGACGTTCCTCCTGGTCTCGGCGCGGAGTATTTCGCAAAATTCTGAAGAAGGCAATATTTCAGTAAATTTTTACCACCGTGTTTTTTACCGGCTGTATTACGGGCCAGCAACGGAGCCCGTCGTGGCCGTGCTGCCGCGCCAGACCATCTCTGTTCCGAGGATCACCTTTTTGGCGACGTCGCGTCCGGTCAGGCGCTCGATCAATAGGTCGACGGCCGTCTCGCCGATCATTTCGGCCGGGATCTTGACCGTCGAAAGCGGCGGGCCGAGAAACTGCGCGACCGGGATGTCGTTGAAGCTTGCCACGGCGACATCGTCAGGGATTCGAAGGCCCATCTCGTGAATGGCCCGGTAGGCGCCGATCGCCATGTTGTCGTTGCAGGTGACCAGGATCTTGGGCGGGTTGGGTTTCGACAGCATCGCCTTGGCGAGCGTATAGCCGCTGTCCGGCGTCAGCTTCTCGACCATACAGAGTTCCGGATCGTAGAGGCCGGCCTTCGTCATCCAGTGGATGAACGCGCGGCAGCGGCGCTCCGAATGGATGTCGTCCTTGTCGCGGAAGGCGTCGATCCAGCCGAGAAAGCCGATTCGGCGGTAACCCATGCCGTATATGCCTTGAAGCAGGCGGTTCATGGCCACGGACACGTCGCTCATCACGCTGTCGTCGACATCGTCGTCGGGGGCGAAATCGGCAAAGACCAGGTGGCGGCTGTGCCGCCGCAGCCAGTGAACCTCTTCGCCGTAATGGTGGCCGACGGCAACGACGCCGTTGGCGCCCTGCAGGATCGCCGCCTCCGGCAGGTTGCCGTTGTGGAAGACCTTGACCACCTCGATCTTCAGCGCCTGGCAGCGGTTTTCGATGCCGAGCCTGACGCCGACATAATAAGGATCGATCAGTTCCTGGGCGGGCTGGAGGAAATGCACCAGCGCGAATTTCAGGCCCTGCATCGGTCCCGCGCCGCGCCCGCGGTTGCGGGGCGTCGCATAGTTCAGCGCCTCGGCCGTTTCGATGATCGCCTGCCGCTTCTTGGTGGAGATCGAAAGCGTTGGATCGTAATTCAGCACCCGTGAGACGGTCGCCGAAGAGACCCCGACAGCCGAAGCGATTTCCTTGATTGTTACCATGTCCAACGTCCTGCCCGCCGCCGCAACCCAGGCTTCGGGCGCGGCGCAATCTTTATTTAGTAAAATTTTGCTCGGGTTTTTTCAATCTCTGGGCGTTGTATTTCGTTCGTCGAGCGTGACGCAACCGCGCTTGAGATCACGCAGCGCGGCCGGTTGCCAGTGCCTGCGCCTGAAGCTCTTCGGAAAGGAACGCCCACAGTGCTGAGACCGGGCGGGATGACAGGCCCTGGTGATCGGCCGCGAAAAGCCCGAGTTCGATCACCGGGGCGGGCGGCAGGCCCTCTTCGGTCCCGAGGACCCGCATCGTGTTGGCGCGGATATTGAGATCCAGCAGAACGGCGATGCCGAGCCCCGCCTCGATCATCGACTGGATCGAGGAGAGGCTGGCGCTCGTCAGCACCGTGCGCCAAGGCCGACCCCCGCCCTTTAGCGCTTCAATCATCTTGTGGCGCCAGGTGCAGACCCCGTCGAAGGTGACGAGCGGCAAAGGCCCTTCCTCCGGGAGCACAAAGCCGCGCGCCGCGACCCAGCGCAGCGGCAGCCGCCAGGTGAGGATCGGCTCACCACGGATCAGGGCCGGATCGCCGATCGCGACATCGAGCTGACCCTGCGACAGCTTCTCCGACAACACGGTGCTTTCGGTGACCGTCAGTTCGAGCGCCACGTTCGGATGACATTCGGCGAAGCGCTGCAGTGCCCTTGGCAGCGAGCCGACGGCGATGTCCTCGATCATGCCGAAGCGGATCGGGCCCTGGAGCGCCTGCCCGGNCCGGGCTCCTTCGCTCAGCCCCAGCATCTTCTGGGCATAGGGAAACAGCACATGCCCGGCTTCGGTCAGGTCCATGCCTCTGGTGCTGCGGTTCAAAAGCCTGGCGCCGAGATCGTCCTCCAGCCGGCGCAACTGCATGCTGACGGCGGCTTGAGTCCGGGCCAGCCGCTGGGCAGCACCGCTGACGCTGCCGCATTCGGCGATCACGACGAAGGCGCGCAGCAGGACGATGTCCAGATCATGCATATAACGATCCCTTATGGCGACATCACAACTATTAGCGTTCATTATTGTGCCGGGATTGCTATGTCTTTTCAAGCGCAACGGGAGAATGGACATGGCGGAAACGGAGACGACGGCGGATAGCGGGTGGAGCGGGCAGGGTACGACGGACGATTCCACAGGGCGTGTCTCTGTCGCGATCGTTTTTTGTTTGCTCTCCATGTCGAGTGTGCAGTTCGGCGCTGCACTCTCCAAGCCGGCGATGGAAAGCGTCGGGGCTTTTGGCGCGACCTGGCTGCGGCTCTCCTGGGCGGCGGCATTCCTGCTGCTCCTCGTCCGCCCACCCTTCCTCAGCTACACCCGGGCGCAGTGGCTTTCGGCGCTCTCGCTCGGCGCCACGATGGCCGTGATGACGCTCTGTTTCTTTGCAGCCATCGCGCGCATCCCGCTCGGGCTTGCGGTGGCGATCGAGTTTCTCGGTCCGTTGACGGTCGCTGCGATTTTCGGCGGCCGTGGCTGGCGCCTGCTTTGCCCCGTTATCGCCGCCGCCGGCGTACTCTGCCTCTCCTGGGACGGTACCGCCTGGGTGGCGGATACGCGCGGGCTGCTTTTCGCCTTCGGCGCGGCGATCGGCTGGGGCGGTTACATCGTGTTGATGAAAAATGCCGGCCAACGCTTCAGGGGATTGGAGGGACTTGCTGTTTCGCTGCTGTTTGCAGCAGTCTTCGCGATGCCGTTCGGGCTGCATCAGGTTCAATCCGGTTTCTCCTTCGACATGCTGCTGATGACGGCTGGGCTCGCCATTCTGGTGCCGTTGCTCCCCTACGCGCTCGAGTTCATGGCGCTCCGTCGCATGCAGCCGTCGGCCTTCGGCATCCTGATGAGCCTTGAGCCGGCCATCGGCGCCGGCGCCGGCTTCCTCGTTCTCGGGCAGGCGCTCTCCCTCAATCAGATCTTCGGCGTGGTTCTCGTGATGACCGCCAGCGCCGCCGGCACATTGCTGGCGAGGGCCTAGCGCGTAGCGGAAGGCGCCTGTTTTCGCCCGCTAGTCCTCTGAACGTTCCGACGCTCCCGCGTCGGGGTCGGCCGGCCCGCGTTCAGCCTTCTGCGACCTCCGATGAATTTCATCGACGTCTTGCGCGTTAGATGAAAAGTGCCCGTTTACAAAAGTAATATTATATGATTTTTTCTCGATGGCTGCTTGGAGGCAGCTTTCTTTGGGAGGAAATCATGAAAATCGCCAAGGCACTTGCGAGTGCAACGATCCTTGCTGCCTGCACGCTCGGCAGTGCTTCCGCGGCCGATCTGGTCGTCGGCTTTTCGCAGATCGGCTCGGAGTCCGGCTGGCGCGCCGCCGAGACGACGCTGACCAAGCAGCAGGCAGAGCAGCGCGGCATCGACCTCAAATTCGCTGATGCGCAGCAGAAACAGGAAAACCAGATCAAGGCGATCCGCTCCTTCATCGCGCAGGGCGTGAACGCCATCCTCGTCGCCCCGGTCGTCGCTACCGGCTGGGACGAGGTGCTGCAGGAAGCAAAGGACGCGGAAATTCCGGTCATCCTGCTCGACCGCACCGTCGATGCCTCGAAGGATCTCTATCTGACCGCGGTAACTTCCGACCTCGTGCACGAAGGCAATGTTGCCGGCAAGTGGCTCGTCGACGCCACGGCAGGCAAGCCCTGCAACGTCGTCGAGCTTCAGGGCACGACCGGCTCCTCGCCGGCAATCGACCGCAAGAAGGGCTTTGAGCAGGCGCTTTCCGGCCACGACAACCTGAAAATCGTCCGCAGCCAGACCGGCGACTTCACCCGCACCAAGGGCAAGGAAGTCATGGAAAGCTTCCTCAAGGCGGAGGACGGCGGCAAGAACATCTGCGCGCTCTATGCCCACAACGACGACATGGCGGTCGGCGCCATCCAGGCGATCAAGGAAGCCGGCCTGAAGCCGGGCAAGGATATACTTGTCGTTTCGATCGATGCCGTTCCGGACATCTTCCAGGCGATGGCCGCCGGTGAAGCCAATGCCACGGTCGAGCTGACGCCGAACATGGCCGGCCCCGCCTTCGATGCGCTTGCCGCGTACCAGAAGGATGGCACGGCACCGCCGAAGTGGATCCAGACGGAATCGAAACTTTACACTCAGGCCGACGAGCCGCTGAAGGTCTACGAGGAAAAGAAGGGCCTCGGCTACTGATGTCGGCCGTGGCCCGCGCTGCTTCTCGCGCGGGCCACGCTCTTTTCCAAGTTTCCGGCTGAAGAGCGCTGCTTGTCGCAGACAGGCGCCGTGCTTCTCGTCCGACAGATACCAGCATCGCGGAGACGGTACCGATGCAGACCAATGACCACATTCTCCAGGCGATCCGGATCGAAAAGACCTTCCCGGGCACAAGGGCCCTCGACAAGGTCGATTTTCACCTGCGGCGCGGAGAAGTTCATGCGCTGCTTGGCGAAAACGGCGCCGGCAAGTCTACTCTTATCAAATGCCTGACCGGCGCCTACCGCCGCGACGGCGGCGCCATCCTGCTCGATGACGCGGAGGTCGATCCGCGCGACACGTTCGAGGCCCAGACGCTCGGTATCGGCACGGTCTACCAGGAGGTCAACCTGCTGGCGAACCTGACCGTTGCCGAAAATCTCTTTCTCGGGCGCCAGCCCCGGCGCTTCGGCATGGTCGACGTTAGCGCCATGAACCGTCGTGCGCAGGAGCTGCTCGCCGACTATGAACTCGACATCGACGTCACCCGCGATCTTGCAAGCTATTCGGTCGCGATCCAGCAGGTCGTCGCCATCGCCCGCGCGGTCGATCTCTCAGGCAAGGTGTTGATTCTCGACGAGCCGACGGCAAGCCTCGACGCGCACGAGGTGGCGATGCTGTTTCGCATTGTCCGGCGCCTCAAGGCGCGTGGGCTCGGCATCATCTTCGTCACCCACTTCCTTGAACAGGTCTACGAGGTTTCAGACCGGATAACGGTGCTCAGGAACGGGCAACTCGTCGGGACCCGTGAAACTGCCAATCTTGATCGGCGCGAACTGATCGCGATGATGATCGGCCGTGAACTGGCGGCGGAAATCCACGCACCGCGCGCGCAGGCCCAGGAAGGACCGTTGCGCTACCGGTTTCGCAATTACGGTCGCAAGGGTCGCGTCCGTCCCTTCGACCTCGATGTCCGCGCTGGTGAAGTCGTCGGCATGGCGGGCCTGCTCGGCTCCGGTCGCACGGAAACGGCGGAGCTTCTCTTCGGGGCCCATCGTGCCGACAGCGGCGAGGCCGAGATCGACGGCCGCGCGGTCGACCTCTCATCACCGCGTGCCGCCATCCGCCATCGCTTCGGCTTCTGCCCGGAGGACCGCAAGACATCAGGCATCATCGGCGACCTCTCGGTACGCGAGAACATCGTGCTCGCCCTGCAGGCGCGCCGTGGCTGGACACGGCCGATCGCCCGGGCGGAACAGAACCGGCTGGCGGACCACTACATCCGCGCGCTCGATATCCGCACGGCCGATCGCGAAAAGCCAATCAAGCTCTTGTCCGGCGGCAACCAGCAGAAGGCGATCCTGGCGCGCTGGCTCGCGACCGAGCCCGAATTCCTGATTCTCGACGAGCCGACGCGCGGTATCGACGTCGGCGCCCATGCGGAGATCGTCAAGCTCATCGAGGCGCTGCGCGAGAAGGGGCTGTCGCTGATCGTCGTCTCGTCAGAGATCGAGGAACTGGTCGCCTACAGCACGCGGATCATCGTGCTTCGGGATCGCGCCCATGTCGCCGAACTCGACGGCAACCGGATTACCGCCCACCAGATCGTCGAAGCGATCGCCGCAACCAATGAAAGAAGGACGTCGTGATCGCGACCATCAGGCTCTACTTCAACCGGTTGCTACCGCAACTGATCGCGCTTGGCGTCATCATCGTGGCGGTTTCGCTCGTGTTTCCCGGCTTCCTCAACCTGGAAATCCAGAACGACCGGCTTTATGGCAGCCTCATCGACATCCTTAATCGCGGCGCCCCTGTGGTGCTGCTGGCAATCGGCATGACGGTCGTCATTGCCACCAAGGGCATCGACCTCTCGGTCGGCGCGGTCATGGCGATCTGCGGCGCTACCGCGGCTGCTTGTATCACGTCGGGACATTCGGTCGCCGCAACCCTGCTGATCACGCTTGCCGTCGGTATCCTTTGCGGTCTGTGGAACGGGGTGCTGGTGGCGGTGCTCGACATCCAGCCGATCATTGCGACACTGGTCCTGATGGTCGCCGGGCGCGGTATTGCCCAGCTCATCACCGAGGGCGCGATCCTGACCTTCAATGATCCCGGCCTCGCCTTCATCGGCAGCGGTTCCTTCGCGGGCCTGCCGATGCCGGTCGTGATCTGGCTGGTCTTCGGCGTGCTGATCGCCATGCTCGTCCGACGGACGGCGCTCGGCATGCTGATCGAAGCGATCGGCGTCAATCGTCAGGCGAGTACGCTGTCCGGCGTGCTAACGCCCGTGCTGCTGATCGCCGCCTATGTTCTTTCCGGCCTTTGTGCGGCCATCGCCGGCATCATTGCCGCCGCCGATATTCGTGGCGCTGATGCCAACAACGCCGGGCTCTGGCTGGAGCTCGACGCCATCCTCTCGGTCGTGGTCGGCGGCACATCCCTGCTCGGCGGCCGCTTCAGCATTGCCGCATCGGTGCTCGGTGCGATCATCATCCAGGCGATCAACACCGGCATTCTTCTTTCCGGCTTCCCGCCGGAGTTCAACCTGATCATCAAGGCCGCGATCATTGTCTTCATCCTGGTGCTTCAGTCGCCGCGGTTCCGCACCGCCTTTTCCTTCTTGGTGCCGGCGCGTGGCGCGAGCAAACCGAGCGAACGAGCTGCAAAATGAAGCCGAAATATCTTCCGCTGATCGCGACGCTCGTGATCTTTCTTCTCGGCTATGCGCTTTGCGTCGCGCAGTATCCGAACATCCTCTCCACGCGGGTGATTGGAAACCTTTTGACCGACAATGCCTTCCTCGGCATCGCGGCCGTCGGGATGACCTTCGTCATCCTCTCGGGCGGCATTGATCTCTCCATCGGTTCGGTCATCGCGTTCACCGGCGTTTTCCTGGCCGTCGTGCTGGAACACACGAGCATCCACCCACTCGTCGCCTTCGCGATGGTTCTAACGATCGCGACGCTGTTCGGCGCGGCGATGGGGGCGATCATCCACTATCTGGAGTTGCCCGCCTTCATCGTCACGCTTGCGGGCATGTTTCTCGCGCGCGGCGTTGCCTTTGTGCTGTCGATCGATTCCATTCCGATCAAGCATCCATTCTACGCGACGCTGAAAAGCCTCTACTTCAAGCTGCCTGGCGGCGGGCGCATCACGCTGATCGGCGGGTTGATGCTGTTCGTCTTCGCCATCGGCATCGTGCTGGCGCATCGCACCCGTTTCGGCACCAACGTCTACGCGCTCGGCGGTGGCACGGCGACCGCGCGGCTGATGGGCGTTCCGGTCGCGGCGACGACGATCCGCATCTACGCCTTTTCGGGCCTGTTGGCGGGGCTGTCCGGCATCGTCTTTTCGCTCTACACGTCGGCCGGCTACTCGCTGGCCGCCGTCGGCGTCGAACTGGACGCGATCACTGCGGTCGTCATCGGCGGGACGCTCCTGACCGGCGGTTCGGGGTTCGTCGCCGGCACGCTGGTGGGCATCCTCATCCAGGGTCTGATCCAGACCTACATCACTTTCGACGGATCGCTGTCGAGCTGGTGGACGAAGATCCTGATCGGCCTTCTGCTGTTTGCTTTCATCCTCTTGCAGAAGGGCATCATCTACGTCTCGCGTCATCGCCGACAGCCGGCGTGATCTGGCAAGGACCGTGCGATGTGGCCATTCTTCCAGCCGCCGCGCAAAAGGACGAGCCACCGGCTCGTCGTCGAAGAGCTCGGCCAGGCGGTTGTCGCAGGGGAATTCGCCGTCGGCGCCATCCTGCCCGGAGACGTGGAGCTTGCGGCACGATTCAACGTCTCCCGCACGGTTCTGCGGGAAGCAATGAAGACGCTCGCCGCCAAGGGGCTCGTCGTCGCGCGCGCCCGCATCGGCACACGCGTGATGCCGCGGGCGAGCTGGAACCTCTTCGACGGCGACGTGCTTACCTGGCATTTCCGGGCCGGTGTCGATGAGGAGTTCCTGCGCCATGTCACCGAGGTCCGTCTCGCTCTGGAACCCTATGCGGCTGGGCTGGCTGCGCGCCGCGCCACGGACGCCGATATCTCCCATATGATGCGGCTGGCGGTCGCCATGGGCGATGCCGGGCACAGCGCGCAAACGCTGGCGCGCGCCGATCTCGAATTCCACCTCCGCCTGCTCGAGGCTTCGCTCAATCCGTTCATGCAGACCGTCGGCAGCCTGATCGAGGCGGCGCTGATGGGCGTTTTCCGGTTGAGCAACGCGGCGGCCGATGGCGCCGAGATCGATCGTGTCGCAGTAGCGCATATCCGCATCGTCGAGGAAATCCGGCTTCGCAACGAGGAAGGTGCACGAAGCGCGATGGAGCATGTGATAGGCGTGGGGCAGCAACAGTTGATCGCACATTTGAGGGCGCGCGGCTGATCCGGAGGTGAGCGCCGGACGCTCCGCAGACGAGTTGTCACAAAGCATTTTCTGCGCAGCTTGGCTTTGTCCGTCGCGTGGGCGTAGGGTCGGCGAAGATGCCGGCGCAACTTTTGCCGCCGGCGAAGGCGAGCGGAGAGCAGGGTGACGGAACAGGACGTTCTGATCGTCGGTGCGGGACCGACGGGGCTGGTGCTTGCTCTCTGGCTGACCGCCCAGGGGGTGAAGGTGCGCATCGTCGACAAGAATACCGGTCCTGGCCCGACGTCGCGGGCGATGGTGGTGCATGCGCGCACGCTTGAACTCTATCGCCAGCTCGATCTCGCGACAGCGGTGATCGCGGCCGGACACCGCAACCCGTCCGTCAACCTTTGGGCGAAAGGCAGGATCAGGGCGCATATCCCGTTTGGCCCCACCGGTGCGGAGCTGACGCCCTACCCCTTTGTCCTGGTCTATCCGCAGGATCATCATGAGCGCTTGCTGACCGAGCGATTGGAAACCATGGGCGTCACCGTCGAGCGGCAGACCGAGCTGGTCGACTTCGAAGACGCGGGCGGCGCGGTCCGCGCGTGCCTTCGGCTGCCTGACGGCAGCGAGGAGGTCTGTGCCGCGCGATACCTCGCCGGCTGCGACGGAGCCCGTTCAGCGGTGCGGCACAAGCTCGCGGTCGGGTTCGAGGGCGGCACCTATCATCAGACTTTCTACGTCGCCGACGTCGAGGTGAGCGGCCCGACGGCCAATGGTGAGGCGCATATTTCGCTCGAAAGCAGCGACTTCGTAGCACTCCTCGCCTATGCCGAGGGGCGGGGACGCCTAATTGGCCTGGTCCGTGACGAGCGCGAAGACGTGAGCAAGCTCACCTTCAAGGACGTCGGGCACCGCGCCATCGAGGGGCTGCAGCTCACCATCGACAAGGTCAACTGGTTCTCGACCTATCGCGTCCATCATCGTGTGGCTGACCGCTTTCGGGAGGGGCGTGCCTTCCTGCTGGGGGACGCGGCGCATGTGCACAGCCCAGTCGGCGGCCAGGGCATGAACACCGGGATCGGCGATGCGATCAATCTTGCGTGGAAGCTCGCGGCGGTGCTGAGGGGACGAGCGCCCGATGGTCTTCTCGACAGCTATGAGCGCGAACGCGCCGGCTTCGCGCACCAGCTCGTGGAGACCACCGATCGCCTGTTCACCTTCGTGACGGCAGAGGGCCGCTTCGCGGACTTTTTGCGGGTCGAGATCGCGCCGGTTCTGGCAGGTGTCGCCTACCGCATCGGCGGCATCAGGGCATTTCTGTTCCGGATCCTCTCGCAAACCCAGCTGAACTATCGTGGCGGACCTTTAAGCCGCGGCAAGGCCGGCAGGGTGGACGGCGGAGATCGGCTTCCCTGGGTCTTGGTCAATGGTCTCGACAACTACCCGCCCCTTGCCGCCATCACCTGGCAAGTTCATGTCTATGGAGCGGCGTCCGGGGAATTGAAACAATGGTGCGCGACGCGCCATGTGCCGCTCCATGTATTTCCCTGGACGGAGGAACACACGGCGGCAGGGCTGGCCATCGATGCCGCCTATCTCTTGCGCCCCGATACCTACGTGGCGGTTGCCGCTTTGGAGCAGGCGCCCGATGTGTTCGACGCCTATCTGGCGGACGTGGAGATCACCCTCTGCTGACGCGCGCCGTCGCAACAGGGGCCTGGCAACCCCGAAGGCAGTTCCTGTTGGGATTGCGGGGCAGGCGGATCCAACGCCGATTGGCGGAAAGGGTCGAATGGAAAAGGGGCCGGACCGGCCCCGTTGTCGATGTTGCCGTCGGGTCGTCAAGCCTATCCATGGCTGGTTGGTGTCTGGGCGCCGCTCTCCGCCGCGTCGCTTTCTGCCGACGCGCCGTGCGCTCCGACCGGGTGCATGGAAATGCCGGCGAGTTTGTGGCCGCGCTCGCGCAGCCACTGGAAGGCGACGTAGAGCGCCGGGATGACGAAGATGCCGACGAGTGCTGCGGCAAGCATGCCGCCGGCAACGCCGGTGCCGACCGCGCGACGGCTAAGTTCGCCGGCGCCCTTGGCGACCACCAGCGGCACCAGGCCGACGATGAAGGCGAAGCTCGTCATCATCACGGCGCGGAAGCGGGCGCGCGCCCCTTCGATCGCCGCATCGACGATCGAAGCGCCGGCTTCGCGGTGCGCCTTGGCGAACTCGACGATCAGGATCGCGTTCTTCGATGCGAGCGCGATCAAAACGACGAGGCCGATCTGGGCATAGATGTCGAAGGAAAGCCCGGCGACGAGCACCGACAGCAGCGCACCTGATACGCCGAAGGCGACCGACAGCAGCACCGGTACCGGGATCGTCCAGCTTTCATAAAGCGCCACGAGGAAGAGGTAGGCGAAGAGCACGGCCATCGCCAGGATGGCGGTGGTCTTGCCGGCCGCTTCCAGTTCCTGCAGCGCCGTTCCGGTCCATTCGTAGCTGTATCCGGGCGGCAATGTCGAAGCGGAGAGCGCCTCCATCGCGGCAAGCGCCTCACCGGACGAATGTCCCGCGGACGGCTGGCCGTTCAGCGTGATCGAGCGATAGTTGTTGTAGCGCACGATCGATTGCGGGCCGACGATATAGTCGACCTTGGCGACCGAAGCGACCGGCACCATGTCGCCGTTTGCGTTGCGCACGTGCAGACGCTGAATGTCGTCGACGGCGTTTCGGTCCGCCTGAGAAGCCTGCATCGTCACCTTCCAGGTGCGGCCGAAGAGGTTGAAGTCGTTGACATAGTAGCTGCCGAGCGTGCCCTGCAGCGTGGTGAAGAGATCGCTCACCGAGACGCCGAGCGATTGTAGCCGGTCGCGGTCGATATCGAGATAGAGCTGCGGCGAGCTCGCCGAATAGGTTGTAAAGGTGGGGCCAAGCGCCGGGTTCTGGTTGGCGGCGATGATCAGGCCGCCCGCCGTTGCCGAAAGATCGGCGACCGAACGACCCTGCAGATCGAGCAGCTGATATTCGAAGCCCGATCCGGTGCCGAGGCCCATGATCGGCGGCAGGTTGAAGGCGAAGATCTGTGCGCCGCGGATCGCCTGACCCTTGGCCATGGTCGTGCGGATCGCCGCTTCGACGCCGGCCGCATCACTTAGGCGCTCTGCGAAGGGCTTCATGGTGACGATCGCGAAAGCCGAGTTGGACTTCGACAGGCCATCGAGGAAGGAGTAGCCGGTGACGGTGATCACATTGGCGACCCCCTCGATGTCGCCAAGCATCGTCTCCACCTGTTTCACCACCGCGTCGGTACGGTTGTACGAGGCGCCTTCCGGCAGGCGGATTTCGGTAAAGAAGGCGCCCTGGTCTTCCGCCGG
Organism: Ensifer sp. 22460; assembly: GCF_052044935.1. NCBI lineage: Bacteria > Pseudomonadati > Pseudomonadota > Alphaproteobacteria > Hyphomicrobiales > Rhizobiaceae > Ensifer > Ensifer sp. 22460. The sequence goes on from NZ_JBQENZ010000005.1 coordinate 293,542, forward strand.
CAGGAAGCCGGTCGGCACGACACGGAAGAGGACGCCGGTGGCGACGAAGGCGACGGCCAGCAACGCAAGCCCGATGATCGCGCGGCGGGCGATGTGGCCGGCGACAAAGGCATAACCGTCGCGCCCCTTGTCGATGGTGCGCGAAATGTAGCCGAGAATGCCGCGCTTCGGCCCATGATGCGGCTTCAGAAGCACGGCGCAGAGCGCCGGGCTGAGCGTCAGCGCGTTGATCGCCGAGATCACCATCGACACCGAGACCGCGACGGCGAACTGCTGGAACAGCTGGCCGCTCAAGCCCGGGATGAAGGCGACGGGGACGAAGACCGACAGCAGCACGAGCGTGATCGCGACGATGGCGCCGGTGATTTCACCCATCGCACGACGCGCGGCTTCCGCTGCTGAGAGGCCGGGATTTTCCTCCATCACCCGCTCGACGTTTTCGACGACCACGATGGCGTCGTCGACGACGATACCGATCGCCAGAACCAATGCCAGCAACGACACGGTGTTGAGCGAAAAGCCCATGGCGAGCAGCACCGCGAAAGTGCCGATCAGGGCGACCGGAACGGCGACGAGCGGGATCAGCGTTGCCCGCCAGTTCCCGAGGAACAGGAAGACGATGATAATGACGAGGACGAAGGCCTCGAACAACGTTTCCTCGACATTGTCGACGCTGGCTTCGACGAACTGCGCCGTGTCATAGGACACCGAATAGGTGAGGCCCGGCGGGAACGATTTCGACAAGCGTTCCATCGCCTCCTGCACGCCCTTGGCGGCGGCAAGCGCGTTGGCGCCCGGCGCCTGATAGGTGCCGATCATGGCAACAGGCTTGCCATTGATCCGGGCGTTGGAGTCCGAACTGGCCGCCCCGAGCTCGACACGAGCAACGTCGCGGATGCGCACATAGGAACCATCGGGCCGCGCGCGCAACACCACATCCTCAAACTGCTTGGGATCGGTCAGACGGCCTTGGGTCTGGAGATTCAGCTGGAACAGCGGATCGTCGGTCATCGGCTGGGCGCCGATGCGACCGATCGCGGCCTGAACGTTCTGCGCCTTCAACGCATTGATCACGTCGGTCGGCGTCAGGTCCAGGCTCGTCATGCGGTCGATGTCGAGGACGACGCGCATGGAGTAGTCCTGAGCGCCGAAGAGCTGAGCATCGCCGACGCCGGGCACGCGCTTGACCGTGTCGAGCACGTTGATCGTGGCGTAGTTGGACAGGAACAGGGAATCGAAGTTCTGCTTCTCGTCCGCAGCAAAGATGGTGATCACCTGCATCAGCGCGGACGACTTCTTGCGCACGCTGACGCCGCTCTGCTTGACCTCGGACGGTAGACCCGCTTCGGCCAGCGACACGCGGTTCTGCACGTTGACGGTGGCGATGTCAGGGTCGGTCCCGACGGCGAAGGTGACGGTCAATGTATAGGAGCCGTCGGCGCCGCTCGTCGATTTCATGTAGAGCATGTCGTCGACGCCGACGACCTTGCTCTCGATCGGCTGGGCAACGGTGGTTTCCACCACGTCGGCGCCGGCGCCTGGATAGCTTGCCGTGACGCTGACCTGCGGCGGCACGATGTCGGGGAACTGCGCGATCGGCAGACGGGTGAGCGCCAGCAGGCCCGCCAGCGTCAGCACGATGGAAATGACCGTGGCGAAGCGCGGGCGATCGATGAAGATCTCTGAAATCATCGCTTAGCCACCTGCTGCCGTGGCGGCATCGACGGTGATGCCCGGCCGGACCTTGCCCGCCCCCTCGGTGATGACGTTCTCGCCTTCTTTCAGGCCCTTGCTGATCACCGCTTGGCCGCGGGTGTTGCGTGCCACATCGACGCGGCGGAGCTCCACCTTGGAGCTGGCGTCGACCACCAGCACGAAGGCCCCCTGCTGATCGCGCTGGATCGCCTGCTGCGGCACCGCCAGCACATCCTGTTTGTCCGACTGCTCGAGCACGACGCGCACCAGGGCGCCGTCGAGCAGTATGCTGTCCGGATTGGGGAATTCGGCGCGCACGGTCACCGTGTCGGTGCCTTGCGAGACGTTGCTGGCGATGAAGTTGATCGTGCCCTTCTGCTTGTATTCCGTACCGTTCGGAAGCCCAAGCCCGACATTGGCGCCGCCGCTGATCTCGCCCTTCAGCACGCGCTCGCGATAGGTGAGGTAGAGCGCGGTCGCTACCGGAAACTGAACATAGATGGGATCAAGCCGGGTCAGCGTGACCAGCGACCCGCTGTCCGGGCCGACGAGCGCGCCGACATCCGCGGCGGTCAGGCCGACGATGCCGTCGAAGGGGGCCACGATCTTCGTGTAGGAAAGGTTGAGGTCGGCATTGTCCTTGCTGCCCTTGAGCCGCACGAGATCGCCGTCTGCCTTGCGGACCGCGGCATTAGCCTCGTCCACCTTGGCCTGGGAGACGGTCTTGGTGGTGAGGAGCTGGTCGGCGCGATCGCGCTCAAGGACAGCGAGATCCTTGGAGGCTTCGGCCGCTTCGATCTGTCCCTGGATTTCCTGGACGGCGGCGCGATAGGCGCCGTCTTCGACCTGGTAGAGCACCGTGCCAGCGGTGACCTTCTGTCCCTCGATGAAGTTGACGGCTTCGAGGAAGCCCGGCACGCGGGCGCGAATATCGACCTTCTGGATGGCGGTGACCTTGCCGGTCAGGTCGACGCTTTCGCGCAGGTCCATGATTGCTGCCGGCGCCACGACAACGGCCGGAGCCTGCTGGGCAAGAGCCGTCTGCGCCGTCAGACCAATTGCGACCAGAAGCGTTGATGTGATTGAAGCTGCACGGATTCTCGTATGACGCATGCAACGTTCCCCCTGAACGAAACAGCTTGAGATGACTTCAGCGCGCCTGGGCAGGCGCCCTCGTTGCGTTGAAAGCAGAACACGTTCTCTGCCTCAAGTCACGCAACTAATGGTTGATAAGACGTCGACCACATAAATGGGATGGGTTTGCCGGAGCTGGACGGTACGAAGGAGAACTTGTCACAAAAGCAATGGCTTGCACCCCTTGTCCCGTCCGAGGCGGAAGTGCTTGCTGGCGCGAGGTTCAGGATGGTTCGGTTGAACCCGTCACCCGAGGGCGACCGTTTAACGTGTGTTGCGCCGTGGCGGCCGCAGGGCCGGCCTTGCAACCTTAGGTGACGCATTTCGCGCGGATGCTCTAAAAACAGGTCCCGGCTTTATGCCGGGACCTGCGGTCGATGGTGGCGTCAGGCCGGAACGTCAGGTGAGATCGAAGCGATCGGCGTCCATCACCTTGTTCCAGGCGGCCACGAAGTCGCGCACGAACTTCTTCTTGGCATCGGCCTGTCCATAGACTTCCGCGACGGCCCGAAGCTGCGAGTTCGAGCCGAAGACGAGATCGACGCGGGTCGCCGTCCACTTGACGTCGCCGGTCTTGCGGTCACGACCTTCGAAGACGTCCTTGGCATCCGACGTCGCCGTCCACGCGGTGGCCATATCGAGCAGGTTGACGAAGAAGTCGTTGCTGAGCGTTTCCGGGCGATCGGTGAAGACGCCGTGCTTCGTCGCATCGTGGTTCGCGCCGAGGACACGAAGGCCGCCGACGAGAACGGTCATTTCCGGCGCGGTTAGCGTCAGCAACTGTGCCCTGTCGATCAGCAGCTCTTCCGGCGAAACCGCATATTGGGTCCGCTGGTAGTTGCGGAAACCATCGGCGATTGGTTCGAGCACCTCGAAGGATTCGACATCGGTCTGCTCCTGGCTGGCATCTGCGCGACCTGGTGCGAAGGCAACCTCAACGTCGTGACCCGCCGCTTTCGCTGCCTTCTCGATTGCGGCCGCACCGCCAAGCACGATCAAGTCGGCGAGCGACACCTTCTTGCCGCCGGACTGCGCGTCGTTGAAGGCGCGCTGGATGCCTTCGAGGGTTTCGAGCACCTTGGCCAGCTGTGCCGGCTGGTTGACCTGCCAGTCCTTCTGCGGAGCAAGGCGGATGCGGGCACCGTTGGCACCGCCGCGCTTGTCCGAACCGCGGAAGGTCGAGGCGGACGCCCAGGCGGTCGAGACCAGTTCGGAGACCGAAAGGCCCGAAGCGAGGATCTTGGCCTTGAGGTCGGCGATATCCTTTGCGTCGACGAGCGGATGATCGACGGCGGGGATCGGATCCTGCCAGATCAGGTCTTCGGTCGGCACTTCCGGGCCGAGATAGCGGGCGCGTGGGCCCATGTCGCGGTGCGTCAGCTTGTACCAGGCGCGAGCGAAGGCGTCTGCGAAGGCGTCCGGGTTCTCGTAGAAGTGCCGTGCGACCTTTTCATAGGCGGGGTCGACGCGCAGCGCGAGGTCGGTCGTCAGCATCGACGGGGCGTGACGCTTGGACTTGTCATGCGCATCCGGGACGGTGCCGGCGCCCATGCCATGCTTCGGCGTCCACTGGTGCGCACCGGCCGGGCTCTTCGTCAGTTCCCATTCGTAGCCGAAGAGGTTCCAGAAGAAGTTGTTGCTCCACTTGGTCGGCGTCGTCGTCCAGGTGACTTCGAGACCGCTGGTGATGGCGTCGCCACCACGGCCGCTGCCGTAGGTGCTTGCCCAGCCGAGGCCCTGTTCTTCGATGCCGGCGCCTTCCGGCTCGCGGCCGACATTGGCGGCATCACCGGCGCCATGGGTCTTGCCGAAGGTGTGGCCGCCGGCGATCAGCGCGACGGTTTCCTCGTCGTTCATGGCCATGCGCGCGAAGGTCTCGCGGATGTCACGGGCCGCAGCGACCGGGTCCGGGTTGCCGTTCGGGCCTTCCGGATTGACGTAGATCAGGCCCATCTGCACCGCTGCGAGCGGATTTTCGAGGTCGCGGTCGCCGGAATAGCGCTTGTCGTCAAGCCAGGTCTTTTCCGTACCCCAGTAGATGTCCTCTTCCGGTTCCCACACGTCCGGACGGCCGCCGGCGAAGCCGAAGGTCTTGAAGCCCATCGACTCGAGCGCACAGTTGCCCGCGAGGATCATCAGGTCGGCCCAGGAGATGCTGTTGCCGTACTTCTGCTTGATGGGCCAGAGGAGGCGGCGCGCCTTGTCGAGGTTGGCGTTGTCCGGCCAGCTGTTGAGCGGCGCAAAGCGCTGCTGCCCGGCGCCTGCGCCCCCGCGGCCGTCGCCGGTGCGGTAGGTGCCGGCGCTGTGCCAGGCCATGCGGATGAAGAGCGGGCCGTAGTGACCGAAGTCGGCCGGCCACCAATCCTGCGAATCGGTCATCAGCGCGAAGAGGTCATTCTTCACCGCTGGCAGATCAAGCTTTTTGAATTCCTCGGCATAGTTGAAGGCTTCGCCCATTGGGTCGGAAAGGGAGGAATTCTGGTGCAAGATCTTCAGGTTGAGCTGGTTTGGCCACCAGTCACGGTTCGAGGTGCCGGCGGATTGAGCGCTCGTCTGAGCTCCGTGCATGACGGGACATTTGCCCGTTTTGTCGGCTTTCGCGTCCATTTCTATCTCCCTTTGCGATAACGTGAATTGTGCGGATCAGAGGAAAGGCAGGCTGTGCGGGCCAGCGATGCGCCGGGCCCGGCTCGCGGCATTCTTTGTGCCGTCGGTGGTTGTCGTTCCGCGAAGCGGTCTCGCCACTGGCTGCGTCTCCCTCATTGCACCGGCGACTCTATCAAAGTGGTTCCATTAATTTAAGTTGGATTTCCTGATGGTGACGATAAGACGATCCTATGGCTAATGGACGGCAGGGCAACAAGCGCATGCTTGCAGCCCTGTATGCATCTTTGATGACGCGCGAACGCTTTGCCGATTGCAGCCCACACAAGAATATTGGTGCACTGTACTCCCGCCAAACTTGCGTAAGAAAGCGCCAATGGTTAGTCACATCCGCAAAGACTCAAAGAGCTTCTCCATTTTTCGCGTGGTGAAAGGACAGACATCGTGGCTGAGACAGAAACTGGGGCCGGCAAGGACCGTCGCAAAGCACTTTGGGCGGCCGTCGCGGTGGTCGCGATCGCAGCCGCCGGCGTGGTCGGCGGCAAGTTCATGCTCGAAAGGACAGTCGACAAGTTCATCGCCGAGCGTGGCGGCAAGGCGGGCTCCGTCGAGGCGGATTTCCTCGGGCGCATTCATCTGCGTGACGTGACGCTGCCCTTCGCCAATGGTGCCCGTGTGCAGGTCGCCGCGATCGATGGCCGGCCAAAGATCTTCTTCCTGAGCGGCAGGCTTGATGTGAAGGGTCTCGAGCTCGATATCGCCGCAGGCAAGTTCTCCGTGCCGCATGCGATCCTCGAAGAACCGGACTTCTTCGCTGGCGCGCTTTCCAAGGCAGGCGATCAGGGTGAGCTGACGACGCTGAAACGCATCGAGCGCTTTGCCGCAAAACGGATCTCGGCGCCGGAGGCGACGATCAGCCAGGATGTGGCCGGCACCGAGCAGAAGACGGTCTACAAGGACCTCGCGCTCGAAGACATCGCCGGCGGCCGCGTTGCTCGTTATTCGGCGAGCGGTGCAAGCTTCGCCTTCGCCATGGATGTTCCAGACGGAGAAGGCGCAACGAAGCGCGAGCAGATGAACGGCTCGATCGGGGCTGTCGCAGGCGAGAACTTCGACGCGGCCTATATGGTGCGGATCTACACGGAAAAGGCCGGCCCGGACGACAAGGAGCCGAAGCCGCTTTACGGTCCGATGTCGGCAAAGAACCTTTCCTTCTCCGACGGCGAGGCGCAGTTCGGTTATGACGAAGTGCGCAGCAAGGGCTTCAGCGCGCGCATGCCGGCCGAGCCGCTGCTGGAGACCTTGAAGAAGTTGCAAGGGGTGACGGACCCCGAAACGTTGCCGCCGGCTGAGCGGCAGGCGTTCTTCAAGCGCATCCTTTCAGTTGTCGACATGATCGGCAGCGGCGACATCGAATTGCTCGGTCTCAAGATGGAAGTGCCGGACAAAAGCAGCGAAGAGGAAGGCAAGACGATCAAGCTCGCCGTCGACAAAATGGCGATGCAGCTCAATGGCCGCAGCTTCGACGGTGCCCTGCACGGTCTTTCCGCCGGAGAAGGCGCAGACTACGTCAAGCTCGCCGAAGCAAGCATCAAGGGCTTCTCCTGGGCTCCGACCATGGACGCGCTCACGAAGCTGGCGGGCCTGAAAGAGGAAGAGTTTGAAACCTTCCCCTTCACCACCCTGATGCCGGAATTCGGAACGATCCGCATCGCCGGGCTGGACGTGGACATGCCCGGCAGCGCGCCGACAAGCGTGACCGACAGCGAAACTGGTGAAGACGACCAGAGCGCCACCGAAAGCGAGGCCGATCCGTCGGTCAGCGCCGAGCAGGCGCCGGATGAGGCAACCGATGGCGACGCCTCATCCGAGGCAGAGGTCCCCGGCGATGCCCAGGACGATCCGATGGCCGAAGCGCCGGCCGAGCAGGCGGCCGTGCCTTCCGTTCCGGAGCGCGTCCGTTTCACGCTCGACAACTACGAGCTGGCCCTGACCAAGCTGCACAACGGCATCCCGACGGATGTGCGCGTCAGCTATCGCGATCTCAGCGTGCCGATTCCGGCCGACACGCAGGAGGAAGGCTTCGCGACGCTGCGCAAGCTGGGCTTCGACAAGCTGGTGTTCTCTTCCAACGTCGAACTGACCTGGGATGAGCCGAACGAGAACCTCGTCATCAAGGATATCTCCTTGAGCGGCAAGGACATGGGCAGCTTCTCCTTCTCCGGCCTGATGGGCGGCGCGAGCAAGGACTTCTTCTCCGGCGACATGACCGCTGCGCAGGTGGCGCTCTTCGGCCTCACGGCCCGGGAAGCCACGCTCAAGCTCGAAGACAAGGGCATCGTGGCCAAGGGCATCAAGCTCTATGCCGAGGATAACCACATGACCGAGGACAGCGTTCGCGGTCTCCTCGTTCTGATGACGAGCGCGGGCGTGCAGCATTTTGCTGCCACACAGCCGAAGCTGCAGGATGTGGCAAGTGCGTTTACCCAGTTCATCAGCAAGCCCGGCGCCTTCACCCTGAAGGTCAAGGCCAAGGAAGAAGCCGGGATTGGTGCACTCGAGCTGATGGGCGCCGCCGAAAATCCAGCTCTTCTGCTCGACAAGGTCGATCTCGAAGCCGCCGCACAGTAATCGATCGCGGGCCGCGTCAGCCGACACGGCCCGCATCATTTCTGCCTGCGGGCCCCGGAAGGAATTCCCGCAGTACCTTCAATGCCTCCTGTCCGATTTCATGCCCGCCACGACTGTAGAGGGGCTCGGGTATCGGCCCTTTACCTCACAAGATAATCGACCAGGAGCCCCGCGAGCACTGCGCGATCGGCTCACGCACAACGGGCTTCCGTCAAAACAGAGTCGTTTGCGGCTAAATGTGAGCAAAGGATACAAGAAATTGGTGGCAGCATCCTGCATTTTTCCCTGACATGACGGCAAAAGCGAGATGATTCCGTGTGTGTTCGTCATCGGATCGATCAGGCATCCAGGCAGGTTTCCACGCGAAGAATGAACTCCAGCGCCAGGAGGCGAAGGTGGACGGCAGGCTATGAAACAACCGAATGGCATTGGAGCGTGTTTTGGCGAGCCGAAGGCGCCGTTTCTCAGGGTTCGGCCCGTTCGCGACGCCCGCTTTTCGGTCACGCGTCTGCAATGCCGGCTGAATGGAGCAATGAGCCGCGTCGTGTCCCTTCCCGCCGACGACGCCTATTTCCTGATGTTCTATTTCAAGGACGTCATGCATCGCGACGTGGTGCCGGGCGGAGGCGAGAGTGAAACTCGCCGCTACCGGCAGGGGTCGGTCTGCCTCGTCGATCTCGTTCAGGGCGCCAGTATCCGGCTTGTCAGCGATCTCGATTCACTCGCCTTCCACCTGCCGCGGGCTTTGTTCCGCGAAGTCTCCGAGTTCGCTCACGCTCCGGCCGCCGCCGGTCTCAGGTGCCGCCGCGGAGAGATCGACGACGTCATACACAATCTTGCCTTGGCGCTGCTGCCGCTTCTCGCCAAGAGCGAGAAGGAACCGGGTCCCGTGCTGCAGCATATCGCTGTCGCAATCTGCGCGCATCTCCTGCACTCCTATCCGGATCGAGCCAACGCATCCGCCAGCCCCGATCTGTCCGTGTGGCAGGAGAAGGCGGCCAAGGACTTCATGATCGACCATTGGGCCAAGGACTTTTCGTTTGCGGCTGCCGCGTCGGCCGCAAACCTGTCTGAGAGCGTTTTTGCCGCGGCCTTTGCATCCGTGACCGGGCAAACGCCGGAGGCGTGGCTGATGCGGTACAGGATCGGCCGAGCCAAACGCTATCTGATCGAGGGGGGGTGGTCGGTGGCCAAAACCGCCGCCAGTTGCGGTTATGCCGACGAAGCGCGGTTCATCGAAGCCTTTCGCGAGGTGACGGGAGTGGCGCCGGCCGTGTGGCGCGCGCGCTGGCGGCAGTGAGGGGAGCGCCCGTTGACCTGTGAAGCTCTGCGATGTCCCCTGAGATTTGCCTCTGTAATGCGGCCGCCAACCGTTGTAGCATCTGCCCCGCCGCCGAAGCAGGCGGCTGAGCTCGATAATGGGAGACCCTGACCGATGGCCTTACAAGCGGGACTGGGCGCAAGCGAGCCCACACCACGCCCCACTGTCAGAAGGATCAGCGCGGGCGATATCACCGTGACGAGAACGTTTTCGGATCGCTTCGATCTGGACCTCGGGCCGCTGATCCCGGTCGCCGACGCCTTCAACGTCATCGTCCAGATGCGTGATTTCGAGGCGCATCGTCTGTGGCGGCGCGGCGAACTCGTCTATGAGGGAGGGCACTCCAAGGCATCGCTCGCGATCACCGATCTTCGGGACCAATGGCAGTGCCACCATCTGTCGCCCTTCGACAATATCCGCTTCCACATCCCATTCGCCTGCATGCGGGCCTTCACCGAAAAGGCGGGACGCGGCGAGTATGTGTCATTGTCTTCCGTGCAGGGATGCGTGGATCCGGTGATGTTCGGCCTCGCCCAGGCGCTGCTGCCCTCGCTCGAAGAGCCGAACCGGGCCAATCTGCTTTTCGTCGAACAGATCAACCTTGCCGCACTGGCTCATCTCAGCCAGACCTATGGCGGTTTGCATTTCCCTGTCGACAAGAAGGGTACGCTCGCGCCATGGCAGGAGAGGCTGGCGACGGATTTTCTGGTCGCACACTTCAACAAGGCGTTTTCGATCGGCGATCTCGCCGCCCAGTGCGAGCTCTCGCGCAGCTATTTCAACAAAGCCTTCAAGGAGAGCTTCGGGCGCACGCCGTCCAGGTGGCTGACCGAATACCGGATTGCGCGGGTCAAAGAGTGTCTGCTTCAGGACACCCCCCTTGCCGAAATCGCGATCCACTGCGGATTTGCCGACCAGAGCCACATGACCCGGGTGTTCACCAGCCAGACGGCGGAAACGCCGGCGCGCTTCAGGAAAAAGAACCGCTCCGTCGGGGTGGCGGTAGATCTCAGTAATAGCGCGGAGAGAGGGCGCGCCCTCATGTAGATTGTTCAAAACACATGAAAAGCGTGCAAGAATGACGCGGCGGCCGGGGCCATCATAGGCCGCTCCTGCAGATGATGATGAGAATGAACTGCGTGCACACGTCCCAGGCGCACAGCAATCCGGGCGTCGGTTGGTTCCGCGCGTTTCGTTTTCATTAGCGCTGCGGGAGTTTTTGGCAGGTGGAATCGATAAACAGGAGCGAAGACGATGACGAATGCCTCCGCTGCCTCGGTCGGAATGCGCCCGCGCGACAGCCTCGGATGTTCGCTGGACCAGCTCGATGACGACAGGACGATCGAAGGCCGCGATATGGTCTTTTATCGCAAGCGATCGGCAGCGGGTCCGCCGGGCAGGGTCGCGACCCCTGGCAATGGGCGGGGATATCTGATCGGCCTGTCGCTCGCAGGCGGTCATAGCCGCCGGGTTTTCGGGGAGCATCACTCCGCGATCCAGGAGTTCGGCCAGAATTCCATCTACGTCAGGAACTTCGCCGACGACTACAAAGCGGATCTGGAAGGCTCCTTCGACTTCACTTTGCTTGAAATCGGCTACGGTGCGCTCCAGAGGATTGCGGATGCAGCAAATGCCACGGGAGTCAGCGAGCTGAGGTCCATTTCCGGCTCGCCCGATCCTGTTCTCGGCGGCATGCTCGGTGCCTTGTTTGCGTCGGTGGACGGTTACACCGATCGCAGCGCGCTGTTCGTCGATCAGCTTTCCGTCGCAATCGGCGTGCATATGGTGCGACAGTACGGCAACGGCCGCGGCGAAAGTTTGGCTGGAGGACGCAGGCTCTCGCAGCGCTGCCAGGCAAGTATTCGCGAACTCGTGCAAGCCCGTCTCGACGGCGAGCTTACCGTCGAAGAACTGGCCTCGACCTGCAACCTGTCGCAGGCAGCTTTTCTCCGCGCCTTCCGCGAGACCATGGGCAGCACGCCCTTCCGCTGGCTGCTGCAGCAAAGGATCGAAAAGGCCAAGGACCTGCTGCAGTTCTCTCCCACATCGCTGAGCGAGATCGCCACCGCCTGCGGTTTTTCGGATCAGAGCCATTTTACCCGTGCCTTCGTGCAGGCGGTGGGGGCCACGCCGCGCCAATGGCGACGCAGCCGGCAGTCGTAGGGCTTACCGCAGTTATAGTTGTGCGGCGAAGCGGCCCGGATCAGACTAACAGTCTCCGGTATGACGAGCGAAATTTTCAAAAATCCACCTTTGGCGACAAGAACGGGACCGCCATCGGCGGCATAGTTGGGCCTCTCCAATCGGAGCCAGTTTCAATAGAAAGAGGCCACGACCATGTCCGCGGCAGCGACCCCCGGCAAACTCCTCGTCTCGCCCAAGGACCACACCCTGATCATGATCGATTTCCAGTCGCAGATGTCGTTTGCGACCAAGTCGATCGATGCGGTGCTCTTGCGCAACAACGCCGCACTGGTCGCCCATGCGGCCGCCGGCTTCGGCGTTTCGACCATTCTCACCACCGTTGCCGAGAAGACCTTCTCCGGTCCGATGTTCTCTGAGATCATCGACGCCTTCCCCGGCCAGACGCTTTTGGACCGCACTTCGATGAACACCTGGGAAGACGCCGCCGTGATCGCGGAGATCAACCGCCTCGGCAAGAAGCGCCTGGTGATGTGCGGGCTCTGGACCTCGGTCTGCATCGTCGGCCCGACGCTGTCGGCGCTCGACCAGGGCTTCGAAGTCTATGTCATCGCCGACGCCTGCGGCGACGTCTCCGACGAGGCGCATGAGCGGGCGATGGACCGCATGGTGCAGGCCGGCGTCCGGCCGATGACCTCGCTGCAGTACATGCTCGAGCTTCAGCGCGACTGGGCCCGCACCGAAACCTACGACATGACCACCGGCATCGCCAAGAAGTTCGGCGGTGCGTATGGCCTCGGCATCATCTACGCCAAGTCGATGTTCGGCGCCTCCGAAGGTCACTGACACGGGGCTGAGATGCCCTAGATTATCGCTCTGGCCGTGCTTGAGGTGGCAGGGGCGGCACTGTCATTCGTGAAGGAGTTGGCGATGAAGTTGTATCTTCTCTCGCTCGGAGCCGGACTGCTTGTCGGCATCATCTATTCGCTCTTGAACGTCCGCTCGCCGGCGCCGCCGGTCATTGCGCTCATCGGCTTGTTCGGCATCCTGATCGGCGAGCAATCGGTGCCGCTGGTCAAGCGCGCCCTGTCGGGCGAACCGGTCAATCTCAGCTGGTTCAATCTGCAGTGCATGCCGCACATGTTCGGCCACCTGCCTAGCGGCGCACCGGCCACCGCCGGCAAGGCGAAGGATGCGGCCATCAACGATGAAAGGGCCGGATGATGCCGACACGACGCTCGTTTCTCGGTGCAACCGCCGCCGCCCTAGCCTTGGGTAGGGCAACCGCGACACACGCCCAACAGACTGGAGACACCTCGATGACGCCCGACCTGATCCTGCACAACGGCCTTGTCACCACGCTCGACCGCGCCAACCCGACGGCAAGCGCCGTTGCCATCAAGGACGGAAAGTTCCTGGCCGTCGGCGACGAGCGGACGATCATGGTGCTGGCCGGCCCGGGCACACAGGTGATCGACCTCAAGGGCAAGCGCGTGCTGCCGGGCCTCAACGACAACCACACCCACGTCGTGCGCGGCGGCCTCAACTTCAACATGGAACTGCGCTGGGACGGCGTGCGTTCGCTCGCCGATGCGATGGCGATGCTGAAGCGCCAGGTGGCGATCACGCCGGCGCCGCAATGGGTGCGCGTCGTCGGCGGCTTTACCGAACACCAGTTTATCGAAAAGCGGCTGCCGACCATCGACGAGATCAATGCGCTCGCCCCGGATACGCCGGTGTTCCTGTTGCATCTCTATGACCGGGCGCTGCTCAACGGCGCCGCCCTCAGGGCCGTCGGCTATGGCAAGGACACGCCCAACCCGCCGGGCGGCGAGATCACCCGTGATGCCAACGGCAACCCGACCGGGCTGCTCCTGGCCAAGCCCAATGCCGGCATCCTCTATTCGACCTTGGCCAAGGGACCGAAGCTGCCCTTCGACTACCAGGTCAACTCCACCCGCCATTTCATGCGCGAGCTCAACCGGCTCGGCGTCACCAGCGTCATCGACGCCGGCGGCGGCTTCCAGAACTATCCGGACGACTACGCCGTCATCCAGAAACTGTCGGACGACGATCAGCTGACCGTTCGCCTGGCCTACAATCTCTTCACCCAGAAACCGAAGGAAGAGAAGCAAGACTTTCTGAACTGGACCTCATCGGTCAAATACAAGCAGGGCAACGACTACTTCCGCCACAATGGCGCCGGCGAGATGCTGGTGTTTTCGGCCGCCGACTTCGAGGACTTCCGCCAGCCGCGCCCGGAGATGGCGCCGGAGATGGAGGGCGAACTCGAAGAGGTCGTGCGGGTGCTGGCCGAGAACCGCTGGCCCTGGCGGCTGCATGCGACCTATGACGAAACCATCAGCCGCGCGCTCGACGTGTTCGAGAAGGTCGACAAGGATATCCCGCTCGACGGCCTGAACTGGTTCTTCGACCATGCCGAGACGATTTCCGACCGCTCGATCGACCGGATCGCCGCGCTTGGCGGCGGCATCGCCACCCAGCACCGCATGGCCTACCAGGGCGAATATTTCGTCGAGCGCTACGGCCACGGCGTGGCCGAAGCGACGCCGCCGATCAGGCGCATGCTGGAGAAGGGCGTCAACGTGTCCGCCGGCACCGATGCCACCCGCGTCGCCTCCTATAACCCTTGGGTCTCGCTGTCGTGGATGGTGACCGGCAAGACCATCGGCGGCCTGCAGCTCTATCCGCGCGCCAACTGCCTCGATCGCGAGACGGCGCTGAGGATGTGGACCGAGAAGGTGCAGTGGTTCTCCAACGAGGAGGGCAAGAAGGGCCGGATCGAGACGGGACAGTTTGCCGACCTGATCGTGCCGAACAAGGATTACTTCACTTGTTCCGAGGACGAGATCTCGTTCCTGACCTCGGAGCTGACGATGGTCGGCGGCAAGGTCGTCTATGCGGCCGGCGACTTCGCTTCCCACGACGAGAATCCGGTGCCGCCGGCGATGCCCGACTGGTCGCCGGTTCGCACCTTCGGCGGCTATGCCGCCTGGGGCGAGCCCGATGGTGCCGGCAAGAACTCGCTCCGCCGCACGGCGATCACCGCGTGCGGCTGCGCCAGCAATTGCGGCGTGCATGGACACGACCATGCCGGCGCCTGGACGTCAAAGCTGCCGATCGCCGATCTCAAGGGCTTCTTCGGCGCACTCGGCTGCTCCTGCTGGGCCGTGTGA